>NZ_JAWRXV010000081.1:0-42993 GCF_046534875.1 Paraburkholderia sp. SIMBA_054 | reverse complement strand
GGGGGTGGTACGGATGAGTTACCTGAAAACGTCGGCTTCCAGCGTCACTTACGGGCGCAGTTGTCTGCGGACTCCAACTCGCCGACCGAAAGCCTGTGGGGATCGCTCAAGCGAGCCCGCATCCTTGGCCAACGCTTTGCAACGCGTCGCGACGCCATGGACGAGGTAATCGACTGGTTGAGCTTCTACAATCATTCGCGCTTGCACTCGACCTTGGGCTACGTCAGCCCGATGCAATTCGAGCAGGACTGGTACGCCGCCCAGAATCAACGGGTGGCATAATCTCCGCTCAGTTAAGGGATCCGAAATTCGCGGGCAACGTCAAATAGCAACGGACCTCTTCTCGCGAAGAGGTCCGTTTTTCTTTTTTCACTGCCACTTCCTCTCAGGTCCGCCACTACGCCGACAAAATCGCGCCTTCAAGAAAGCTCACGCCGTCAAACGCTCTTCGAGCCGCTGGAAGATCCGCTTCGTCTCGCCCTTTGCATGCAACGAGAACAGCAACAGCGAACGGCCCGTCACCTGATACACATCGCCCGATCCGAAATCGGGCAATTCGTCGCGCTCCGGCGCATTCGTGTCAATCATGCAGCTCCACTGATCGCTGCCCGGTATCTCCGGCAACATGAAGTCGACGACGTCGTGATACGCGTTGATGACGAGCAACAGCGTCGCGTCGGAGGCCGGACGCCGGATACCGCTCGCCTGCGCACGCCCGTCGATCACGAGGCCGAAGCAGCGCATCGCCGAATCGTCCCATTGCTCGTCCGTCAGCACGACGCCGACGGGACTCAGCCATTTCACATCCATCACGCCGATGTCTTCGCGCATCTCGCCCGTGAGAAAGCGATTGCGCCTCAGCACGGGTAACGCGTGGCGCAGCGTCGTCAGCTTGCGCACGAACTCCGTGAGCGCGCGGCCGTTGTCGTCGATACCCGCCCAATCGATCCAGCTGACCTCGTTGTCCTGGCAATACGCGTTGTTATTGCCCTTCTGCGTGCGGCCGAATTCATCGCCTGCAAGCACCATCGGCGTGCCTTGCGAAAACAGCAGCGTCGCGAGCAGATTGCGTTTCTGGCGCTCGCGCAATGCGATGATTTCGACGTCGTCGGATGGCCCTTCCTCACCGCAATTCCATGAGCGGTTGTCGCTATGACCGTCGTTGTTGTCTTCTCCGTTCGCCTCGTTATGGCGCTCGTTGTACGAGACGAGATCATTCAGTGTGAAGCCGTCGTGCGCGGTGATGAAGTTCACGCTCGCCCAGGGGCGTCTGCCGCGTCGGTTGAAGAAATCGCCTGAAGCGGTGAGGCGTTTGGCGAGATCGGCGGCGGACGCTTCGTCGCCCTTCCAGAACGAGCGCACCGTGTCGCGAAAGCGATCGTTCCATTCGGCCCAGCCAGGCGGGAAGCCACCCACCTGATAGCCGCCCGGACCGCAGTCCCAAGGTTCGGCGATCAGCTTCACGCTGGAGATGATCGGGTCCTGCCGGCAACTGTCCAGAAAGCCGCCGCCTTCATCGAAACCATACGGCTCACGCCCGAGGATGGTCGCGAGATCGAAGCGGAAGCCGTCGACGTTCATCTCCGTCACCCAGTAGCGCAGGCTGTCCGTGACCATCTGCAGCACGCGCGGGTGTGAGAGATTCAGCGTGTTGCCCGTGCCTGTATCGTTGATGTAATAGCGGCTTTCTTCAGGCATCAGCCGGTAGTACGACGCGTTGTCGATGCCGCGAAACGACAGCGTCGGCCCACGTTCGTTGCCTTCGGCCGTGTGGTTGTACACGACGTCGAGTATCAGTTCGAGACCGGCGTCGTGCAGCCGGTCGATCATCTCCTTGAACTCTTCGATCACGCCGGGGCCGCGCGCGAAGTAACGCGGATCGGCCGCGAAAAAGCCGATCGTGTTGTACCCCCAGTAGTTCGTCAGCCCTTTGTCGAGCAGGTATGAATCGTTGACGAACGAATGAATGGGCAACAGTTCGAGCGTCGTCACGCCCACGCGTTTGATATGGTCGATCACGGCTTTCTGCGCCAGGCCGTCGAAGGTGCCACGCATCTTTTCTGGCACACCGGGATGCATCTTCGTATAGCCACGCACATGCGTCTCGTAGACGATCGTGCGATCCCACGGTACGCGCACGCGCGTCGGATGTGTCCAGTTGAACGTCTGGTCGACCACCTGGCACTTCGGCATGAACGACGCGCTGTCGCGCTCGTCGAACGTGAGATCGTCTTCCGTTTCGAGCGTATAGCCGAACAGCGACGGGTCCCAGCGCAACGACCCGACATGCGCCTTCGCATACGGATCGAGCAGCAGCTTGTTCGGATTGAAGCGATGACCGGCCTCGGGCTCATACGGACCATGCACGCGATAGCCATATACCGTGCCCGGCTTCAGGCCTGCCATGTGCACATGCCACACTTCGTCGGTGTACTCGGGCAGTTCGATCCGTTCGAGTTCCTTCTTTCCTTCATCGTCGAACAGGCACAACTCGACCTTCGTCGCATGCGCGGAAAAGAGCGCGAAATTGACGCCTCTGCCATCCCAGGTCGCGCCGAGTGGAAACGGCAAGCCCTCGGAAATGCGGGAATCGGTTGGCATAGTTGTGTTCCTCAGGCGAATTGGACGGGCGTGGCGCGTGATGTCTGCGTGCACACAACAACCATATACCTTTAGCAATCGTTGTGCCTGACAGGTCAACGAAATCCCGCAAGTGCCTGCGCGCAGAACCCGCAACGCGTATGCGAGAATGACGCGACCGTCACATGGAGAAAGCATGTCGAACGTATCGCGCGTCAACGAAGAGCCCACCGCAGACATGGAACGCGCGATGGTCGATTGCGCCCGCGAACCGATCCATATTCCGGGCGGCATCCAGCCGCATGGTTTTCTCTTCTGTGTGACGGACGACGGCATCGTCATTCAGGTCAGCGAGAACGTTGCGTCACTCGTGCAAACGCCGCTCGACGAAGTGCTCGGCAAGCCCTTGTCAGGCGTGCTCGGCGAAGCAGCGTCGCTGGCCATTACCGCGCTCGCATCGCTCGATACGGAAGGCGTGCCGCTCTATGTCGGCTCGATCGACGACCCGCGCCGCGCCGCGCAGCACGACGCACATCGCTCGCCGCTCGCCATCGTCGTGCATCGCTATCAGGGCATCGCCTTCGTCGAACTGGAACCGGCGCGCGGCACGGCCGATGTGTTCTCGTCGATGTATCCGCTGGTGCGCACCTTCATCAACCGCTTGCAGGAAGTACACAGCGTCGCCGATCTGGCCGCACTCGCCGCGCAGGAGGTGCAGCGCATCACGGGCTATGGGCGCACGCTCGTCTACGACTTCGACGACGAAGGCAACGGCCACGTGATCGCCGAAGCGCTCGAAGAAGGCTACCCGTCGTACATGGACCAGCGCTTTCCCGGCTCCGATATTCCGCCGCAAGCGCGCGCGCTCTACGTGCGCAACCGCATCCGCCTGATCGCCGATGCGGACTACGCGCCCGCCCCGCTCGTGCCGGCACTGAATCCTGTCACGCACGCGCCGACCGATCTCACTTACGCGTCGCTGCGCAGCGTGTCTCCCGTGCACGTGCAATACATGAAGAACATGGGCACATGGTCGTCGATGTCGATGTCGATCGTCGTGCGCGGCAAGCTGTGGGGGCTAATCTCATGCCACCACGCGAGCGCGCGCGTGCCGCCTTTCGAAGTGCGCACCGCATGCGAGCACATCGCGCAGGTGCTGTCGCTGCAAGTCGAAGCGAAGGAAGATTACGCGGAAGCCGAGCACCGGCTCGAACTGCGCCGCCGCCAGTCGCGCCTGCTCGCGACGATGGCGAACACCGATCACTTCATCGACGCGCTCACGAACGATCCGCGCGAACTGCTCGCGCTGACCAATTCGACGGGCGCGGCGATCGTGTTCGACGGACGCATCGTGCCCATCAGCAACGCCCCCGACGGAGCGACCATCGAGCAACTCGTCGCGTGGCTCGACACGCAAAGCGACGACATCTGGTCGACCGACGATCTCGCGCATGCCTGGGGACGCCCGGCGAACGCCGAGTACGCGGGCATGCTCGCGCTGTCCATCTCGAAGCTGTTTCGCAACTACGTGATCTGGTTTCGCGCGGAGGTCGTGCGCACGCTCAAATGGGCGGGCGACCCGCGCACAAAACTGTCGTCGCTGTCGGCGTCGCTATCGCCGCGCGAGAGCTTCGAAACATGGACAGAAACCGTGCGCGGCCGCTCGTCGCCGTGGCGGCAGGCCGAGCTCGAAATCGCCGGCGAATTTCGCACCGCGCTGCTCGGCATCGTGCTCGGGCGCGCCGAAGAACTGGCGCAGCTCGCGCTGGAACTCGGCCGCGCGAACCAGGAGCTCGAAGGCTTTTCGTACACGGTGTCGCACGATCTGCGTGCGCCGCTGAGGCACATCGTCGGCTTTGCCGATCTGCTGCGCGAGATGGACAGCGCGAAGCTCTCGGAACGCGGACGGCATTTTGTCGAGCGGATCATCGGGGCCGCGCGCTTCGGCGGCAAGCTGGTCGACGATCTGCTCGCGTTCTCGCAAATGGGCCGCGCCGCGCTGCGCCCGCAAAGCATCGATCTGCGTACGCTCGCACAAACGCTGGCCGCCGACGAGCAACGCAACACGGGCGAGCGCCCTATCGAATGGCGCATCGGCGATCTGCCGGAAGTCACGGCGGACCCCGTGCTGCTCCATGTCGTGCTGCGGAACCTGATCGAGAATGCAGTAAAATTCAGCCGCCTTCGCGACGACCCTAAAGCCCCTGCCATCATCGAGATTTCGAGCAAGGCGGGCGTTGGCGAGCTTGCGGGCCAGCGCGTCGTGTTCGTGCGCGACAACGGCGTCGGCTTCGACATGCGCTATGTCGACAAGCTGTTCGGCGTGTTCCAGCGGCTGCATCGCGCGGAAGAATTCGAGGGAACGGGCATTGGGCTTGCAAGCGTGCGACGTATCGTCGAACGTCATGGCGGCAAGACATGGGCCGAAGGGAAATTGAACGAAGGCGCGACGATCTATTTCTCGTTGCCGCTGACGTTTACGCCCGACATGTATCCGCGCGACGAGAGCGCGACGGCGGCCGTGGCACGGCTCGCGGCGCTTTCGCCGGGACAACCGTTCAGGCCGGTGCCAAAGGAACTCAACGCCGAGTTCAACACGGAACCGGCTCCAGATGGCGCGAACGACGCCAGGCGCGAATGACGCGCTCATGCTAACGAGGAACTACGCGTGCTAAGACCCATCCTGCTGGTGGAAGACAACGTCAACGACATCGAACTGACGCTCATCGCGCTCGAAAAGACGCGCCTGGCGAACCCCGTCGTATCGATTCGCGACGGCGCGGAAGCGCTCGATTATCTGCGGCGCGAAGGTCAGTACGCTGACCGCAAGGACGAGAATCCCGCCGTCATTCTGCTCGACAAGAAGTTGCCGAAAATCGACGGTCATGAAGTGCTGAAACACGTGCGCGCCGACGACAAGCTCAAGCGCATCCCCGTCGTGATGCTCACGTCGTCGCGCGAAGAGAAGGATTTACTGCGCAGCTACGACCTCGGTGTGAATGCCTACGTGGTGAAGCCCGTCGAATTCGACGACTTCATGGGCGCGATCAATGATCTGGGCATGTTCTGGGCCGTGCTCAACGAGCCGCCACCTTATCGCTAACGATAAAGCGGCAACGTCACCTTGAATGTGGCGCCCTGCCCGCGCCCCGCGCTTTCCGCCGTCACGCTGCCTTGATGCAGATCGACGAGATGCTTGACGAGCCACAGCCCAAGCCCGAGGCCCGCAACGCGTCCGCCGCTTTCGGGGTTGATCTGCTCGAAGCGCTCGAAAATGCGCGCCAGCGCATCGGGCTCGATACCGCAGCCCGTATCGCGCACGCTCAGTTCCGCCTGCTGGCCCTTCACCGTCACGCTGAGCTCGACTTCGCCCTGCGCGCAGAACTTCACGGCGTTCGACAGCAAATTCCACGCGACCTGCTTCATCCGGCTTTCGTCGGCCATCACGACGCACGGCGCCAGTTCGCCGACCCGCAGCCGCAGCCCTTTCGTTTCCGCCGTCATGCGAATGTCTTCGGCGACGTTGCCCGCGAGCGCGCCGAGGTCGACAGGTTGGAGGCTCACCGACAGCTTGCCCGTCGCGATCGCGCCGCTATCCAGAAGATCGTCGACCATGTGCGACAGTTGATGCGCATTGCGTTCGATCACGCCCGCCGCGCGTGTGACATGTGACAGATCGGCCGCGCGCTGCAGCAGCAGCGTCCACGACAAGATCGCCCCGAGCGGCGAACGCAGTTCGTGACTCACGGCCGTGACGAAGTGATCCATGGCGCGCGCCACTTCGTCGCTATGCTCTCTCGCGCGCTTCTCGGATTCGGCGATCGCGCGCTGTTCGAGTTCGGCCTCCTTGCGCGACGTGATATCGAGCGTGAAGCCGACGATCGCCTTCAGTGTTTCGTCTGCCTGGTAACGGCCGAGGCCGCGCAGCAGAATCCAGTGCACCGAGCCGTCGGGCCATGTGACGCGGAACTCCACTTCGAAGTGCTCGCGCTGCGCGAGCGCGCGATCCATCGCCTCTTTCACGCGCGCACGGTCGGCTTCATCGACGAGTTCATCGAACAGCAGCGTCTGCGTCAACGTGTCTGACGGTGCAAGACCGAGGTTCACCTTGCATTGATCGGTGCCTTCGATCATGCCTGTGGCCTGATCCAACTCCCACGCGCCGACATGCGCGAACGCAAGCGCCTGACGCAACTGCTCGCGATGCGCGCGCAATTCCGCATTCGCCTCGTCGACCAGCACCTGACGCAAGCGTGCCTGCGAACGCAGCTTGGCGCGCTCGCGCTGATCGCGCTCGGTGACGGCAATCGAATCGCTGACATCCATCACGCACAGGCCGATCATCGGCGCACTGCCGTCGCCGGCATCGATCATCGACGTGCGCACCTGCCAGTAACGTGGCGTCAGCGTGTCGTCGCGATGGTCCGGGGCGGGTGTGTCGTAGCGCAGCAGCGGTGAGAGGCGGGTTTCGCCTGGCGCGAGACCGGGCAGCATCGAATCGAGCCAGTTGCGTCGCAAATCGCGTTGCGATTGCGAGCCGAACTGGTTGATGTCGTAGACGGAACGACCCTGGATATCGGACAGCATGACGCCATGCATCTGGCGATAACGCGCGTTCGCCAACACGAGATTCGCAGTCTACCTGAAAGAAACCGGACACAAGGCGACCAACGGCAAGCAGGAGAGACTAACCAGCCAACAGCGCGCCGCGTTGCCGGTGAACACCACGCAGGTGTTCGAACTGTTGCCGGATGCATGGCTGATCCTCGACGAGCAGTTCGAAGATAATCGACACCGCAGCGCGTCAGAACTTACAACTATTCCTGCTCCGACGTAGCGGGAAACGCGCACAAAACGCGCCGCGAGCCGACGCGGATATTTTTTGCTAAACGCTCTTACTTGCAAGACAGCCGCGTCGGGCGCGCCATTCGTGCTCGCACGGTGAGCGACGGCTGGCTGGAAGTCCCGCTGCGCATGGCAGCGGGCTATGTTCGGCAGCGCGGCAAACCGTCCGCGCAGCGGCGTCAAACGTGACGCTGATTGGATTGGCACGGGTCATGCGTGCGTGCAAACCAATTGACGATGACGTTTCGCTTGCACCCGAGCCCGGCTGCGAGATCAGAAGTTTGCCTGTACCTATGGATTCGAACGCACTATCGGACAGCCGCCTTCCTACCATCCTGCTCATCGACGACGAGCCGGACCTGTTAATCGCGTGGGCGCTTCTGCTCGAACTGGAGGGTTTCCACGTACTCACGGCCTTCGAGCCGCGCAAGGGCGTCGAGCTTGCGCAGCGCGTGCACCCCGCCCTTGTCATCACGGATCTGATGATGCCCGGCATGGATGGCGCCGAGGTATGCCGCACGCTCAAGAACGACCCCGCTCTCGACGGCATGCCCGTGATCCTGTGGAGCGCATCGACCGACATTCCAACCGACCTGGATTGCGAATGCACGCTGCACAAGCCCGTTGCGCGCGAGACCTTGCTGGATCAGGTCGATCTGCTGCTGGGCCGTCTGCACGACGGCGCCAGGCCCGTACGCGGCGGGGGCGATGCGTCGTTGAACTAGCGCCACGCGCCGTTTCAATCCTCCCTGATCAGGCCGCACGCGTCTCCGGAAGCAATCCCAGCAACCGATCGAACGCCACCTTCGCGCCTTCACATGCACGCGCGATCTCGTGCGGCGTGACGACCTGCGCGCGCATGGCGTCGATGAAACTTTTCCAGCGCGGCCCCGGCGGCACGCCGTCGCCGCTCAGATAGCGCAACGGATGCGGTGCGAGCGTCTCGCTCAAACGCCGGTACAGCACGGTGCCGCCCAGTTGCGACCCTTCGATCACATAGCACACGCCCCAGCGGAAAGCGGCATCGTCGACATCCGGCGGCATTGCCTGTTCGAGAGGCTCATCCGCGATCTGTTCGGTACGCAATGAAGACTCAGCGAGATCGCGCACGATCAACGGCATCCGCGCAACGAAGGGCAATGCGCGTTGCGGTCCATCGTCGAAGTTCGCCAGCCATTGCTCCAGCGGCGCGAGCCATGCAGCAACTAGTTGCACGTGCAAGCGATAGTCGCGTAGCGTCGGTGCGTCGGCTGAGAGCGGCATCGCCGAATCGATCAGTGCATGGCGGCTGCCCGTCGCTTCGCGCAGCGCGGCGAGCACATCGGGCGTATCAGTAGAAAGCGTTGCAGGCGGCAGACTCACGCAGGATTCCGGTATGGGTTGAATGGACCGTTCATTTTAATGGCGATGGACCGCACGCACCGCGCGATCCGGCATTAACTCGACACAAAACGGGCCGCGCTTTCACGCGGCCCAGCGGGCTTCGCCCGTCTGCTTGTTCGCTCCCTATGATCGAACGGCCGGGCGGCCATTAACACAACAGAAGCGCCGCCCGGCAACGCCGCGATCAGTGATGCTTGCGGTTTTCGCGTGCGATGTCCTTTGCGTTTTCCTTTGCGTCTTCCTTCGCATCGCCATACGACTTCTGTATTTCGCCGGCGCCTTGCTGCAGGTCGCCCTTCAGTTCCTGGCTACGGTTGCCCGTGGCCTTGCCGACAGCCTCGTTGACCTTGCCCTTCACCTTTTCGACCGTACCCTTCACTTGATCCTTGTTCATGGCTGACTCCGTCTGGTTACGCCGACGCAACGGTTGCGCCAGTCATCGGGAATCGAGCATTCGCTGTGCCTGACCCACGCCGTACAGCCGCCGTACAGCGTCAACAACCGACGGCAGGCGCGCGCGCTTCGAGCGCCCGCAGCAATTCGTCGAGCCTGCTGGCACGCGAGCGTTGCGACGGCACCAGCCGTGCCGCCAGCACGGCGTTGAGCCGCGTGCGCCAGTATGAAAGCGGGAAACGATGTTCGGCGGCCATACGGGCGAGTACCCGCTCGAGATGTTGCAACTCGCTTTCCAGTTGATAGTTGTCCATTGTCGGTCCCCTGATATTGTTTCAGCCCGAGGGGCATAGGCGTGGCGTTCGTAATGTCGATCGCGCCTGAAACGAGCCACGCATGCGCTGGCCCTTATACAGCACCCGCCATACCCGGATGCACTGCGCATCGCGGGCGCGCTAGACGTACGGGCGCTCACGCATCCATTTCGTCATGATCCACTTGTCGCCGCTCGTGACGGGCGCGCCGCCGTGCAGCGTCAGCGGATCGAGCTGGCGGCGCCCGTTCATGTAGCGGAAGTAGATCGCGCCGCCTTGCCGCGCCATCACCGCGAGCCCCGCGTCCGGAAACACCGTTTCACCGCCGCCCTCGACGTCGCTCAGGTAGACGATCAGCGTCGCGACACGCTGGCCGCCGCGCGCCGTGTGCAGCACGCTGCCGTTCTGGCCTGGCGGGAAATAGTCGAAGTGCGGACGGTACTCGCCGCCTTGCCTGTAGTGCAAAATCTGCAGGCCTTCGCCGTGTTCGAGCGGCCAGTTCATCAACGCGGAGATGCGGTGGTCCAGCCGTTCGATGAACGCGTCCTCGCAGCGCTGGAACCAGAAGCCTTCGCTGGTGCGCAGCTGGATCACGTCTTCGCTGCCATTCTCGGGATTGACGGTGGTCGAACGCTTCAGCCGGTGCCGTGCGCGTTCGATCAACTCTGCGCATTCTTCGCCCGACAACACGTCGTCGAATGCGATCACCTGCGGGCGCTCGAAGCGTATGCGCACCGTCACGTCGCGGTCGTGCGCGTGCACCGTGTTGCCCGCCGCGACGGGACAGGCATCGTAGTGATAGGCGCGCGCTTCGTCTTCCGGCGAAGCAATGACGGCCGCCACCGCGCCCGTCTCCGATGTCGCGCGGCGCACGATTTCACGCGCTGCGTCGATCTCGAAGCCGCCCTGCACCATCGCCTCGATCATCGATTCCTGCGTACACCCGCGGCTCACGTTGGTCGCGAGCCATTCCCGCCATGCAGCATCCATCTCGCGCATCCCATCCCCCGCTGCTTCGTTGTCGCGCTCGCCGGGGCCCGGTCAGGACCGGCTCAACGCGCGTTCATGCTCCGTTCATGCCGCTTTCGCGCGAAACGCGGCCAGCCCGCGTTTTGCCTGCGCGCGGATCGCGTTCTGCACGAAAGGCGTCCAGCCGAGCAGCGCGCCCTTCGCGCCCAACGCCTGACTGGCCCAGCGCCACAGATCGAAACGGTCGTGATGCTCGACGATCAGTCCGTCGCGAAACACGAAACGCGCGTCGATCTGGTTGACCACCGTCCTGCCTGTCTGGCTGAACACATAGCTCGCGACCCAATGCGCGCTGCCGCTGTCGCCATCGGCAACGACATGGCTGAAGGCCAGCGTGAACTTCTGCGCACGCGACACCAGCATGCGCCACATGTCGGTCACTTCGCCGCCGTGCAGCTCGACGAACACGGGGTCGCTGAAGGTCACGTCGGGCGCGTAGCACGCTGCCATCGCGTCGACATCGCGCCGCTGGAATGCTTCGTAGAATCTCTCGATCAATGCCGCATTCGGATGAGTCATCTCGGTCTTGTGCTCGCCGTTTTCGTTTTTGCCAGCCTATATCAGGCTATACCAGGCTATATGAGCCTGTGTCTTCCGGCACCAGCCGCTCCGACAGCGCCGCATCGCGGCGCGTCGTTCCGGACGTCAGTGCCATTCGCCCAAGGTACAACACGCTCACGCGATTGCGCAATCGTCCAGATATGTCGCCGTCTTACGCCGCTTCCGGGTCCGAGCGATGAATCGCGATGCCTTCCATCGGGTCCGGCTCCTCGCGCCACGGCGCGCGTTCGATCATCCGTTGCGCGTCGGCATAGCCCGCTTCCCAGCGCCGCCGGATGCCGTCCTTCGAAAAATCGATGTCCTTGTGCATATCGTCGCGCCCGAAGTTCGGCGCATCGAGCTCGATCACCTGCATCGTGGTGCCGCAACCCCAGTTCAGCAGTTCCTTGACGGCAGCCGTGTCGCGCTGGTCTTCGGGCAGATGCTTGCCGAGTTCGCGGATCACGTGCCGCAGCCGGTGAATCTGCCGCTGCCGTTCGAGATGGCTCTCGGCGCGGCTCGAATACTGGATGTCGCGCTGGCGGCTCATCGCTTGCTGGATCGACGCGGGTTCGTCGCCATGCGCGGGCCACAGTTGCACGGTGAAGATCACGGAACTGTTCCGCGGCCGGTCGTCGAGCACGGCTTCGAGCGGCGTGTTCGAATAGATGCCGCCATCCCAGTACGCCTCGCCGTCGATGCGCACGGAAGGAAAGCCCGGCGGAAACGCAGCGGACGCCATCACATGCTCGACGTCGAGCGGTGCGTCGCGATTGGTGAAATAGCGCATATGGCCGCTGCCCACGCTGACCGTGCCGACCGTCAGCCGCGTCTGCTTGCGGTTCAGATAATCGAAATCGATCAGCGAAGCGAGCGTCTCGCGCAGCGGCTCCGTGTGATAGAACGCCGCCTGCTCGATGCCGACGGGCGCATGCAGCGCGAGCCATGCGTCGGCGCGCGGCGTGAAGAAGGCGGGCAAGCCTTGCGCCATGATCGACAGGTTGCGCAGCCACTGCTCGTAGCCGGGAATCCATGCGGCCCACGCAGTGGTCAGATACGCGGGCAGACCGAGCGCAGCGCAGGCGGGCGCGCAGGCCGCAACCCAGTCCGGCGCATGCTGGCCCGTCCACGTGACGCGGTCCCAGAATGTGCGCAGGCGGCTCATCCGGTCTTCGGGACGGTTGCCCGCGATGATTGCGCCGTTGATCGCGCCGATCGACGTGCCGATCACCCAATCGGGTTCGATCCCGGCATCGTGCAGCGCTTCGAATACGCCCGCCTGATAGGCGCCCAGCGCGCCGCCGCCTTGCAGCACGAGCACGACCTGGGCGTCGATCCCGGGACGCGCGGACGCGCCGCGCGTTTCCTCGCTCTTGCGTACCCCCGTAGCGGCGCGCGAGGCCTGTGCAGAAGGCTGCGCCGCCGCGTGCGCCGCGGTTTTCTTGACCATCGTGCTTCTCCGTCGAGAAACGAAGCGTTCATCTGGAGACCTGCGGCCGCGCCGCAGGCAATCACACGATAGCGCACCTTTATTGCGCGCGCACTTCAAGGCGCGCCTATCACGGCAACGCCACATGGCCCGGCTCCCGCCGCTACTTCGCGATGCGCAGGATGGCCGAGGCCAGTTGCGCGTAGCACGGCTTGATGTCGTCGGGAGTCGCCGCGTAGCAGTACACGCCGACGGGCTGCTTCGCGTCGTAGCAGCGGCTCGGCCCATCCGCCACGTTGGCGATGCATTTGAGAATGTCCTGGCCAAGCTCGCCGCTGCCCACGCCCGTCTTGGTCAACAGCGACGGGCCGTAGCCGAGCGCGAATACAAAGATGCCTTCCGCGCGCGCTTTCGCCGCCATCATTTCCATCAGATTGCGCGCCGCGTTGTTCACGTTGTTGAACTTCGTCGTCATGGCGGTGACTTGCGCGGGGGTCGGCTTGCCATTATTCACCGTGCCGACAATGGGCATCTGGCCGTCGACCGGCCGCGTCAGCGTGCCCGCGGCGGGCGACGCCGATGTAATGGGCAAGGTGGCTGAAGCATCCGATGCAGCGTGCACGTCGTAGGTGGCGGGCAGGCTCTTCACGTTGTCCGCATACTTGTCGTAGCAGCTGCTCTGCTGGTTTTGCGCCGTCATGCTGTCGAATGCGCCAGGGTTGCCATTCCAGCTGTTCGTATCCTTGCCCGTCGTGGACGGCGGACCGTCGCTCGTGATGATCGTGTATTTGCCCGCTGCGCACGTCGTGTTTGCTGCCGCGAACGAAGCCGCGAAGCTGTTCGGCGCGCCGTCCGAAAAGAACACGATCACGCGCAGGCTGGACGGCTGCGTGATGACGTGGTCGAGCTGGTACTTCGCATTCCAGATCGCATCCACGGATGCCGTATTGCCACCGAAGCTGTAATTCGTGATCTTGTTCGTCATCGTCGTGCGGTCGAAGCCGCGGCTCTGGTCGCTCTTGAACGGCACGTCGACGACCGTGCCCGCCGCGAAGTGCATCAGCGAGACGCGGTCGGTCGACGTATTGAAGTTGTTGAGAAACGCCGTCGACCCCGAGCGCACGGCCGCCTGCGTCTTCGTGTCGCTCATCGAGCCCGTCACATCGACCACGAACGACATATCCAGATCGCGCCGGATCGCCTCGCCCGTAGTCGCCACATTGAGCAGCTTGAAACCCTGAACCTGCATCAGCGTGAGCGGTACGCTCGCCTGCGCGGCGAGATCGATGGTCACCGTGCCCTTGTTGATGTTGACCGACGGCGCACTGAGCGTTGCCGTCGAGCCGAGAAAGCCCTGCGGATAGTTCGCGGCAAAGAACGCATTCGCGGCCGTGGTGGCGTTGCTGATCTGCTCGTCCTGGGTCGAGCCGCGCGTGACAGCCTGGCCCGCCGCGACCAGCGCGCCGTCCACCGCCGAATCCAGCCGCGCCTTGACCATGTAGCCGAGACCCGAGTCGATCGCGAGCCCCGCGATGCCCAGCAGCGCAATCAGCGACACCGCGACTAGTATGCTCACCGAGCCTTGCTGGCGCCTGAGCGCGCGCGTGTTTCTTTTGAATGTTTTCATTGCTTCCCCCGGTGCATCGAACTGCTTGACCTTCAGAACACGCTCATCGAATACAGGTTTGGCGACAGCGCGGGCGTCGTGATGCCGCCGCCCAGGTTGATCGCGCCGATCAGCGGCTGCTGCACATAGAAGCTTTCGACGGCATACGCGATCTGTCCGTCGGACAGCTTGCCCTTGAGCAGATCGACCGCTTGCGCGGGCGTCTTGCCGCCAAGCCCGTTGCATGCGCCGCTGCCGTCCGTGGCCCACGAGGTGCCCGCTGACTTGCAGTTCCAGATCTTGCTGGCCGCGCTGCCGTCGCTGCCGCCCGTCCATTTCCATTGCGCGACGACCGTCCCCGTGCAGCCGTTGCCTTTCGCGTCGCAGCCTTGCGAGCCCATGATCTGCGTGATGTAGATCATGCCGTTCGCGCTCATGTTGAGCGGCGGCGTCGTGGCCGCGAGCGACGACATGATGGTCTGCATCGGATACGTGGCCGCCGCGCGCGACGACAGGTTCGCGCCTTCGCGGCTCACGTTGATGAGGATCATCTGCGCCTGAATGTTGCGCGCGATGTCGTAGAGCGGCAGAGCGATGCCCAGCAGCAGCGGCAGCAGCAACGCAAACTCGACACTGACGATCCCTTTGGCATTGCCTCGTGCGTAACGGCGCCCCTTGAGCTGTGGTCTCGTCTTCATGTCAGAAGCCCTCGTTACGCATGGTCGCGGCGACGCTGAAGTTGAAGAAGCCGCCGGGAAAGAACGAGCGGATCATCGGCGTGATCATCGGCCACGCACAGTTGACCTGCAGCACGACGATGTCGCCGGGATTGCCGAACATGCTCGACGTGTAGCTCGCGTCGCTCGCATAGCTTTGCGCCTTGCCGCTGTTGACCGTGATCGCGTAGCTCGGATTGACGAGGGGATACAGGCCCATCGACTGCTCCCTGATCTCCTGAATCACGGCGAGATAACGCTGCGGACTCTTCTGGTTCGGGTCGAGCCCCGTCTGTCCCGTCACCGCGTAGCGCGCCCCCTCGCGCACCGCGTATTGCATGGTCAGGTTCACCCACAGTGCGACGCCGAGATCCATCACTATGCACAGCAGAAAGAACAGTATGGGCGCGATAAACGCGAATTCGAGCGTCGCGACGCCAAGTTGCCTGCGGCGGCGGCCTTGAGAACGGCTCGCGCATGGCACTCGCAGATGAGGACGCGTGGTTTTCATCGTGTCTCTCCCGCAATGGGTTCAGTGCATGCCGCCCATCGTCGGCAGCAGTTGCCGCGCGACCTGCATCGCAGCGGGCCCGATCAGCACCATGATCAGCGTCGGAAAGATGCAGAACATCAGCGGAAAGAGCAGCTTGAGCGCGATCTTCGCCGCCTGTTCTTCGGCGCGCATCCGGCGTTTGGTGCGCAGCGTGTCGATGAACACACGCAGCGAATCGCCCACGCTCGTGCCGAAGCGGTCCGCCTGGATAAGCATCGACGTGAGCGTGTCGATGTCCTCAATGCCTGTGCGCAGCGCGAGATTGCGCAGCGCCTTGTCGCGCCCCGCGCCGGCGCGCAGTTCGAGCAGCACCAGCTCCAGCTCTTCCTTCAACGCGTGGCTCTTCACGCCGATTTCCTCGGCGACGCGCTGCATCGCCGCGTCCAGCCCGAGTCCTGCTTCGACGCAGACGGTCATCAGATCGAGCGCATCGGGCAGGTCTTCGAAGAGGCTGCGCTGGCGCTTCTCGACGAGACGGCTCAACACCACGTTCGGCAGATAGAAGCCGAGCGCCGCCATCAAGAGCGTCGCCATCAGCAGGAATTTCTGCGCGTCGGGGCCCGCGAACAGCGTGACGCCGAGCAGCGCGAGCGCGGGCAGCACGAGCGCGAGCAGCGTCTTCGCGGCGAAGTAGATTGCGGGCGCGACTTCGCTGCGCATGCCCGCATTCGCGAAGCGCCGCCGCAACGCGGACTTGTCCCAATCGTCCTTCGGCAGCGACAACTTTGCGACGTGTTGCGAGACCTTCGTGACTGTTTCCATCCACGCCGGGCTGTCGTCGGCGTCCGCACCCGGCGTGCCTGCTGCAGCCCCCATCGCACCCGCCGACGACGACGCCGCAATGCCGTCGATACGGCGCTTCAACGGATCGGGACGCAGCAGCGACATCGCCTTCCACGCTGCGCCGAACACGATCGCAAACATCGCGGCCAGCACGGCAAGCTGTTCGGTTTCCATGATTTCCCCGTTGTGTTGCGTTCGTTATTTGTTCGCGTCGTTGGTCGGCTGCTAGACGTGGATGCGCACCGTTTTGCGCAGCCACAGAATGCCGAAGAACATCATCCCCAGCCCGAGGCCCGCAATCTGCTGGCCGGTGGGGTCTTCCCAGAACACCTTGCAGTAGCTGGGGTTCAGCACCGACAACGCGGCGATCACAATGAACGGCAGCAGCCCCAGAATCCACGCGGACAGCCGCCCTTCCGCCGACAGCACGCGCACCTTGGCGAGCAGCTTGAGCCGTTCTCGGATGATGCCCGCGATATTGCCGAGAATCTCCGCGAGATTGCCGCCCGCCTCGCGCTGGATCAGCACGGCGATCACGAAGTAGCGTACGTCGTCGACGGGCACGCGGTTCACGAGATTCAACAGCGCGTCGTTCATCGAGACGCCGTAGTTGATCTCATCGAAGGCGATACGGAACTCGCCGCCGAGCGGATTCGGCAACTCGTCGCCCACCATGCCGAGCGCGGCGGGAAACGAATGGCCGGCGCGCAGCGCGCGGGCGATCAGATCGGCGGCATCGGGCAGCTGGCGTTCGAGCTTGACGATGCGCTTCGCGCGCTTGCCGCGCAGATACACGAGCGGCAGCAGCGCGGCCGCGCCCGCCACGACGAGCGCGATGGCGAACGGCAGATGCATCGCGCCGACGCCGAACACGAGCCCCGCGCCGCCGAACGCGACCGTGTAGCCGACGAAGCGCCCGACCGACCACGTCAACCCCGACTGCTGCAGATACAGATCGAGCCGATGCACGCGCGGCATGCGCAACAGCATGCGCGTGAGCGTCGGCGATTCGCTCAGCATGCGCTGCTTGAGAATCGACATCTGTTCGCCGCTGACGTGGCCGCCCGCCGACATCGCGCGAATCCGCGCGTCCGTGCGCTTGACCACCGGGCCATGCCGGCTGTTCCAGTACAGGTACACGCTCTCGATCAGCAGCACGATCGCGACGAAGCCGAGAACAGCAAAAGCCAGCAGTGTCGTATCCATTTCCGCCTCCTTGGTATCAGACCCGGCGTCAGACTTCGAAACGCCGCGACGGATCGAACACTTGATCCGGCAATGCGAGACCGAACGAAGCGAGGCGGTCGGCGAACTTGGGCCGCACGCCCGTCGCGCAGAAGTAGCCCTTGACCGTGCCGTCTTCTGCCACGCCCGTGCGTTTGAACGTGAAGATTTCCTGCATGTTGATGATCTCGCCTTCCATCCCGGTGATTTCGGAGATGCTCATCAGCTTGCGGCGTCCATCCGTCAGACGCGACGCCTGCACGACCACCGTAATTGCCGAGGCGATCTGCTGACGCATCGCCTTGATCGGCATCGTCAGGCCCGCCATGCCGACCATGTTTTCGAGGCGCGTCAACGCATCGCGCGGCGTGTTCGCGTGCAGCGTCGCCATCGATCCTTCGTGGCCCGTGTTCATCGCGTGCAGCATGTCAAGCGCTTCCGCGCCGCGCACTTCGCCGAGCACGATGCGGTCGGGGCGCATCCGCAGTGCGTTGCGCACCAGCGAGCGCTGCGAGATTTCGCCCTTGCCTTCGATATTGGGCGGCCGCGTTTCCAGCCGCAGCACGTGCTCCTGGCGCAGTTGCAGTTCGGCGGCGTCCTCGATCGTGACGATGCGTTCGTCGTTGGGAATGAAGCCCGACAGCAGGTTCAGCATGGTCGTCTTGCCGCTGCCCGTGCCGCCCGAGATCAGCACGTTGAGCTTGGCCTTGATGAGCGCTTCGAGCAGTTGCGCCATGGCGGGCGTGAAGCTCTGGTTCTTCACCATGTCGTCCACTGTCAGCGGATTCACCGCGAACCGCCGGATCGACACGAGCGGCCCGTCGATCGCGGAAGGCGGAATAATCGCGTTCACACGCGATCCGTCGGGCAGGCGCGCGTCGACCATCGGCGTCGATTCGTCGATACGCCGCCCGACGCGCGACACGATGCGCTCGATGATCTTCATCAGATGCGCGTCGTCGAAGAACGTGATGTCGGTGTGTTCGAGCTTGCCGCGCCGCTCCACGTACACGTGCCGCGGCGTGTTGACGAGTATGTCCGACACGGTCGGGTCGGCGAGCAGCGGTTCGAGCGGGCCGAGGCCGAACATTTCGTCGTGCACGTCCTGCGCGAGACGGCGGCGTTCGAGCTCGTTCATCGGAATCTTGTCTTCGTCGACGATGCGCTCGACCAGTTGCGCGAGCTCGCGTTTGATCTGCTCGGGCGTGAGGCGTTGCAGCTTGTCGAGTTCGACACGGTCGATGATCTTCTCGTGCACGGTCATCTTCAGTTGCTGATACGCGCGGCGCGCGGCGATGCTTTCGGCGCTGTTGCCGGCTGCGGCCGCAGTCGCCGCGTCGGACGGCATCGATCCGCTCTGCAGTTTCAGTTGATCGCGCAATGACATGGTGTCGCTCCCCGGTTCCTGTTGTGTGGCGCCTCTCGTCAATGACCCGGCGTCAATAGTTCGGCGTCAATGATTCGTCTTCAGTTGCGGCACGTCGCGCGGCTTCTGCGCAAAGAGGCGCGCGAGGCCGCTCTTCTTCTCTTTCTGCGGCGCGGGCCACAACGTGTGCGCGAACGCGACGATGTCCTGCGCGAGCGCGCTGCCCTTTGCGACGCTCATGATGGGCAGCCCCTGGTCGAGCGCCGCGCCTGCATGTTTGTCGTCGCGCGCGAAGCGATGCGCGACGCCCATGCCGAAGCTCTGCTCGAACGCCTGCAGGTTGACGGGCGCGTGCTTGTCGTACTGGTTCACGAGCACGCTGACCTTGCCCGTCGCGTAGCCGAGTTCGTGAAAGATGTCGAGCATGCGGCGGCCCGTGCGCAGATACAGCACGCTCTGGCGCACCAGCATGCAGATGCGGTCGCTCTGATCGAGCACGTGGATCGCGAGCGGATTGATGCCGAGGCCAAGATCGACGATCACCGCGTCGTATTGCGAGCGCGCGAGCGTCAGCACGCGTTCGAGTTGGGCGGGGCGCAGCTCGCCTGCGCGGATCGGATCGCCCGCGCCCGCGAGCACGTCGAGGTTGTCGTTCACATGCATCACGCAGGAATCGAAAAACGCGTTGTCGAGCCGGTCGATCTGCGCGCACAGATCGGCGAGCGTCGCGGCGGGCGTCTGGTCGGACATCAGCAGGCTCGCGTCGGCGAACTGCTGGTTCGCATCGACGAGCAGTACGCGCTTGCCGCGCTGCGTCGCGAGCGCATGCGCAAGGTTCATCGCGATGAAACTCGTGCCCGTGCCGCCCTTGCACGATGTCAGCGCCACCACGCGCCCTTCGCGGCGCGCGCCCGCCGTCTTCTTGCCCCACACGTGCGAAAGCTCGGCGGCGAACGCCTGCGCGTCGAGCGGCCACGGCAGCACATGGCGCACGCCTGCGCGCATCGCGGCCATCAGCAGCGCGGTCGAAGGCGCGGGCGTCACCAGCATGCAGTTCAGTTGCGGCACGTGCGAGACGGCTTCTTCGATCGACGCCATGTCTTGTGGTTCAAGACCGACATCGTCGACGATCAGCAGGTCCGCCGACTTGATCGATGCCGCATGCGTGCGCAGGTGCCGCACCGAGCCGTGCACGGACCGCACGCGATGCGCGACGCCGCATCCTTCCAGCAGTTGCTCGATATGGTGCGAGCGGTCTGGGCCCGATGAGATGAGGAGGATGTCGATCATGTTCAGTCTCCGCGTGCGGGGAGTGGGGTGTCGTGCGTCGTTTCTGTTGCGGTTACGAGCGCGCCGCGCGTGCCGCGCGCCCGATCAGTTCGAATCAGTTCGAGCCGGGCAGGCCGACCGCGAACACGTTGATGGGCGGCGGCGGCGTCGTGAACGACTTCGCGTAGCTCTTCTGGATCGCGTGGGCTGTCGGGCCGTCGACGCCCGCCACCGGGTCGGTGTTCATGCCCGCGTTCGGGTTCAGCGTCTGCATTTCCTTCAACTGCGAGACGGAACTGCCGAACGTCTCGTCCCAGTGCGGCGTCGAGGTCAGGCAGCCGGCGAGCGTCAGGCTCGCCGCTGCGCACAGCGACGCGCGGATCAATGTCTGGATGGTTTTCATATCGGTCTCCCGGAGTTCGTCAGATGCGCGTCGCGTTCACTGCGTGCGGCGGTCGTCGTTGCTTTCGCGTGCTTCCTGCGTGCCGGACGGCACGGCGCGCTGCGTGGCGGACGGCGCGGCTTGCGCCGCGAGCGGCTGCACGCTCACGCTCACCGCCTGCACGGCGGCCGTATGCACGTTGCCGTCTGTCGGTTCGGTGCGTGTGACGGGCGCCGTTCCATCGCCGTCGCTGCCGCTCCCCGTCGAGCGCGGCGTGGCGGGTGCACGGATCGCGTCGGACGCGGGCTGGGTGCGCTCGGGCGCCGGCACGGGCGACGGCGCCGTCGTGCCTTGCGACGTGATGATGGGCGTCAGCACCACGGGCGCAGCCGTGCCGCCAGCCGCTGCAATCGAGCCACCCTTGACGGGGATCGGCGACGGGATCGCGGCACCCGTCGACGGCGTCGCCGGTTCGGCGGCAGGCTGCGGCTTCTTGCCTTCCATGTTGCCCGTGAAGAGCACGCCTGCTTCCGTGACCTTGCCGAAGTGATCGGTGGGCAGCGGATAGTTCTGCGGCAGCGGTTTCGCGAGACGCGGCGTCACGACGAACACGAGTTCCGTCTTGTCCTCCTGGAAGTTCGTGCTGCGGAACAGCGCGCCGAGCACGGGCACTTCGCCGAGGCCCGGAAGGCCCTTGAGCGTGCCCGTCACGTTGCTCTTCATCAGGCCGCCGATCGCGAAGCTCTGGCCGTCGTAGACCTGCAGCGTGGTCGACGCGCGGCGTGTCGTGATGAGGGGCAGCACGGCCGTTGTGCTGACGGTGCCCGCCGTCACGGCGACGCCCGTCGGCGACAGCTCCGACACTTCCGGCGAGACCTTGAGATTGATGCGGCCGTTATCGAGCACGGTCGGCGTGAAGGTCAAACCGACGCCGAACGTTTCTTCCTGCAGGATGATCGTCGAGCCCCCTGTGCCGTTGCTTTGCGGCACCGGGATAAAGACCTTGCCGCCCGCGAGGAAGCTCGCTTCCTGGCCGCTGATCGCCATCAGGTTAGGCTCGGCGAGCACCTTGACGAGCTGGTCGGTCTTCTGTGCGTCGAACGCGAAGTTCAGCGGCTTGTTGTTCGCCTTCGAGCCGATCAGCGCACCCATGCCGCCCGACAGGAAATCGGCGAGCAGGCCGAAGCTCCAGCTGCCCGTGCCGCCCTGGATGTTGGCGGCCATGCCGAGCTGGTCGATCAGCGTCTTCGACACTTCGGCCACCTTCACTTCGAGCATCACTTGCTGCGGCGCGGCGACATGCATCATGTTGACGATGCGCTCGTTGTTGCCGTTACCCGATGCGCCCGCCGTCTTCATCACGGCGGGAATCATCGCGCCACCCTGGGCGCCCGCCCCGTTGGCGGGCGCGGCGACGGGCACGGGCGCAGTCTGGCGCGACACATAGGCGTGGGCCAGTTCGACGATGCGCTCGGCCTTCACCGAGTCGGACACGGTGCCCGTCAGCACGAGCGTGTCGGCGGCGGCCTTGACCTGCACGCCTGTTTCTTCTGGCATCAATACGGCGAGTGTCTGTTGCAGGCCGCCCGGATCGGCGCCGACGGCGACGTCGATGATCGTGCACGAGCCGCTTCTGCCCTGCACGATCATATTGGTCGTGCCGACATCGGTGCCGAGCAGATAGAGCGTTTGCGGCGACACGAGCATCGCCTGCACGATCGACGGATTGCCGACCGTGCGCGTCTTCACCGACTCGCGGATGTTGACCATCAGCGACTTGCCGACGGGAATCGTCACGCTCTGGTGATCGGCGATCGTGCCCGTACAGTTCGGGCCGCGGCCGCCTTGCGTCACGCCTGCGGCGGCCGCCGGCGCGGCACCGCTCATGCCGATCGTCAGATGCACGGCGCCGCCGTTCGACGCCATGCTCATCGGCAGCGGCGCCTGGCCCGGCAAACCGGCTTCCTGGCTCACGGCCTGCGCGACGGGCAGCGCCCACAATGCGGCGCCGATCAGACCGCAGGCGCTGGCCTGCGCGAGACGCGAGCGGCGCGGAAACGTTGCGGCTTGCGTCGTATCGCGCTCACGCCTTGCATGCGCGCGCTGGTTCTCTGTGGCATTCATGTCCTTCCCCCGTATTGGCGCCGTTGTCTGGTCTCGTCACGGCTTGCGGTTCGCGCCTGGTTCTGTGCCCGCGCGGTTTTCACGCTGGTCTCACGCGCTGGTCTCGCGCGCAGTTCTCACTCGTTGTTCTCAAGGATTACGTGCCGCTCAAAAGCATTCCTGTCTGGCCTGCGATCCGTCGATCACGCTCACACAGTTCGCCGGCGCCCGCGCAACGATCTTGCGCACCACGGGCTTCGGCGCGGGCGCGGCTGGCGCGGGCGGCACGGCGACGGGAATCTTCAGCAGCGACGCCTTGGTCGCGCCCGCCGTCGTCGTGTCCTGCGGATCGATCTGGTTGCGCAGCACGAGCGACAGCGAACCGATGCTGCGCGCGAGGTCGATCTTCTCGGCCTGCTCGGGCGTGACTTCGAGCGTCACGGCATCGACGACCTTCGGTTTGGTTTCGTCGCGGCCCACTTCCTGCGCGACGGCGAGCACGAGGATCTTTTCGAGCACGATCTTCGAGATGTTCTGGTCGCGTCCCGTTACGCCGCCGTCCTTGTTGTCCTTCTCGGTGTTGACGAGGATGTCGACGTAATTGCCCGGCAGCGCGAAGCCCGCGACGCCGATCACGTCGTTCACGCGCACGGTGATCGCGCGCTTGCCTTCGTTGATGACGGCCGACAGCCCGCCGACCGTGCCGACGGGCGAGAGCTTCGCCTCGAGCACGGGCTCGCCGCGCGCCAGGCTCGTCTTCAGCACGCGTCCTTCGAGCTTTTTCACGTCGTTGAAGGTGCCCGTCGGCACGCTGCCGGCGGGCCAGTCGGATACCTTCAGCATGTCGGGCGAAACGCGCTGACCGAGACTCATATCGGCCGATGCGATCACCACCTTGGTCGTCGTCGTCGACGACTGCTGGATCATCCAGCGCGACGCGAACACCACGGCCGCAAGACCGGCCGCCGTCGCGACGACCAACATCACCAACGCGCGAGCGTTCTTCATGTCGTTCTCCTGACTCTCGCCGTCGGCGACGGCGCTCTAGGGATCGTGTTGCAGGGATTGGGCAGTGAGTCTGTCCGTCAGTCCATCAGATCGCGGTCGCGGTCCGGCGGGCTGTGCGCGTCGTCATCGTCTGCGCTTGCAACTGGCTGATGCGCCGGCAGCTGCAAAGCGGCGCGCAACGGCGCGGCTTGCTGCGCGCGGCGTTCCGCTTCGCGCTTCGCCACCCACCGCGCGACGACGAGTTCCTCGAGCAGCGCTTGCAGCGCGTATTCGCGCTCCAGCCGGCCCGCCGGCGTGAGCAGCGCGCGCTGGCGCAGATAGTTGGCGGGATCGGTCGTGTAGAGCAGTTCCGGCGCCGCGTCCACGTAGTACATTGCGTACGCCGTGGACGCGGCCTCCGTGCGGTGTGGCCGGTTCATAGTGCCGGCCTCGATGCCGCTGCCGTTGTCCGCCGATGCGGAACGGCTCCCCCGTGTTGCCGATGTATTGGCATTGGCCGTCTTGCGGCCTGAATCGTTCGTCTTCATCACTTCCCCCGTATCTGGCCGGCCTTCCTGCGAAGGCTCTTTCCAGGTGGACGACCCCGCGTCCACACCCCGTTCCTGGATTTGCTTCACGCCTCTCTGCGAAGGCTCAGTGCTGCTGTTTCTCTTGTCACTGCCGCTGCGTTTTTTTGCTGCGTTCTGGTGGGCTTCGGCTGTTGTCCGCCGTTCGCCTCTTGTTGTCGGTCGCTAACGCTGTTTGTCGTTATGAACTGCCGTCCTGCCCTGATTCACCTGCTGGCCCCGTCGCTGCTTCCCCGTAGAAATCCGTTTATTCGCTTCTTGCCCCGTGCTGCGTTATTCGTTGTTCTTTTTGCTTGCCGCTTCGTCACACGTTCACGAACAGCGACAGCATCGTGCCGATCGCGATGGCCACGCCGTATGGCAGCGTGCCTGTTGTCGGCCGTCTTGTTCTCGTGTTGCTCGTACCCTGCTCGCTGCCGCCCGGCGCGCCGCCCGAAGGCATCGACACGTCGATCAGCACGGCAGCCATGTTGTGCAGTCCGGCGCGCATCTGCCGGTGCCGCAGCATCTCCACCAGCGCCCAGACGCCACCGGCCATGCACACCATCAACGCGGCTTCGAATGCACCGCTCGCCCCGCAGAAACAACCGACAGCCGCCATCAGCTTCACGTCGCCCGCGCCCATCATCCGTAACAGATAACCGGGCAAAAGCACCGCGCCGCCGACGAGCAGGCCGCCACCCCACAACTGCATCCCGTCGATCGCGCCATGCAGCGCGCACTGCACGACGAGTCCCGCGCCCAGACCAATGACGACCAGCCAGTTCGGAATGCGCCGCGCGTGGATGTCGTAGATCGCGGCAATCACGACCAGCGCCAACACGCAGGGACCCACCGGAAAAGGCACACCGTTCATCGAAAGCTCCGCTGGTTGAATGGACTTCTCTGTTTGCCGCTGCCTGCCTCGAACGACCGTGTTTCGAGGCCAGGCGGCGGTCAGGTGACGCGAACGCGAAACAGCCTGGATCAGGTCGGTTGGGTGATGCCAACCAGCTTGTCCTTGACGTAGCCGAAGACGCGATCGAGATTGGTGCCTATCAGCCCGACCGTCGTGACGATCGCCACTGCGATCAGGCCTGCAAGCAACCCGTATTCGATGGCCGATACGCCGTCTTCTTCGCGCAGAAAGTTCTGAACTGCATTTTTCATGGTCTTCCCCGTAGAGATTTGGACTGGTGCGGACTGGATCTCGCCAAGCTCAGGTCGGTTGCGTGATGCCAACCAGCTTGTCTTTGACGTAACCAAAGACGCGGTTGAGATTGGTGCCGATCAAGCCCACCGTCGTAACGAGCGCCACCGCAATCAGCCCAGCCAGCAGGCCGTATTCGATTGCCGATACGCCGTCTTCTTCGCGCAGAAATTGTTGGATTGCGTTCTTCATATGTCCCCCGTAGGAAATAAGATGTCACATGGCCGCCGCGCCCCATGCGCATTGACCAATAAAACCGCCCTTTCGGACGGATACAACCGGCAAGTGCCGCCGAAGGTGTCGTCATGGTCGCGAATGGCCGTACGTCGTACGAACCATTCGCGCCACTTTCTGCCGACGTCCGCCCCCCATTGGCTCCGCCGCCCCCACAGTCGCATGTGGCAAACCCCGGCCGCGACTGCGAAGTTCTGTGCTGCTGTCGGAGACTTCCCTTGGCCCTGCTTTCCGGCAGCAACGTTTTCGTCGTGACAGCCATATCGCAACGGGTGTGCCATGTACCCGCAAACCCTTGTCGCGCCGTGATCGGGCTTGCGCGCCACGCAGTTTTTCAGAGGCCCGCGGTTCGCGATGTTGCGAACCCGTAACGTGATTTCGAAGCGCGGGGCGCGCGTTCGCCAGGCCACATAGCCGTCGGCGCGCGCTCAAAGATGCGATGAATCGGGCCGCGAAGCCCGGTGCCAATGGCTTCCGGTCAGATCTACCGTTCGCCGGCAGCTGCCGTTCGGTCTGAAGAACCGATTGTCAAATGTGTCGCAGAGTTGAGACGGCGGGAAAAGGCCGGCGGCAAAGGAGGCGCGGCCTTGTGCAGCAAGGCGACGCGTGCGACACCCACTTGCACGTGCCTGTCAGGTGCCGCGATCCGCAAACGATTTAAGCGCCGGTAGAAATTGCAGAAGGGTGTATCTGCATCCAGATTTACGCTTATATAAAGCCCCTACCCTTTCATTTATCTTTGTTTTCACCGTGCATTTCATGCGACGATAACTTCGTGTTGCGAAGCATGTACGCAGCGCAAAGGCATGGCGACATTGCGGCATTCATGACCCGCATATAGAAGAAAATGAAAAATGCTCGGGTTCGCGCATGCGGACCCTCAAAAGACCACACCGTTTTGCCGTAGTACAAGGATCACTGACCTTGCTGCACGATGCGCAAGGGCGACGTCCACTACCGGGGGTAACATGAATTCCACTTCCACAACGGGCGCTTCCGACCGCACCGTGCTTTGTGTGGCCTCGACGCCCGACCAAGCGCTCGCAGCCTTTCTGGGCGCGGCCGGATGGCAGGTCGTACACGCCAGGACCACGGCCGCTGCGGAAAAACTGCTCGATCGGGGAGACATCAAGGTCGGCCTCGTCACGCTGCCCGACGACGTCACGCAGCAGCAGCTCTCGGCGCTCGAGGCCTGCATGCGTCACGGCGAGGCAAACTGGATCGCGCAGATCGCGCCCGGCCACGCCACCGACGACCTCACCAGCCGCTTCATCCTCGACTACTGCTTCGACTTCGTCACCGCGCCGTGCATGAACGACCGGCTGATCTTCGCGCTCGGTCACGCGCACGGCCTGTCGAATCTGCGCCGCGCGAGCTTCCGGCCGCAGCCGTCGCTCGGCGCGCACGGCATGGTCGGCCATTGCGAGCCGATGCAAAAGCTGTATCGCCGCATCGACAAGTGCGCGCAGACGGACGCGCCCGTGTTCATCGCGGGCGAATCGGGCACGGGCAAGGAACTGACCGCGCGCGCGGTCCACGACGGCTCGACGCGCGCGCAGCAGGCGTTCGTCGCTATCAATTGCGCGGCGATTCCGCCTACCCTGTTGCAGGCCGAACTGTTCGGCCATGAGCGCGGCGCGTTCACGGGCGCGCTGCAACGCAAGATCGGCCGGATCGAGCATGCGCACGGCGGCACGCTGTTCCTCGACGAAATCGGCGACATGCCGCACGAATGCCAGGCCGTGCTGCTGCGCTTCCTGCAGGAAGGCACGATCGAGCGCCTGGGCGGCAACGCCTCCGTCAAGGTCGACGTGCGGGTGATCTCGGCGACGCACGTGAATCTCGAAGCCGCCGTGAAGGACGGACGCTTCCGCGCCGACCTGTATCACCGGCTGTGCGTGCTGCGGCTCGATGAGCCGCCGCTGCGCGAACGCGGCAGCGACATTCGCCTGCTCGCCGACTATGCGCTCAGCATGTATCGGCAGGACGGCACGCACAAGATTCGCGGTTTTTCCAGCGGCGCGGTGGTCTCGATGTCGAACTACGACTGGCCTGGCAACGTGCGCGAGCTGATCAACTGCGTGCGGCGCGCCGTCGTGATGACGGAAGGACGCTTCATCACGGAAACCGATCTCGGCTTGCCGGAAATATCGGGCGTGCGCGCGAAGACGCTCGCCGAAATCCGCACGCAGGCGGAAATCGAGGCCATTGAAGAAGCGTTGAAGCGGCACGGCCACAACCTGTCGGGCGCGGCGGCCGATCTCGGCGTGTCGCGCGCGACGCTCTACCGGCTGATGAACGCGAACCGGATGAACCCGGACGCGAATGCGATGCGCTCGATGCGCCGTGCCGGCGGCGAAGGCCGCACCGATGGTGGCACGGACGGCTCATCCGATCCGGGCGGCGCGGACGACGGCGACGACAGCGATGCGGGCTCGCACCGGCCGCGCGCTGTCGCGGCGGTGTCGGTAGGCTGAGTTCGTCTTTTCTTTCTTTGAGTTTGTTCCCTTGAGTTTCTTCCTTTGAATCACGCGGCGGCCTTCACGTCGTTCAGTTGATGCTGAACGGCGTGGCGCTAAATGTGTCCATTGCATTGTCGATCGCACCGCAATGGAGTGGACACCCGTCATGTCCGACCGCGCTTCTCTGAACCACGCGCGCGACCAGCCGCACGCCTTCCCTGCCCAGGCCAGCCCCTGCGACGATCTCGCGATCCGCGCGCAACCCGCCGCCGGGATTCCCTGCCGCCGCAAGCGCCTCGCGCTCGGCGCGACGATACTCGGCTCCAGCATGGCGTTCATCGACGGCTCTGTCGTCAACGTCGCGCTGCCCGCCATTCAGACCGAACTCGGCGCGAGCGTCGCGGCGATGCAATGGGTCGTCAACGCGTATCTGCTGCTGCTCGGGTCGCTGGTGCTCGTCGGCGGCGCGCTGGGCGACAAGCTCGGGCGGCGCACCGTATTCGTCGCGGGCATCGTGCTGTTCACGGCGGCATCCGCGGCGTGCGGCCTCGCGCCCGAACCCGCCGCGCTGATCGCGGCGCGCGCCGTGCAAGGCGCGGGCGCGGCGCTGCTGGTGCCGAGCAGTCTCGCGATCATCGGCGCCGTGTTCGACGAACGCGAGCGCGGCCGCGCTATCGGCACATGGGCCGGCTTCGGCGCGATCACATCGGCACTCGGGCCCGTCGCGGGTGGCTGGCTCGTCGACGCGTTCTCGTGGCGCGCCATCTTCTATCTGAACGTGCCGATTGCGGTCGTCACGGTTGCGCTCGCGCTGTCGTCGATACCTGTTAGCCGCGGCTCAAGCGCTGCGCAGCGCCTCGACTGGCCGGGCGCACTGACGGCGGCACTAGGACTCGGCCTGTTGACGTACGGTCTCACGCTCGCTTCGTCGCATGGTTTCACCGATGAGATCGTGATCGGCATGATCGCCGGCGGACTGGCTCTGTGCGCCGCGTTCGTCGCCATCGAGGCGCGCAGCCAGGACCCGATGATGCCGCTCGATGTGTTTCATTCGCGAGATTTCAGCGGCGCGAACCTCGTCACGCTGCTGCTGTATTTCGGTCTGGGCGGCGCGCTGTTCTTTCTGCCGTTCACGCTGATTCGCGCGCACGGCTACACGGCGACGCAAGCGGGTGCGGCGCTGCTGCCCGTGCCCGTCGTGATCGGCGTGCTGTCGCGCCTCACGGGCGGGCTGGCCGTGCGTTACGGAGCGCGCCGGCTGCTGACGGTGGGCCCTGTGATCGCGGCAGCCGGCTTTGCGCTGCTCGCGCTGCCCGGCTGGCTCGACATCGACCGCGCGCGCTACTGGACGAGCTTCTTCCCTGCCCTCGCCGTGCTCGGCCTCGGTATGACGATCACGGTCGCGCCGCTCACGACGGCCGTGATGACGTCCGTTGCCACCGCGCGTACGGGTGTCGCGTCCGGTATCAACAATGCCGTCGCGCGGATCGCGAGCTTGCTGGCGATCGCGGTGCTCGGCATCGTGTTCGTCTGGTCGCACAACGCGGCGCTGTCGGAGCGGCTCGAACAATTGAACATTCCCGCCGATTTGCATCGCGAGGGTCAGCTTGCGCCGGACATGATGACGGGCGCGCATGCTGTGCCGGCTGAAATTGTCGCCGCGCAGTCCGATGCCATCGACGCGGGGCTGCGCGCCGTCGCGCTGGTGTCGGCGCTGTGCGCGCTGCTGGGCGCGGCGTGCGCGGCGGTGACGATTCGCGGGCAGCAGAAGCCGCAGAGTGAACAATAGCGCAACGCACATCGACACTTCCATCCAGCCTGAAACATCGCGCGCTACGCGTCGCGGATACTGACCTCATCCACTTAACGGCAACCACGACGGGAGTCTCCATGACGATCACCTGTTTCATCCGCTATCAGATCGATCCGTTCCAGCGCGACGCGTTCAGACAGTACGCGGAGAACTGGGGAGAAATCATTCCGCGCTGCGGCGGTCATCTGCTCGGCTATTTCCTGCCGCACGAAGGCACCAACGACATCGCGTGGGGCCTGATTGCGTTCGACAGCCTCGCCGCTTACGAAGCGTATCGCGCGCGGCTGCGCACCGATCCCGCAGCGCTCGAGAACTTCGGCATGGCGCAGGCCAAACGCTTCATCCTGCGCGAAGAACGGACGTTCACGGAAGTCGTCGACGGGACGCTCGGCAAGCCCGCCCACCCCGCTCACGCGTAAACGCGCATGACGCGCCAGCGGCGTCGTCGCGCCGCGCATCAGCACAAAAAACGCACGGAAAATGCCCGCATCGCACGCATTCATGCCCGTTGGGTCACGGGATTCGCTGCTTTGCGGAACTTATCGCGCGCCGCCGGGGTCGTTTTATTTTCCAGTCGAATCGTGGTGGCTCCCGGCGCCGCATCGCGTCCAGCCGTGCGCGCATCACCGCCGACCACCGGCCCTACATGCGCAAATTTCTCCTGATCTGTCTGCTCGCGCTGTTCTGCGCGCCCGCCTTCTCCGCCGTGACGGCAACGACGAGCGCGTCCGGCGCGTCCGCCACCACTGTCACGTTGACGCCCGACCAGGCCCGCCAGGCGTTGCAGGTGCTGAACGACCCCCAAAAGCGCGCGCAGATCGAAGACACGCTGACGGCCATCGCCGCCGCAGGCGTGCTCGCGACACCCGCCGCGCCAGCCTCGGGCGCATCGGCGACGGCGGCGGACGCCGCGTCGGGCGCGAGCGTGCCCGCCGCGTTCAAGTCGAACGGCCTCGCGTCGCAGCTGGTGCGCCAGGGCGCGCACTGGATCACGCAAGGCGGCATGACGCTCAAGCGCTCGGCCACGGTGCTGCTCGATACGTCGTCGGCCCGCTACTGGTGGAACGTGCAGCTTTCCGATCCGCACGAGCGCGCAAGAGTGTTCGGCGTGCTGCTCGCGCTGATCGGCACGCTGCTGCCCGCGATCGGGCTCGAATGGCTCGCGCGCCGGCTGCTGCGCCGGGCGCGCGCCGCGATCATCTTGCGGCGCGAGGCACGTGAGGCCCGCGAAGCGCACGAGCATGCACGCGAAGCCGCGGCCTCGGATGCCGTTGCGAGCGCCGAGGCCGCCGATACCGCCGAAGCCGCCGAAGCCGCAGCAGCCCAGGCGGCAGCCGGCTTCGCGGCGAGCCCGGCCGCGCCGTCGATGTCGACGCCGCCCAGGTCATCGGCTGCATCGTCCGCGTCCGACGCGTCCTTGCCGAAACCCGACAACCAGCAAAAGGAAGCGCGCAGCAAGCGCCAGGCGGAACATCACTGGACCACGCTGCAGCGTCTGCCGAGCGCGGCGCTGCAACTGCTGTTGCGGATGCTGCCGCTCGTCGTGTTCGTCGCGGCGGCGAGCGCGCTGATGTCGATCTTCACCGACGACGGCACGGTTCAGGACGCGGCGCTCAACGGCCTGATCGACCTGTACGTGATCTGCCGCGCGATCGTGATCGCCGCGGGCTTTTTCCTGCAGCCGGATGCGCCGCGGCTGCGTCTGTTGCGGGTGCCCGATGGCTGGGCGCTGTTCATGCAGCGCTGGGTGATTCGTGTGGTCAGCGTGATCGGCGCGGGCGGCGCGCTGATCCAGATCGCCACCGCGCTCGGCCTGAGCGACGCGGCGCATTTGCCCCTCGTCAAGCTGCTGGCGCTGGTCGGGCACGTGATGGTGTCGATCATGATCCTGCAATGCCGCGCGCCGATTTCCGCGCTGCTGCGCGAGCGCACCGGCGAGACCGATGCCGACAGCCAGCGCACCGTGACGATGCTGGCGCACGGCCTGATCGACATGTGGGCGTGGGTTGCCGTGTTCATCGTGATGGCGCTGTGGTTCGTGTGGGCGCTCGACGTGCACAACGGCTACCGCACGCTGCTGCATCTGGGTGGCGTGTCGCTCGCCGTGCTGGTGGCCGCGCGCGTGGTGGCGATCGTGCTGTTCGGCGCGCTCGGGCGGCTCTTTCATGTCGAAGACGGCGAGCACCGCTCGCTGATTCATGAGCACGCGTACCGCTACTACCCGTTGATCCGGCGCGCCATCTCAGCGCTCGTGATCGTCGTCACCGCGCTCGTGCTGCTGCAGTTGTGGGGCCTCGACGTGTGGCAGTTCTTCCGGCCCGGCGCGATCGGCCACCGGCTGACGTCGGCCATCGTCACGATCTGCGTGGCCGCCGTGATTGCGCTGGTCGTATGGGAGATCGCGAATGTATCCGTCGAAAAGCGCCTCGCGCAGTGGACCAGGAGCGGCGACCTGATGCGCGCCGCGCGGCTGCGCACGCTGGTGCCGATGCTGCGCTCGGCGCTGTTCGTCGTGATCGCGCTGGTCGTCGTGATGACGTGCCTGAGCGAGCTTGGCGTGAACACGGCGCCGCTGCTCGCGAGCGCGAGCATCTTCGGCGTTGCGCTCGGCTTCGGCTCGCAAAAGCTGGTGCAGGATTTCATCACGGGGATTTTCCTGCTGATGGAAAACGCGATGCAGGTCGGCGACTGGGTGACGCTCGCGGGCGTGTCCGGCACGGTCGAGTATCTGTCGATCCGCACGGTGCGCCTGCGCGGCGGCGACGGCTCGCTGTACACCGTGCCGTTCAGTTCGGTGTCGACGGTGAACAATACGAATCGCGGGCTCGGCAACGCGGCCGTTCGGGTCAGCATCGCGTACGGCCAGGACGTCGACCTCGCGATCGCGACGCTCAAGGAAATCGGCACCGCACTACGCGAAGACGAGCAGTTCAAGGACGGCATCCTGTCGGACTTCAGTTTCTGGGGCGTCGATGCCGTCGATGGCGCGTCCGTCACGCTCGCCGGCCAGATTCAATGCCGCGACTCGGCACGCTGGCCGGTGCAGCGCGAATTCAACCGGCGCATCTTCGACGCGTTCCGCGCGAAGGGCATTGAGATCGCAAACCCACAGCGCAGCATGCTGGTCGCGGCCAATCCCGCGCAAGGCGGTTCTGATTCCGCTAATGACGAGCTCGAAGGCCCACCGCGTCCGTCGAATGTGCCGGATGGACCGCAACAAGTGCAAAAGCCGACATCGAAGGTGGCGCGGCACTGAGCTTCAATAACCCGGCTGCCCGTCTCATGACGAATGCTCGACGCCAAGCAGCCGCGCGTCGAGCAGATTCGCGAGCGCTTCGCCGCCCCGCTGCATCACGTAATCGTGATTCCATTTGAAGAACGGGCGCGCGAGCGGCGCAAGCAGGTTCATCCAGCCGCGCTTCGTGCGCACGCGCCATTCGTAGCACACCACCGTCGCTTCGCCGTGCGTCGAGAAGTGCCAGCGCCCCGTTCCTTCGACGTCGCCGCACGCCTCGCCTTCGAGCACGGCGAGCGGCTCGACGCGGGTCACGCGCATGTCGAACGCGACGCGATACGGCAAGCGCCCTTTCCACGTGTAGCGATGCAATGCCCCGACGCCGTCGCTCGCGCCCGGCTCCACTTCGATCACGCGCTCGACGCAGGTCCACCATTGCGGCCACCGCGCCGGATCGTGAATGGCATCCCATACGGCCGGTAGCGGCGCGTCGACGCGCCAGATCGTCGTGAAGCGGTATTCGCCTGCGCGCACGGGTTGTCTCCTGTTCTTGTTGCTTCTTGTTGCTATATAGCGACCTTCCACCATCGCGGCAACAACCGCTTCACATCCGCGCGCCGATACCGGTCGTCGATCAGATGCACGACGCCCGCATCCTGCTCGGTGCGAATCACGCGCCCCGCCGCCTGCACGACCTTCTGCATACCCGGATACAGATACGCATAGTCGTAGCCGTTGCCGAACTGCGCATCGAAGGTGCGGCGCATCTGTTCGTTGACGTCGTTCATCTGCGGCAAGCCGAGTGTCGCGATGAACGCGCCGATGAGCCGCTCGCCGACCAGATCGATGCCCTCCGAAAACGCGCCGCCCAGCACCGCGAAGCCGACGCCCGCGCCGCTCGTCGTGAAGCGCGCGAGGAACGCGTCGCGCGCGGTCTCGTCCATGCGCGGCTCCTGCGTCCAGATGGGCACCTGCGGATGCCGTTCACGCATCGATCCCGCGACGCGCTGCAAATAATCGAAGCTGCTCAGAAAGCCGAGGTAGTTGCCCGGACGCGCGGCGTACTGCTGCGCGATCAGATCGACGATCGGTTCGAGCGAGCGCTCGCGGTCGCGCCAGCGCGTCGACACATGATGCGCGACGCGCACATCCAGCTGCTCGGCCCTGAACGGCCCTTCGACGTCGAGCCAGTTGGTGTCGTCGGGCAGACCGAGCATGTCGCGATAGAAGTGCTGCGGGCTGAGCGTGCCGGAGAACACGATCGTCGCGCGCGCAGCGGCGTAGCGCGGCTTGAGGAATGGCGCGGGAATCACGTTGCGCACGCAAATCTCTGTCGATGACTTCGCGTGGGCCTGGCCGCGATGCGCATCGAGCGTCACATCGACGATCGAATGATCGCCGAACTGCTCGACGAGCGACATGAAATGCAGCGCGTCGAAATAGAAACGCAGCGCGTTTTCATCGACGGATTGCGGGGTTTCCGCAAGCTGATCGCCAATCGATGCGATCAGATTTTGCAGTGCCGACTGCAGCTTTGGCGGCACGCCGGGCAGCACCTCGTACGCGGCATTGCGCTCGCGGTTCAACGCATTCCATTCGCGGTTCAATCGATCGAACGGCTTTTTCAGCGCTGCGGGCGCGGCATGGCGCGCGCCGCGAAACGCGTGTTGATCGAGCGTCGCGCTGTACATGCGGCGCGCGCGGTCGGGCAGATTGTGCGCTTCGTCGGCGAGCACGGCGACGCGCCAGCCGTTCAGTTGCGTCAGCGCATACAGCATCGCGCTGCTGTCGAAGTAGTAGTTGTAGTCGCCGATCACCACGTCGCACCAGCGCGCCATTTCCTGCGCGAGATAGTACGGACAGATGCCATGCGCGAGCGCCGCTTCGCGCACGGCTGCGCGGTCGAGCGTGCGCGCCTGCAACGCCGTGTCGCGCGCGTCGGGCAGCCGGTCGTAGAAACCGCGCGCGAGCGGACAGGAATCACCGTCGCACGATTTGTCGGGATGCTCGCAGGCCTTGTCACGCGCGACGAGTTCGAGCGTGCGCAGCGGCAGCGCGGCTTCGCTGCGATGCAGGGATTCGACGGCTTCGAGCGCGAGCGCGCGGCCCGGCGTTTTTGCCGTCAGGAAGAACACCCGGTCGAGATGATCCGCGCCGCACGCCTTCAGCAGAGGAAAGATCGTGCCGAGCGTCTTGCCGATGCCCGTCGGCGCCTGCGCCATCAGACAGCGCCCGTCGCGCGCCGCGCGAAACACGGCCACGGACAGTTCGCGCTGACCGCTGCGAAACTCGCCGTACGGAAAGCGCAGCGCGTTCAATGCGGCGTTGCGCGCATCGCGATGCGCTTCTTCGCGCGCGGCCCACGCGACGAAACGCTCGCACTGTTCCTCAAAGAACGCGCGCAGCGACGCGGCCGTGTGCTGTTCCGTCAGCACGGTTTCTTTCTGGTCAGCGATATCGAAGTACACGAGCGCGACCGTCAGTTCGTCGAGCGCGCGCGCCTCGCACAGCAGATGCCCATACACCAGCGCCTGCGCCCAATGCAGCGTGCGATGATTCGCGGGCATCCGTTCGAGATCGCCGCGATGCGTCTTGATCTCTTCGAGCCTGTTCAGCGCCCGGTCGTAGCCGTCGGCGCGGCCACGCACCGTGAGGCCGCGATGCGTACCCGTCAGCGTGATCTCCGCTTCATAGCCGGATGCGCGGCGCGCCGTCACGGCCTGATGTCCGGCGATGCCTTCGAGCGCCGACGGCGCGGGCGTGAAGCGCAGATCGAGATCGCCGCGCCGCGCGGTGAATTCGCAGAGCGTGCGCACGGCGACGACGTAGGTCATGCCGCCTCCGCGTCCGTTGCACCGACCAGCGCATCGTCGGCGCTTTCGGTCCAGCGAACATCGAGCACGCGCACGGGCACATCGTGCTGCACGCAGTACGCGAGCCAGCGGATCTGATTGTCCTGCAGACGATCGCCCGGCCCTTTCACTTCGATCAGTTCATAGCGCCGCTCGCGCGGCCAGAAGCGGATCAGGTCGGGCAGGCCCGAACGGTTCGCGCGAATATCCAGCAACAGCCGCTCGAACCACAGCTTCAGATGCGCGGCGGGCAGGCAATCGAGCGCGAGCGTCAGCAACTCGGGCGTGAGCATGCCCCAGAACACGAACGGCGATTGAACCCCGGCTTTAGTTTCGAAGTAACGCAGGATCGTCTCGCGATACACGCCGCTTTCGAGTTGCGCGAAGCAGGCGTCGAACTGCGCGGCACGCCGCGCGCGGAAGTCGGGCGCGTGCAGATCGGCGGGGCCGCGCTGGAACGGGTGAAAGAACGCGCCCGGTACGGCCTCGAAAACAGGCTCCCAGCACAGCAGACCGAACAGCGAATTGATCAGCGCGTTTTCGACGTAATGCACAGGCGCATCTTCCGTCGACAGATGATCGCGCACCGCGTATTCGACGGCGACGGGCTCTAATGGACGCGGCAATTCGAGCATGCCGCGCTGCGCCGCGCGCACGCCAGCTGGTTTCTGCGCGGCGACGCCGAGCCGCCGTTGCAGGCGCGGCAGCATGCGCGCGACGCGCTGCTGCTCCTCTTCGCTCTCGGGAACGGCGGCCGCCTGCAGCGCCAGCGCGAGCGCCGCTTCGTCGCGCCCGTCGCGCTCCAGCACGCGCATGCGCCTGTGCCTCGCGCCCGGCCATGCGCAGTGCTCGTAAATGCGCAAGGCAGCATCCCAGTCGCGCCGGCGTTCGGCCTGATAGCCGATCGCATACAGCAGCTTCGCGCGGCGCAATGCGAGCCAGGGGTTGTGCTGGGTATCGATTGCATCGACGGCTTCGAGCAGCGGGTCGAACGCTGCGTTGTCCGTCAGTTCCAGGGCATCGCGGCACGCTTGCAATGCCAGATAACGGTCGACGTCGCCCCGCTGCTGGAACGCCCGCGACGACGGCGCGAACGCCACGCGCTCGTACTGATACACGCCGAGATCGGCGAGCACGAACTCGGACCAGTCCTGATGCAGATTGCCGAAGAACATCAACCGGAAGCGCTCGCAGAGCGGCGCGACGAGCACGCGCAGCGCGGCTTCGTCAGCGGCTGCGTCCCACTCGCGATAACGCCGTGGCAGCGCGTGCGCGGGGTCAGCGACGCGCAGCGCTTCGAGCCATTCGGCCTTGCGCAGGCCCTTGAGCGCGGGAGACGCGGCGAACATGCGTTGAAGTTCGGGGCGCGTCGCGCACGCGAACAGTTCGTCGAGTGACACGCCTGCGTCCGCATCGATCCAGCCGAGTGCGGCCAGCGGCGCGGCCGCCTGCACGGGACAACCGATCTCCGCATACGCGAGCCGCCCCGTGCGAAACAACGTGCCTTTGCGCATCAGCATGCGCACGAGCAGCGCGCGCGATGCTTTCGGCAGGCGCGCGCCGTCGCGCAGGAATGCGTCGAGAAAGGCGCGCTCGCTGTCGTCGAGCAGATCGTCGTAACGGCCCGCGATCCACGCGAGGGCGCGCTCGAAATTCGACAGGTAATAGAACTGATCGGGAGCGTCGGTCGGCACGGCTATCGGACACGGAAGGCTGTATATTTATACAGCCATGATAGCAAACGCGGCAGTCTGCCGAGCCAGAAAGCGCGCACGCCCCTCATGGTCCTCAAGCGCTCCTCAAGCGCCGCGCACTTCCGTCTCGGCATAGGTCACCTGCACGGCGGGCACGAACCACGCGAGGCATAGCCCGATCAACGCGGCGAGCGCGGCGACGGACAAGCCGATGTGAATCGACGCAATGAGCGCTTCGCGCGCCATGTGCATCATCGGATCGCTGGAATGCCCGGCCGCCACCAGATGCTCGATCAGCGCGGACTGCTCGTTGCGATCGACCAGCAGATCGGGACTCGCGAACGACTTGAGCCATTGCGTCGCCTGATACGAATCGAGCGAGCGGGTCACGCCCTGCGTGTACATATGCCCGAGCAGCGCGCCCGTGATCGCGGTGCCGAGCATGCCGCCAAAAATCCGCAGCGATTGCATCAGCGCCGTCACTGCGCCGAGGTGATCGCGCGCGACGATCTGCTGCGAGCAGATCGTCAGGTTGGTCGCGACCAGGCCAAGCCCCAGTCCGCTCAAGCCCATACACGCCATCCACACGATATGCGGCTCGTGGCCCTTGAACGAGACGAGCGCAACGCAGCCGATCACGAAGAACGCGAAGCCGGCATACATCACCCCGTTCGCGCGCCGGATACGCGTGACGATGCGATTGTTCAGCACGCTGCCGACGGTCGTACCAAGCAGCAGCGGCGTGATCAGCATGCCGGAATCGTGCGGCGACATCGCGTAGCCGCCCTGGAACAGCAGCGGCACGTAGAACACCATCGAAAACAGCGCAAAGCCGCCGAGCACCGACATCGCGAAGAGCGGCGCAAGCTTGCGGTCGAGCAGCACGTCGACGGGCACGACGGGATAGCCCATGCGCTTTTCCCAGAAGTACAGCGTCAGGCTGCACACGGCCGTGATCGCGAAGAGCAGCCCCGTCGTGCCGCTGATGCCCTCGCGCGGCAGCAGTTCAATCAGCAGTTGCAGCGCGCCGAACGTCACGGCGACGACGAATGCACCGAGCCAGTCGAGCTGGATCGGCCCGCTCGCTTTCAGATGGCGCAGCTTTGGCACAAACATCTGAACAAAGATCAGCGACACAACGCCGACGGGCACGTTGACGAAGAACACGAGCCGCCAACCCTGCATCTGCGTGAGCATGCCGCCGAGCGTCGGCCCGACGATGTTCGCAATGCCGAACGACGATGTGACGAACACGAGCCAGCGCAGCCTGAGCTTCGGATCGGGAAACAGATCGGCGACGGTGGCGAACACGGTGCCGATCAGAATGCCGCCGCCGATGCCCTGCAGGCCGCGCGCGGCGATCAGGAACAGCATGCTGTTCGCGAGCCCGCACAGCACCGACGCCAGCGTGAACAGCAGGATCGCGGCGATCAGGAACGGCTTGCGGCCGTACAGATCGCCGAGCCGCCCGAAGATCGGAATGGTGATGACGGACGCGAGCATGTACGAGGTCGCGACCCACGCGTAGAAGTCGAAGCCCTTCAGATCGGCGACGATGCGCGGCAACGCGGTGCCCACGATGGTCTGGTCGAGCGCGACCAGCATGGTGACGAAGGCGATGCCGAGCATCGCGAGCAGCGACTCGCGAAACGGCAGCAGTTGACGGCTGGGATCGTGAACGGCACTGGCGGACCTCATGGCGTGCTCCACCGTAAGAACGTCCGCGTGCGCAGCGGACAGGCTGCCGGTCTTTGACCCGGCATGCGGCTCTATCGAGAGTGATACTCGCGTTTAAAAATAGCAAGGGCATTTCCCTGGCGGGCGCCCGTCATCGCTGCCGGCTTTGCCGCCCGGCTTCCCGCGACGTCCGACGCAGCCCGGCCGCCGGATTTCCTGCCTATACTTACCTGGCCGTTTCGGACAAAGGCAAGCGGCCAGCCGCCGCGCAACAGGTGACTCTCTCATCCGTTTGCTTACACGAAGGAGACCTCTGGTGAACGACGCCGATCTGGTCGCCGCGGCCAACGCCGCCTTCAATCCCTACGTCCTCGAGCAGTTGAGCAGCCGCATCGGTTTGCCGCCCGACGCGATCCGGCAGGTCGTGGAACGCGCGGCGCCCGGCATCGTGCTGACGATGATGGCGAGAGCAGGCAGCGCGGAAAGCACGCAGCGCCTGTTCGTCGTGATCATGTCCACCGAATCCAATCCGCGCATCGCGGCGCAGCTCGCCGGCCTGACCGCGAGTTCGCACGGGCTGAAGGCCGTCGAGCGCTCAGGTCATGCGCTGGCGACGCGCATCGCCGACAGCCGCGAGATCGCGTTGATCAGCGACCACATCGCCGCCCTGACGACCGTGCCGCCGCAAGCCGCGCATGCGCTGACGGATGTCGCATCGGCCGTGGTGTTCGGCGCCGCCAAGCACCATATGCTGCTCGAACAGGGCAGCGCCGGCGACCTGCCGGGACTGCTCGCCTATCAATGGCCGATCGCTGCGCCGTGGCTTGCAGAGGGATTTGCGACGGCGCTCGGATTCGCGAGTTCCGCTGCGTTCGCGGACAGCGTCCCGCAACGGCTCGTCGAACTCGCGGCGGGCATGCCGCGCGCGCACGCCGTCGCTGGGAACGGGCCACCTGGTTGGGCGACGAACGGGGCGCCGCCATCCGCGGATACAGCGCCGTCCGGCGGATATTCTGGCGGCGATCTTTACGGACTGGCGGGTGGCGCTGCCGGCGCTTCTGCTGCTGCCGCGCCCGGTGCGCCCAAGCAGTTGCTGACGACAGTCGAACCCGTCGCGCCCCGCCCGCGCCGCGTTCCCGTCTGGGCTTGGGGCATACTCGTCGTCATCGTGCTGCTGATCGGTATCATCATGTACGGCTACCGGCAACGAACGGCCGCGGACGAAGGGGCTCCGCAGCTCACCAGCAGCACGGCATCGGGTACGTTGTCCACGCCGGCGCCCGTGTCCGGCGCATCCGTGCCGCCTGCGGCACAGACGGCAGCCGATTCGGGTGGGTCGGGAACGGCGGCGGCGTCGGAGGCGGTGGCGTCGTCCGAAGCCGCGTCCGCTGCAGGCGCGGCCGCCAATGTGGGCGGTTCGCCTGCCAGCAGCGCGAACCCGGCCTCGGCGGCAAGCCAGTGAAACGGTCATTGCGCGATTGCCGCGCCGGGCCGCGATCCGTCGATCGCGTCTCACCGTGCGCGCACTCGACGAGACGCCGCTTTCCCTCATGCGAACCTTTGCCCAATTGTGACGACTCGCACCATGGAACCGTCCACTGATCCCGCCGATCGCGAACCTTCAGCCGACACGGCGCGCCGCGAGATACCCGCGAGGCACCCATTTGCCGCGCTCGGCGGCTGGCTCGCGCGCGTCGATCCCGGCACGCATCGACGCATCAAGGGGCTGCGCCTCGTGACGGCATACGGCCTCGCCTCGGCGCTCGGCACATTGCAGGACGTCACGCATGGATTGCCACGCGATGCGTCAGTCGGCCTGCTCGCGGCCAACTTCGCGCTGTGGGCGAGCGTGTCGGAGGCGCGCACGACACGACCCGAATCGAGTCGCGATCTCGCGCTGCTATGCGCGGCGGCCGCGCTCGGCGCGGCGATGTACGTATGTCTTGCACAGCCATTGCTCTTCTTCGGGCATGCGGGTCCCGAGCTCGTACTGGTCACGGGTGCGTTCCTCGTCGGCTATCTGAAGCGATTCGGCGTGACCGGCGGGGGACTCGGCTCGCAGATCTACATCGGGCAACTGCTGGCCTACGGCGCGAAACTCGTTCCCGCCGATCTGCCCGGCATTGCAATTGCCGGGTTGATCGCGATGCTGGCGTCGATCGTGCCGCGGCTGCTGAGCGGGCCCGCCGAACGGCCAGCCGTCGTCGCCGCGCTGTCGCCCGGACCCGAGCCTGTGGCCGGACGGCCTTCACCCGAGTTCGTGATGGGACTGCAGGCCGCGAGCGGCGCGCTCGTGATCGTCGCGTTGAACGCGTGGCTGAACCTCGCGGAATCGGTGTGGGCGATCACGGCCTGCACGTACGTGGTCGCGGGGTCCGCGACGGGCACCGTGCAGCGCGTGCGGCGGCGGATCATCGGCACGCTCGTTGGGGTGCCGCTCGGGCTCATCTGTTTGCCGATTGCGGAGCATGCGCCGTTGCTGATCTGGCTCGCTGCGGCGCTGGCGATGATCGTTTATTCGATGGCGCTGCCCGAGCGATACGACATCGCGTGCGGCGCGTTTGCGTTCACGCTGATCGTCACGCTCGCGGTGAACGGCATCCACTCGATTCCATTTCTCACGGCGCGGGCGTGGGAGACGTTGATTGGTGGCGTGCTGGGGTTGCTGGCGGCGATGGTTATTTTTCCGTTGAGGTTGAGGGAGAAATAGGGGCTGGCTGTTCAAGCATCGTCGTTTGTGCCGTCTTCGGAAGATTCGCTGTGTTCAACATACATGCGCAATCCTTTCCTGTGCCCCCCCCAAACTCTCCGGGCGCCTTTGAGGCGGAACGGCTTCTGCCCGGGATGCGCACGCATCCACTCCGCATCCTCGGCCGCATCGCGCGCGTACCGTGCCGTGCGCTCGTGCTCCGTTTCCAGCCCGTCCGGATACGGCGGGATCTTCGCCGCATCGATCGGGTTGCCGGCAGGATCGAACGCAAAGATCTCCGTCAGGTCAGGCGTCACCGCCTTCAGCAACCGGCCCACCGGGTCATAACCGTATTCCGACGCGCCACGCGTGCGGTCGTCGATGCGTGCCAGTTGCCCCGCCCCGTCATAGCGCAGCCGACGCACCGCAACCCGCTCATGTTAGGAGAGTTAACTATGGCTATTGCCAATCTGAGAGCACGTTCACACGTCACGGAACATTTCGTGACCATCAAGCAGCCGAGACACTTCCGGAAATTTTCAAGCTAGTTGTCGCCTCAACGAATAAATATCAGGCGGCTTTTCTCTCCTGGTTGCGACGTTGTGGTGTGACGCTCGGGTTATCGATGCGATCGGGATTCAGATGCACGGTGTCAACGCGCTGCCAGTTGCGGGTGGGGCCTTTCCATCGGAGTGGATTGCGCTGCCTTGCCGCCTGGTAAAGCGCAGCGCGTCGAAACAGAATGTCCTGATCGAGGTTGGCATGACGTTGCGCCGGCGTCACGAACCGGATCGCGCTGTGACGATGCTCCTCGTTGTACCAGCGCACCAGCGCGCCCACCCAGGTGCGCGCGGCGAACAGGGTATCGAACGCCTTGAGAGGATAGGCAGGCCGGTACTTCAGGGTCTTGAACAGCGACTCGGAATACGGGTTGTCGTTGCTCACGCCGGGGCGACTGAGCGACGGCATGACGCCCAGCGCTTGGAGGGTAGCGAGCATCGTCGCGCCTTTCATCGGGCCGCCGTTATCGGAGTGCAGGATCACCTGTTCGGGCTGTAT
>NZ_JAWRXV010000539.1:0-295 GCF_046534875.1 Paraburkholderia sp. SIMBA_054 | reverse complement strand
AGGCGGTGGTGTGCGTGATCAACCCGAAGAACGACGCCGGCGTCGCCGCGGCGGCCGAATCGCTGCTGGCCGAGCTGCAGGCCGCCGGCATCGATGCGGCCCTGGATGATCGCGGCCTGCGCCCGGGCGCGATGTTCGCCGACATGGAACTGATCGGCATCCCGCACCGCGTGGTGGTTTCCGAACGCGGCCTGGCCGCGGGCACGTTCGAATATCGCGCGCGCAATGCCGCCGAAGCGGAAAACCTCGACAAAACCGCCCTGCTGTCGCGCCTGGCGGGCTGAGGCGGAAACGC
>NZ_JAWRXV010000538.1:0-295 GCF_046534875.1 Paraburkholderia sp. SIMBA_054 | reverse complement strand
TGTGCGGGGCGGCACCTACTTTTCTTTGCCGCCGCAAAGAAAAGTAGGCAAAAGAAAGCGGCTAACACCGCCAACATCTCTCATTGCCTGAGGGCCCCCAAAGGGTCCCACGCTTCACACGGCAACCACGTGACTCATGTTTGCTGCCAACGCTTTGAATTGACGCCTCACCCGCCGCGCGCGCCCGCGTCACAGCACGCCGTGCCAGATATTCCACGGCCGCCCAGGTGGCAAACTGTGTGTAGGCCGTAGCACCTCACACGCCTCACTTCGGACCGATAGCGCACGCGTTCCA
>NZ_JAWRXV010000537.1:0-296 GCF_046534875.1 Paraburkholderia sp. SIMBA_054 | reverse complement strand
CAGCGACTCGAACAGCAGCGAGCCGCACTGAGCCGCACTGAACACAGACCCGCGCCGGCCCGCCTCAGCCCGCCTTGATCCGATGCGCAAACTTCTGCCGGAACTTGGCCACCTTCGGCGCGACCACGAACGAGCAATAGCCCTGCTCCGGATGCTGCGCGAAATAATTCTGATGATAGGCCTCGGCAGGCCAGTAGTTGCCGTCGAGCGGCAGCACCTGCGTGACGATCTGGCGGTTGTGGATGCCCTGCGCGCCGATTTCGCGGATCACCTGAAACGCGGCTTCACGCTGCGCG
>NZ_JAWRXV010000536.1:0-296 GCF_046534875.1 Paraburkholderia sp. SIMBA_054 | reverse complement strand
TTGCGCACCATCCCTTCCTCGCGGATCTTGACGCGTAGCGCGTCAAAGAACACTACCGGGTACATCGGCTCGAGCGGGCGCGCCTGCCAGATACTCACCTCGTCCATCACGGCATCGGTCACCGAGCTGATGAATTCCGGCGACACATCGGTACCGTACTGCTCAGCCAGAAACCCCTGGATCTCGCGCACCGTCATGCCACGGGCGTACATCGCGATGATCTTGTCGTCAAAGCCGGTGAAACGTCGCTCGTGCTTCGGAATCAGGATCGGGGCAAAGCTGCCGTCGCGGTCACG
>NZ_JAWRXV010000080.1:0-43255 GCF_046534875.1 Paraburkholderia sp. SIMBA_054 | reverse complement strand
GGCAAAGAAAAGTAGGTGCCGCCCCGCACAGGGGCGACGCTTGAAGCACGAAGGCAATACGCGGATGCCAGCGCAAAAGCAAAAAACACCAAACTTCCCGCGCCGCGAGCGTGCAAAAAATCACCCTGCGCGTACGCGCAAAAACTCGGACACCTTCGCGAGTCCCGCCACCAGCACCTCACGACTATTCGTGTACCCAATCCGGACATACCCTTCAACATCCAGCGCGCTGCCAGGCGTAAACATCACCCCAGTCTTCTCAAGCAAAGAAACGCAGAACTGGCGAGAAGTCATATCAACATTAACCTTCACAAGAGCAGTAGTCCCGGACTTCGGCTTCACATAAGAAAGCAAAGGCTCCTTAGCAATCCACGCATCCAGCACCGCGAGATTAGTCCGCAAAATCCCGTGATTACGTTCCAGAATCGCCTTGCGATTTTCCAGCGCAATGGAAGCCAGCAGATCATTCAACATCCCAACACTAATCGTGTTGTAGTCCCGATGCGTCCTGACGCGCTGAAGCAGTTCAACTGGCGCGACAATCCAACCCACCCGCAAACCCGCCAACGACCACGTCTTCGACATGCTGCCCGTGCTGATACCCTTCTCGTACACATCCGCAATCGACGCCGTAAAACCGGTCCCTTCCTGATCCGTACCGCGATATACCTCATCGTTCAGCACATAAGCACCGCACGAACGCGCAATCCCCGCAATCTCCACGAGAAACTCACGGTCCATCAGCGAGCCCGTCGGGTTATTCGGATTGTTGATCGCGATAACGCGTGTGGTCGGCGTGACCATTCGCCTCAATTCATCCAGATCAGGCAGAAAGCCGTTTTCCTCGCGCAACCGCAAAATGTCGACCTTTGCGCCGTAACTCTCGGGAATCGAATAATGCTGCTGATACGTGGGCAGCACAGAAATCACATGATCGCCAGGTTCGACGAGCGTTTCGTACACCAGCGCATTCGCGCTGATCGCGCCGTGCGTAATCAGCACATTCGGCACGCCCTGCTTCTCATACAGCGACGCGACATTGCTGCGCAAACGCTCAGTACCGTCGATCGCGCCATACGTCAGCTTCATCGGCAGAATTTCGCCGAGTAGCGCGTCTTCCTTGCCTGCGATCTTCAGCAGTTCGCCGACCGTCAGCGATTCGACGCACGTTTCCGCAAGGTTCAACTCGCATTGGTTCTCGTAGAGATCCATCCAGCGTTCGACTCCAAATTCCCTGATTTGCATGAGTTCTGTCCTCGTGTGAAAGCAGTGGCTAGGGCGCGGCTGGTCAGACGTTCGCGGCGCAGGTTGATTGCTGTCGAGTGTAGACTATTTGTCTCAAATAGACAAACGAAGTCCGTGACGCAGCGGAGCGAGGGCGAACGCGTTCACGCGAAGATCCGCGTCGGGAAAGCACAAGGAGAATGGGAGAACAGCGTACGCCCGAACCGGACGCAACGCAGGCGCGAGCTGTCAGTCGGCGCGCAGCGCCTGGCGCCAGGCGGCGGGCGACACACCGACGCCCTGACGGAACCGGTGGCTGAAGTGGCTCGCGTTCGCGTAGCCGCATTGCGTCGCGATATCGACGAGCGGCAACGCTGTCGTGCGCAGCAGCGTGCGCGCGCGTTCGAGTCGCTGCTGCGCAATCCACGCATGCGGCGGCAGGCCGAACGATGCACGGAACATCCGCGCAAGATGGAATTCGGAGAGATTCGCGACGGCGGCCAGTTCGCCGAGCGTCAACGGCTGCGTCAGATTCTGGTCGATGTACTCGCGCAACCGGCGGCGCGTCGCGACGGCCAGCCCGCCCTTGAGCACCGCATCCGCACGGTTCACGCCCTGCGAGCGCAGCAGCAGGCTCAGGATTTCATGCGATGTTTCGTTGGCGCGCAGCCGGCCGTCGGCGTCGTCCCACGCGTCGTTGGCGAGCGACTGGCAGAGCGTCGCAATGTGCTCGTCCTCGAAGTACGTGCGGTCGGCAAGCGTCAGTTCGCGCGGCTCGCGGTCCAGTTCACGGATCGCGCGCTGCGTGAAGTGCTCGGGCAGGAAATACACATGCATGAAATGCATGTGGCCGCGTACCCACCAACGCGATTCGTGGTCGCCGGGCAGCGCGCACAGGCGGCTCGGCGCGCCATAGCGCCCCGGCAGCTTCTGGCGCTCGGTGCGATAGCCGCCGTCCAGATAGCACGACAGCGTGTGATGGCCAGGCTGCGCGTACACCGTCTCGGCTTCCTTCGTTTCGCGCGTCCAGATCGCGACGGCGAGCTGATCGCCCAGCCACGCGAAGCGGTCGAGTGTCGCATTGGAGTCGCTCAGCGTCTTGCAGACCGAATGCAGGCCGAACGGCGGATCGGCTGGGTCGGTCGTGGGGATGAGCGGTGTGTTCACGTGGATGCGGCGAAACGAAAAGGGGACGCAGAGACTAAGCGCTTGCATCGAGTATACGGCCAGCACGCATTTCGCTCCCTGCGATATGCCAAAAGTGCGCAATTCTGGACAATCGAACGGACGTGCGCAGGCGCATAGTCGGGCCAACTCGTATTGTGTGGCCCTATTGCAATGAATCTGTTTCTTTATGTTGTGACCGTGCTCATCTGGGGCACGACCTGGATCGCGATCAAGTGGCAGCTCGGCGTCGTGCCGATGTCCGTTTCGATTGCGTGCCGCTTCTTGCTTGCCGCCATCGTGCTGTTCGCGCTGCTGAAAATCATGCGTCGCCCGATGTGGCCGCCGCGCGCGGCGTGGCGTTTTCTCGTCGCGCAAGGTCTCGCGCTGTTTTGCGTGAACTTCCTGTGTTTCTATTACGCAGAAAGCGTCGTGCCTAGCGGTCTCGTGGCCGTCGTGTTTTCGACCGCGCCGCTTCTGAACTCGCTCAACGGACGGCTTTTCATGGGCCGCCCGTTGCAGCCGACGGCCATTGTCGGTGCGGTGCTCGGACTGGCGGGCATCGTGTGCCTGTCGTTGCAGCAGATGGCTGGGCATCTCGGCGATCACGCCGCATGGCTCGGTCTTGCCGTCGCGTTCGCGGGGACGATGTGCTTTTCGGCGGGCAATCTGCTGTCTAGCCGCATGCAGTCGATGGGTCTGCATCCCATCGTCACCAACAGCTGGGCGATGCTGATCGGCGCGAGCGTGCTGACGGTCGGCAGTCTCGCCGCCGGCCTGCCGTTCGCGCTGGAGACGGACGCGCGCTATCTCGGCGCGCTTGTCTATCTCGCCGTACCGGGCTCGGTGATCGGATTTACCGCGTATCTGATGCTGGTCGGGCGCATCGGGCCCGAGCGCGCCGCGTATTGCACGGTGCTGTTTCCGTTCGTCGCGCTGGCTGTGTCGACGGTGTTCGAAGGCTATCGATGGTCGGCGCTTGCTGTCGTCGGACTCGTATTGGTGGTGGCGGGCAATCTCGTCGCGTTCGGCGTCACGCAGCGTCTGTTCGTGCGACGTGCGCGCGCTGCGTGATGCTTCAAGCTAATGCCAATTCGATTCGAATAAAAGCGGAAAAAATCGCTAAACGAATTATTTAAGGAGAAACGGTCGCGCTCTGATTTGAGAAGATAACAAGCACAATAAATCTATTCCATGCGAATTGGATATTAATTCGTACGGAATGGCAAATGCTCTTCGATAAGCACATCGATGAAACGCTTTATCTGCATTTGTTAACGTTTTGCTTCTCGCAAGGACACGACCGTGAAAGTCTCGACCCGCCTTGCTGCCACGCTTTTCGTGCTCGGCAGCCTGATTCCCCTCGGCGCTGCTGCGCAATCGCAATTGACCTACACCACATCGTGGATAGGCAATAGTTTCGGATTCGGCGACGGCAAATGGATGCAGCAGGACATTCAGTCAATTAACGTTGCGCCGGATGGAACGGTATTCACCAATTCGCCATGGGACGAAAGCGGAAGCGAAATTGCCGCCTATAAAAATGGCGACAAAATTGCAATTGCCGGCGCAACGCACGGCTGGGGCGCGGCGGGCGGCGACGCGATTGCGTCGAATCAAGCTTACGTGTACGCGGCGATGTCGATCGGCAATCAGAACAATGGGCTGATCGGCGCGGATTATCCGCCGAACGGACAGACGTGGTTCGGCATCACGCGCCGCTCGCTTGCGAACATCGCGGTCGGTGTGCCGTTCGACAGCGGCATTGGCAATAGCGCAAACGCGACGAAGAACAGCTTTCTGCGAGTGAATGCCGTAGCGACAGGCACCGATGCGGGCATTCGCGGCCTCGCGGCGACGGACACCGAACTGTATGCGTCGGATACCTACGGCAACCAGATCGTCGTGTTCGACGCAAACACGATGCGACGTCTGCGCTCGTGGAATGTCGCGGCGCCGGGACGCATCGCGCTCGATACCGACTCGACCATCTGGGTGATGAGCGGCTTCGGCACGGGCAGCGTGAGCGTGCTGCACTATTCGTCGACGGGCGCGCCATTGGCGGGCACGCTCACGTTGCCCGCCGGCACCGTGCCGACGGACCTCGCCATTTCGCCTGCAGGACAGATTCTCATCGCCGATAACGGCCCGAAGCAACAGGTCCTCGTCTACGACAGGACGGCAAGCGGCGCGACCCGATTGACGGGCGCGCTCGGCACGCTTTACGGCATCTTCCACGAACCGAAGGGCACGCCCGGCAACTGGCGCTTCAACGGCATCACGGGCATCGGCTTCGATCAGGCGGGCAATTTCTACGTCGCGCAGAACGGCGAAGGGCCGCGTCCGCTCGCATCGGCGACAGTCGGACAGGGCGCGGTGCTGGAGAGCTACCGGTACGCGACGCGCGGCTTCAACTGGCGGCTGCAAGGGCTGACTTTCGTCGACAGCGCGGCCTTCGATCCCGCGACGCCGAACATCGTCTACACCGGCTCCAAGCGCTTCACGATGGACTATGCGCAGCCGCCTGGCCGCGAAGGGAAGTACGCGGGTTTCACACTCAACCGTTTCGATTTTCCCGACGACCCGACGTTTCATCAGCCACGCGGCGTGCGCGGCGAGCCGATGGTGCGGCGGATCAACGGCAAGCCGTATCTGTACACACTCGATCCGGGCGCGCATTACCTGAACGTCTATCGCTTCGATGCCCCGCATGACGAAGTGGCGATTCCATCGGGCCTGTTCGCGCAGAATCCGCTGCCGGGCGACTGGCCCGTCGGCCAGCCGACGTACGGCGAATGGATGTGGCGCGATACGAACGGCGACGGCCACGTCGACGCAAGCGAGATCACCGGCAATCCGTCGACGGGCAGTACCGTCGGCAACGGCTTCTGGTGGGTCGATACGCCGGGCAACGTGTGGCTCGCGACGCCTGCGAGCGGCATCCGCGAAACGCCGTTGCAGGGCATCGACAGCGCGGACAACCCGATCTACACGTACGCAAGCTCGAAGACATTCCCGATGCCAGCGCCGTTCAATCGCATCGCGCGCATCGTCTATATCGCAGAAACGGACACGATGTATGTGTCCGGCTACACGAGCAGCCTGCCGTGGGACGCGACCCACTGGAAGGAGGCGGGCCGTATTCTCGTACGCTACGACAACTGGAGTTCAGGCTCGCCGACACCCGTTTATACGATCGCGCTGCCGTGTAATGCGAGCAGCAATCCGCAAATCACGCCCGTCGGCGTCGCCGTGGCGGGCAACTATATCTTCGTCGCCGAGTTGTACACGCCGAAGGTCGACGTGTACGACGCGCGCTCGGGGCAAATGGTCGGCTACATGACGCCGGGCGCCGCGGTCGGCAACACGACGGGATGGGTCGACGTGTATCTCGGCATCAGCGCGGTGCGGCGCGGCAACGGCGAATATGTCGTGCTGCTCGAAGACGATGCGCGCGCGAAAATCCTGATGTATCGATGGACACCCTGAACGTCGCGTGAACTTGGCTTGATCGTCGTCAGTCGAATGAGAAATGCCGCAAGTGCATGCCGTCTGTGCGAATGGACGGCTGCACACGATCGGTATATATATAACGACAGAACCCTTTGTGTACGAGCCATAACAGGAGCGACGATTCATCATGACGCCCGAAGATCCGGACAAGCAGCAAACTGGCGTTCAGCCGGACCTCGAACATCTCGACGCAGCCGTATCGCATGTGAACGAAATGGTGTCGTCGGGCAACATCGCGGCGAGCGCGGCCCGCGGCATTCTCTATAGCCTGATCGAGACGCTCGGCACGCTGGTCGGCGACCCGGACCTGCCGGAACATGCGCGTTCCGGCTACGAAGGTCTGCTCGAAACGGCGCGTGAATTGCGGGTCAAACTCGATCACTGAACGTGTGTCGCGCTGCATGCGGCGGCGCTTTCGCGTACGCCGCATGTGGGCGTTTTCTTGACACAATTCGGCACTTTCGCGCGACTGTGATACAAAGGGCGCTCGTTCCGACTCGCCCGTTTTCACCTGATGCTTTCTCCTACCGATACGGCGCTGCTCGCGCTCGGCATCATCGTCGTGCTGATCACGCCTGGCCCGACCAACACGCTGTTGGCCGCCGCCGGCCTGCGCCAGGGCGCGCGCCGCTCGTTGCCGCTGATCGGCGCGGAGCTGGCCGGCTATCTCGTGTCGATTTCCGCGTGGGGCCGTTTTCTTGCGCACGCGGCGCATACGCTGCCGTGGCTGCCTTCCGTGCTGCGCATCGCGAGCGGACTGTACATCGCATATCTGGCCGTCGACATGTGGCGCGCAGCCGTGGCGCTGCCCGACTCGGCGCAACCGGCGAACGGGCCGCGCGCGCTGTTCGTCGCCACGCTGCTCAATCCGAAGGCATTGCTGTTCGCGGGCACGATCTTCCCGTCGATCGCGTTCGAGCACCTCGCAACCTATGGCTTTGCGATGTCGCTGTTCGCGTGTCTGCTCGCGCCCATCGCGCTCGCGTGGATTTCGTTCGGCGCGGCCCTCGGCAGCGGCAAGCTCACGTGGCTCGACCCGGTGAAGATGCAGCGCGCGGCGTCGATCGTGCTCGGGATGTTTTCGTTGTCGCTCGCGTGGGCTGCGTTGCACTGATCGCGTAGATAGCGCTCAGTCGTCGCCGGCGGCGAGCGCGGCTCTGAGTTCGTCGGGCGCCGAGGTGATCTGCAATTGCGGCGTGCCGTGCCAGTCGGCGCAACGCTGCAGCGCGCGGCGCAAGTCCGACGTCAGCCGGCCGCTCACGCGCAGGCCCGGTTCCAGATGCAGCGCCTTCAGTTCGAACACGCCGCTCGCGCGGTGCGCTTTTGCATCAACCCGACCGATCAGCTTTCCGCGATTGAGGATCGGCAGCACGTAGTAGCCGTATTTGCGCTTTGGCGCGGGCACGTAGCACTCGATCACATAGTCGAAGTCGAACAGCGCGGCGGCGCGCTTGCGGTCCCAGACGACGGGATCGAACGGCGACAGCAGCGTCGTGACCGTCGATGCAATCTTGCCGTTCGCCGCGTCGTCGATCATCGGCGCGAAGTCGCGATGCACGAAGGTCGGCTGCTTCCATCCTTCGACGCGCACATGCGTCAGCTCACCCTCGTCCGCCAGTTGATGGAGCTCGTCGGCGTAGGGGCGGCGCGGCATCCGGTAGTAATCCGCGACCCAGTCCGACCGCACGACGCCCAGCGCGCGGCAACTGCGCCGCAGCAGTTCTTTCGCGACGGTATCGACGGGTTGCAGGTGGCGCTTGTCGTTCCAATGCGGCAACACCCGCTCGGTCACGTCGTAGACACGCTGAAAATTGCGCCGCTCCGCGACCATCAATTCGCCGATCGCGAACAGCACTTCCAGATGCCGCTTCTGCGGCTTCCAGTCCCACCACCCATTGCTCTTGCCCGCTTCGCGCGCGAAATCCGCCGAGCGCACGGGTCCCGTCGCGCGGATGTGCGCAAGCAGATCGTCGATCTCGGCGCGGTACTGCGTATGCCAGTCGGCGGCGTATTTCCAGCCCATGTCGCCTGGATCGAGCATCCGGTGGCGCATCAGACCGTAGTCCTCGATCGGAAGAAAACACGCTTCGTGCGCCCAATATTCGAAGAGTTTGCCCTCGGCGAGATGCTCGTCGAGCCATTGCGGCTGATACGGTCCAAGACGGCTGAACAGCACGAGATAAGGACTGCGCGCGACGACATGGATCGTATCGATCTGCAATTGCGCCATGTGCCGGATGGCGTCGAGCACATCGGCTTTGGTCGCCTTGCGGCGCGGTGGGGAGAGCAGGCCTTGAGCGGCCAGATGCAGGGTGCGGGCGGCGGACAGGGGCAGTGTGATCACGCGGTCGGCGTCGTAGCGGCGTTGTAGCGATCCGGAAGGCGAACCGTCGAGCGAAACCCGAGTTGCACCTTACCAGGGGCGGCATGGCGTCGTGCCATGCCGGACTTGTCGCTACTGTAGCGTGATCGGTGGAAACGCACCGTCAGATGGCATTTGCCGTCGCAGTGCGTCGCCGGTTACCAGCGCCCGTGGTGATGACGTCCTTCCCAGCCGCGATGACGGCCGTGATCGTGCCAGCGCGGACCGCCTCCCCAATAGCGGGGTCCGTAGCCACCATATCCACCGTAGTAGACGGGCGGCGGCGGTGCGTAGACCACAGGGGGCGGCGCGTACACGACAGGCGGCGCATACACGACAGGCGGTGCCGCATAGACAGGTCCGCCCAGATACACGCCGACGCCGACATGCGCCGACGCAGCCGTCGATACGCATGCAGCGGCGAGTCCGATTGCCACCAATACCATCGCACGTTTGATCATGCTGTTCTCCATCCGTCCCAAGCCGATTGCTAACTGAAACCTGACTTGATCTTACGAAGTAGAAAGCATCACAGGTGCAAGCAGACGGTGGCTTATGTAACAACCAGTAAGCAGGCTGACGAGCGGGGAAAAGAAGAAGCGACCGGCCCGCGCGCTGAAGCGCGCAGGCAGGTGCGAGACGGAAGGATCAGGCGCCGAGCGCGACGGTCGTTTCACCCGCGAGCTGGGCGAGCATCTGGTGGATCTGCGCGACGACCTGTGCGCCTTCGCCGACAGCAGCCGCCACGCGCTTCGTCGATCCTGCGCGCGCGTCGCCGATCGCGTACACGCCTTCGACGGACGTGTTCAGATCGCACGCCGAGTTCGCGCCCGTAATCACGAAGCCCTTCTTGTCCAGTTCGACGCCACAGCTGCGCAGCCAGTCCGTATTCGGATCGGCGCCCGTGAACAGGAAAAGATGCCGCGAATCGAAGCAGTCGCGCCCGTCCGCGCATGGGTTTTTCAGGCCGACCTGCTCGAGCCCGCCTTCGCTGCCTTCGAGCCAGCCGATTTCCGTGCCCGGATACACGGTGACGTTCGGCAGCGACGCGATCCGGTCGATCAGATAGCGCGACATCGTCGCCTCGAAGCCGCTGCGGCGGATCAGCACGTGAATGTGCTTCGCATGCGAAGCCAGATAAACGATGCCCTGACCGGCCGAATTGCCGCCGCCGACCAGCACGATTTCCTCGCGCTTGCACAGCTTCGCCTCGACAGGCGACGCCCAGTAGTAGATGCCACGGCCGTCGAAGCGGTCGAGCCCGTCGATCTCGGGCCGACGATACACCGCGCCGCTGGCGATCACGATCGTCTGCGCGCGGATGCTGCCCTGACATTGCAGTTCGAGCCGGTACGGACGCTCCTCGCAGTGCAGATGCTTGACCTTGACGGGAATCGCGACGTGCGCGCCGAACTTCTGCGCCTGCACGAATGCGCGGCCCGCGAGCGCCTGGCCCGAAATGCCCGTCGGAAAGCCGAGATAGTTTTCGATGCGCGAACTGGCGCCCGCCTGGCCGCCCGGTGCGCGGCTGTCGAGCACGATCACCGACAAACCTTCCGAGGCCGCGTACACGGCAGTCGCGAGCCCCGCCGGACCCGCGCCGACGATCGCCACGTCGTACACGTGCTCCGAGTCGAGATCGGGGATCAGGCCGAGGCATGTTGCCAGTTCCGGGTCGCTCGGATGGCGCAGCACCGAACCGTCCGGGCAGATCACGAGCGGCATGTCTTCAGGACCCGCCGCGAACTGTTCGATGACGCGCAGCCCGTCTTCATCGCGTTCGTCGAGCACGGTATGCGGATGACCGTTGCGCGACAGGAAACCTTGCAGCGACACCAGCCGCCGGTCGTTGCTCTGACCGACGATGATCGGCCCGCCCGCGCCGCGCTCGATCAGCCCGACGCGGCGCAGAATCAGTGCGCGCATGATGCGCTCGCCGAGTTCGGCTTCCGCGACGATCAGCGCGCGCAGCCGCTCCGGCGAGATCAGCAGCGCTTCGACGTGTTCCAGCGCCAGGCCGTCGACGAGCGCCGGCTTGCCCGACAACTGGCCGACTTCGGCGAGGAACGAGCCCTGATGGTGTTCGTTGACGAGCATCTCACGCCCGAGCCCGTCGCGCTGAAAGACTTTGACCGAGCCCTTCAGCAACACGAACATGCCAGGGCCGGTGCTACCCGTGCGACACAGCAACTCGCCCGCTTCGAAATCCTGCCGTTCGCCGAACCTGCACAGCCGCTTGATTTCTTCGGGCGTGAGTATGGGAAACATCTGGTGACGCCGCGTCGAAAGCGTCGAGAATGGCGCCTCGTTGACGGCGGCGCGTTGAGCGTCTTCACCCTCTCGCGTTACACCCATCGATTTTGCTCCTTGCTTTGCCGCGCGCCGGATGCGGCATGCAGCCAATGTCGGTTCAGACTGTCTTCGGCGTGATGCCGATATCGAGCGTCGGCTCGGCCTCTTCGGCGAGCGGTTCGAGCTGGCGGCCCGCGTCGCGCCACGCATCGAGGCCGCCGCGCAACGGGATCACGTCCTTGAAACCGGCGTCTGCCAATTGCTTCGCCATCCACGCCGCCGACACCTCGTTCGGGCACGAGCAATAGATCACGAGCTTCTGGTCGTGCGGATACTTCGCGACGATTTCCCCGAGCTGGCGCTCATCCGCGAATACCGAGCCGGGAATCACGAACGGATCGAGCGCGCGCTTTTCCTCCGAGCGGATGTCGAACAGCACGGGCGTGCGCTTGTCGAGCATCAGGTCGTACAGTTCGTCGACGTCCATGCGTGCCGTGGCAAGCTTCTTGATCAGCTGACGGCGCCGATACCAGCGGTACGCGCAGTAGATGGCCAGCAGCACCACGACGACCACGGCCGTCATCTTGCCGAGACGGCTCGCGCCGGCGAACAGCATGTCGATCTGCTGCGCGAACACGACGCCGAGCCCGAGGCCGAGGCCCGACCAGAGCGTCGCGCCGATGCTGTCGTACGCGAGGAACATGCGGTACGGCGTGCCCATCGCGCCCGCCATCGGGATGGAGACGATCGACAGGCCCGGCACGAACTTCGCGACGGCCAGCACGCGCACACCCCAGCGGCCGAAGAAGCGCTCGGTCTTCTTCACGCAGGTATCGCGCGACAGCGACAGCTTGCAGAGCGTTTTCAGCGTGTTGCCGCCGTAGATGCGGCCCGCCGCGAACCACGCGCTGTCGCCGATCAGCGTGGCGAACACCGCGAGCACCAGCACGGGCAGCACTTGCGCGCCGACCGAACCGGGATGCATCGCGGCCATCGCGCCGAATAGCACGAGGGAGGGCATCGCGGGCACGGGCAGCCCGATGGATGCGGCAAGCACATTGACGAATACGATAGCAGGCCCGTACTGCTCGACGAGATCATGTAGCATCGGCTTACTTTCGTGACCGTTTCGGCCTCGAAGACGACTGGAAGTAACTAAAAGATTATGGACGCATTTTCAACGCGTGCAAGAGAGGTGCGTTTTGCGTCCGGATATTGCCGACATGCGGGAAAAGCGCCTGTCGCCTCGGTCTTCGGCGGAAAGGCTTTGGTACGCTCGGTGAACGCCATGCGACGTTCGTCGAGGCGTCAAAGATGATGGTGACTGCGCAAAAAACAAGAGGCGCGGCGCCTGATTCAACCTGCGCCGCGCACTCTTCGTATGGCCATTGATGACTGCTGTGAATTATTGACGGTGGTTATGCTGCTCGCCCGGTAGCTCGGCGCCATGCGCGCGGATGGCTGCGATCAGTTCCGCAGGCGTGATTTCATAACGCACTTCACGGTGAATGCCCGGCTTGCGTTCATCGACTTCGATCAGAAGTATGCCTTTCCCGTCTTCTGTCGATTCGAGGCGCAGTGTGCGCAGTTCGCGACCCGTTGCGTCGTCGTGCTCGGTGAGCAGGGCCATTGCCCCGGAAGACCCGGTGGTGCGCATCGAAAATTCCCTCTAGCGTGATTGAACAACGTTGCCGAACAGGCATTGTAAGGGCAGTGCCGCGCGCCGTCTGTCGCGTGGCGCTCACACTCCCCGGATTATGCGGGCGAGGCGTGCGCGATGCATCGAAGGGACGCTGCGGTGCACGCAAATATAAGGCCGGCGCGGCTCCTGGCGGGGTGCCGCGATTTTTTTGCGTAGCAGCGGACATGGGTGTCGCGCGGGTTTTGGGCGGTGCAAGGCACGGGTTTCGCGCAGGCTCGCGGTGTACGTTTGCCCGTTGTCATTGCGGTGACGCGTGCGTGTGATGGGTTTCGATCAGCAAGATCCGAGAGGCAGCGCCGCTTGCCGGTGCGATACAGTGGACGCATTCAGAAGGCCGCGCTGACTTTGCCACCCGGCCTTCGACCATGCAGGAGGATGTCATGAAGCAATGCATGTCGATGCCAAGCCCGCTGGGCGATATTTTGCTGCGCGCCGAAGACGACGCACTGACGGGCGTGTACTTCGTCGGACAGAAGTATTTTCCGGCTGCCGACGGCGCGCTTGCCGCTGCGAACGCGTCACGCGTGCTGCATCAGGCGCGCGAGCAGCTCGACGAATACTTCGCAGGCGAGCGCCATACGTTCACTGTGCCCTTAAGAATGCTGGGCAGCGCGTTCCAGCGTGACGTGTGGGACCAGCTCGTGCAGATTCCGTACGGCGAGACGGCGAGCTACGGCAGCATCGCGCGGCGGCTCGGCTTGCCGCTTTCCGCGTCGCGCGCGGTCGGCGCGGCCAACGGGCGCAATCCCGTATCGATCATCGTGCCGTGTCATCGCGTGATTTCGAGCGCGGGCGACCTGACCGGCTACGCGGGCGGGCTGCATCGGAAGGAAGCGCTGCTGACGCTGGAGCGGCCGATGTCGAAAGCGCCGCAACAGCTGGAATTGCTCGCGTTCGGTTGAACGCACTCAAAAAAATAGCCCGTCCAAAAGAGGGCGGGCCGCGTAAACGCCGTTGTTACTCGGGTCAGCCGGCCCGTACACAATCCTGGGCGCTGACGAACGTATCTTTATCGGACAAATGCGCGCTGTCGAGATGGTAGTAACGATGATCCATCAGACCAAAGCGTCTTCGTCGACGGCAGCGCGCGCGACGTGAACCGGCGCGGCCGGGTTGCGCAACGCCCTGGCCGCGGGGCGCGCGGCTTTGCTGGCCGCGCCGCCCGCGTCCTGCGCGCCCGCGACGGTGAACAGGCGCACGGCTTCGTCGAGCACGTCGGCCTGTTCCGCGAGACGTTGCGCCGTCGCCGCAGCCTGCTCGACCATCGCTGCGTTCTGCTGCGTCGCGCTGTCCAGATGCGACACGGCCTGATTGACCTGGCCGATGCCGTCGGCCTGTTCGCTGCTCGCGTTCGCCACCTCGACAATCAGCGACGACACGCGCGCCACGGCCTGATCGATCACGGCCATCTGCGCCGTTGTCCGCGCGACGAGTTCGGTGCCTTGCGCCACCTCGTTCACCGTCGTATCGACCACCTGCTTGATTTCCTTCGCGGACGCCGCGCAACGCTGCGCCAGCATGCGCACTTCGCTCGCGACGACGGCGAACGAGCGGCCCGCCTCGCCCGCGCGCGCCGCTTCGACGGCGGCATTGAGCGCGAGGATATTGGTCTGGAACGCAATGCCGTCGATCACGCCCGTGATGTCGGCGATGCGCTTCGAGGCCTCGGTGATGCCCGCCATCGTCTGCTCGACCTGCCGCGCGACCTTGCCGCCCGTCGCCGCCGCCGATTGCGCATCCTTGACGAGATCGAGCGCGCGCACGGTCGCGTCGGCGTTGGCTTGCACGGTGGTCGTCAGTTGCTCCATCGTCGCCGCCGTTTCTTCCAGCGACGCCGCCTGCATTTCCGTGCGGCGCGCGAGATCCAGATTGCCGGTCGAAATCTCGTGCGCGGCGTCGAGCATCCCGCCGATCTGCGCGCGCACGTCGGACACGATGGCGGCGAGGTTCGCCTTCAGCTGGTTGAGCGCCTGCAGCACGTCGCCGAGATCGTCGTGACGCGCGATGGCCAGATCGGCGGTCAGGTCGCCTGCCGCCATGCGCGTGGCGAACGACGCCATCGCATCGACCGGCTGACCGAGGTGACGCGACAGCAACTGCGCGGCAGCGCCGCTCACCGCGGCCGTCACGCCGAACGCGATCCAGAACGGCAGCGGCGGCGTGCCGCCCCACGCCGCGAGGCCCGCTGCAAGCAGCGCGACGGGCGCGACCATGTAGCCGATCGTGGCGCGCATCGCGACGGGCAGGCGCATCAACGCGTGCAGCTTGCCGACCAGCCCCGTGCGCACGACCTCGCCCTGATGCAGCCGCACGCCGCGCGCCGCACCCGCGCGCATCTTCGCGTAGAGCGCTTCCGCCGCGCGTACCTGGTTGCGATCCGGCTTCACGCGCACGCTCAGGTAGCCGACGGGCGTGCCGTTCTCGACGACGGGCGTGACGCTCGCGCGCACCCAGTAGTGGTCGCCGTTCTTGCGGCGGTTCTTGACGAACGCCGACCAGGGGCGGCCGGCGCGGATCGTCGTCCACATGTCGGCGAAGGCTTCGGCCGGCATGTCGGGATGGCGAATCAGGTTGTGCGGCTGGCCGATCAGTTCGTCGCGGCTGTAGCCGGACACGGCGATGAAGGCGGGATTGCAGTACTGGATCTTGCCTTTGAGGTCGGTTGCGGAAACGAGCATCTGCGAAGACGGGTAGTCGTACTCGTTCTGGGTGACAGGCTGATTGTTGCGCATGACGTTCCTTGGACTGCCGGATGCCTCCGCATCCGAATGGTTCTGTAAGGCTTAACGGCATTGACCCCTGATGCTTTAGGGTTTTCCTGGTATTTGACTCAGGTAAATCGCGCTCGCGCCGATAACACCGAGTTCGGCGCCGCCGCTTTCAAAACCGACGCTGACGCGTCGATTGCGAGCGCCTGGCGTCGCATGAAAACAACGCCGGGCGCCGGATATTGGGCGTACGCTTTCGTGACGGGCCCGTCCTGGCGTGCCCTGGCGCGATACCCGGCGCCGACTGCGGCGCGGCACGCTGTTTTCGCTTTACTTCCGTTTCGCGCGAATCTGATAATGGGACTTACTTGCATTTCGTAATCTAGCTTACGGAGTGGTTCCGCGAAGTTCGACCCGCTCCCCTTGTGCGTGTGGCTGTTGTTCCTATAAAAGGTCGCCTTCCAAGGCCGAACCGACTCAACTCAGGGAAGCCAAGCATGTCCGCGAACAAGATCAACAAGAAAGTCGCAGCGGCTGTGAGCGCCGCGTTCCTCTCGCTCGCCACGGGCGCGCACGCGCAAAGCAGTGTCACGATGTACGGCGAGCTCGACACGGGCCTCGCATACATCAGCAACGCTGGCGGGCATTCTCAATGGAAGGCGACGTCGGGTCTCGTCGACGGCAGCTATTGGGGCTTGCAGGGTATCGAAGATCTGGGCGGCGGTTATCGCGCGATCTTCCGGCTCGAACGCGGTTTTTCCGTGACCTCTGGTGAGATGTTCAATGACCACCCGTATTACGTCGGGCTCGGCAACGAGCAGGCGGGTACGCTGACGCTGGGTCATCAGTACGACCTCGTTCACGACTATTTCGCGCCGTTCACGCTGACGGGCGGCACGGGCGGCACTGCGTTCGCCCATCCGTTCGACAACGACAACGCGAACAACACCTATCTCGCGGCGAACTCGGTCAAGTATGCGAGTCCGTCGTTCGGCGGCTTGTCGCTCGGCGGCATGTACGCGTTCTCTAACACGGCCGGGCAGTTTGCGAACAACCGTGCGTACAGCTTCGGCATGAACTATCAGGCGGGCGCGCTGAATGCGGGCGCCGCGTATCTGCATGCGAACGGGCGCGGCAATTCGTCGACGGGCGCGTATGAGGCCGTCGTGCTGCCCAGCGCCACCGGTGTATTCGACGCCGCCGTGCAGACGCAGAACACCTACGGCGTCGGCATCAGCTACGCGATCGGCGACTTCACGATGGCGGCGGCGTGGTCGCGCTCCACCTTCACTGGCGTCACCGTGATCGACACGGGCGGCGTGGCGCCGTCGGTCGGCTTTTCCAACTACGAAGTCAACGGCGTCTACCAGTTGACGCCGACGGTTGCGCTCGCAGGCTCGTACACGTACACGAAGGGATCGACCTCGCACTGGCACAACGGCGGCGTGCAGGCGGACTATCAGTTTTCGAAGCGCACGGACACGTATCTGGAGGCGATCTATCAGCGCTCGTCGTCGGGCGCGCCGGCCGTCATCAATACGACCGATCCTTCATCGAGCCACAATCAGGTGCTGATCGGCGCGGGCCTGCGGCACAGGTTCTGACAAGCGCGCGGTTTCACGGCGGTGTGATCAGTCCTTCGGGCGCCTGCGGCCGGCTGAGCAGATAGCCCTGCACATAGTCGCAGTTCACCTGGCGCAGAATATCGAGCTGCGCCGCTTCCTCGACGCCTTCCGCGATCACCTTGATACCCAGCTTGTGGGCAAGGCCGATGACGCCTTCGACGATGGTTTGCGTCGTCGGATCGTGTTCGATCTTCGACGTGAAATGCCGGTCGATCTTCAGCGTGTGCGGCTCGAAATCGGCGAGATACATGAGGCTCGAGTAGCCGGTGCCGAAATCGTCGATGGCGATGCGCACGCCGAGCCGCTTCAGCTCGACGATCGACTTTTGCGCCTGCTTCGGGTTCTTCATCAGTGCGGTTTCCGTCAGCTCGATTTCGAGCTTGCCAGGCGGAATGCCGAACTGCTTGAGCGCGCGGTCCACCTCGCGCACGATCTGCTCGCTGCCCAGTTGCCGCGCCGAAACGTTCACCGACACACCCAGATTCATCGAGCCCGCCTGACGCCACGCGGCGAGCTGGCGCAGCGCGTTGTCGAGCACCCAGACGCCGACGTCCTCGACGAAGCCGGTTTCTTCGAGCAGCGGAATGAAATCGCCCGGTGAAATCTTGCCCCGCCTGGGGTGCTGCCAACGGATCAGCGCTTCCGCGCTATGCACCGCGAGCGAATGCGGCTCGTGAATGGTCTGGAAGTGCAGGAAGAACTGATTGGTCTTCAGCGCCTCGGGCACGTCGCGCTCGAGTTCGAAGTCGCCGATGGTCCGCGCCGCCTCCTTGCCCGCGAACTGATAGCCGTTGCGGCCGGTTTTCTTCGCGGCGTACATCGCGACATCGGCGCTCGACAGCAGCGCGTCGTGGCCGCTGCCGTGCTCCGGGTAAATCGAAATGCCGATCGACGCTGTGATGAACGCGCCTGCGCTGTCCTGCAGCCGGTTTTCCGACAGGCCGCCGAGCAGCGCCTTCGCCTGCGTTTCGAGCCCCGCCTTGTCGACCACACTGCCGATCAGCACCGCGAACTCGTCGCCGCCCAGACGCGCGACATACGCGTCGCCTGGCAGCGAGCGGCGAATGATGCCGCCGACGTTGCGCAGCAGATGATCCGCGGCGAGATGGCCGAGCGTGTCGTTGAGCACCTTGAAGCGGTCGAGGTCGACGAACATCAGGCCGAACGGCCTGCCCGCCGCACAGCGGCTTTCGATTTCACGCAGCAGCGCGGCACGGTTCGCGAGGCCCGTGAGCGAATCGGTGTAGGCGAGCCGGTCCAGTTCCGCGATGCGCTCCTGCTCGACTGTGACGTCTTCCGTGATGCCGACGATGCGCAGCACATTGCCTTTGTCGTCGAGCACCGGGTAGCCGGTGCTGCGCAGCCAGCGCACCGAGCCGTCGGCTTTTCTGATTCGGTACTGTGCGCGGCCTTCCGTCGATTCGGCCACGATGCGCACCATCTCCGCCTGCAGCGCGGCGCGGTCTTCCGGCACGACGAGTTCGCGCCAGCCGTTCGGATTGCGCATGAACTCGTCCGGCTCGATGCCGAACACGTTCGATGAACCCGCGGTGATGTAATGGAAATATTCGAAGTTCGCGCTGTACGAGAAGAACACGAGTTTGACGTGCGCTTCCATCTCCGACATCAGCTCGCTTTTCGCGCGCAGTTGCTGGAGCAGTTGCGTCTGGCTCGTGATGTCGAGCGATGCGCAGACCACGGCGACGACCTTACCGGCATGGTCTTTCACGGGAATGAGTTGCGAATCCCACCACTTCGGCTGACCTGTGGTCGTCGTGCAACTGCCGCGGAACGAGGCGGGCGTGCCGTTCAGCGCGCTCCTGAAAGCGGCCGTCGCGGCGTCATTGTCGTCGCCTTTCCAGAAGCCGAGCCAGTCCGCGCCCGCCAGTTGCACGGGCGACGCCGCTTCCATCAGCGTCGCGCCGTAGTCGTTGATGCGCAGCATGTGCCCTTGCAGGTCGAGCAGCTTGACGCAATCACGGCTCGCATCGAGAAACGAACTGGCGAGTGCCGTGGTCGCCGCCTGTCGCGCTTTTTGCGCGGCGAAGCGCTGGCGCGTCGCGATCATCGCGATGGCGCCCACCGTCGCGCCGACGGCGACCTGCACGCTGAACGGCGCGCTCGCCGGCCCGCGCAGGGCCATTTGCAATGCGATGCTCGTCGCACCCGCGCCGATCCCCGTGGCGACGCTGATAGTGAAGCCGAACGGGCCAACCGGCCGACGGTTCGACCATGCGTCGAGCAGCAGCGCGAGGAAGTGCTGGTCCTGGCGCGACGTGTCTTCGCCGTGCCGACGCAGCGCACGGCGCCATTTCAACGTGAGGCTCGTCGGCATATCCGGACTCGCCTTAATGCGCGCGCAATGCGCGGAGTGGGCGCAAAAGCGGCGCCGTAATAAACGCAGTGCGTGCCGCGGACGTGAGCGAACTCACGCGCGCCGCGCATCGTGCGTCGATCGGGTGGGGAAGTGTGTTGCCTTTCATGGTGGCCAGCCGCTTCGGCGGTAATTGTTGCTGCGCTTGCGGACGGCGCTGCTGTCTACGTTTACGGCGCGCCGGTGCATTTGTTTAGCCCATACGATTGTGCCTGTTTTTGAGGGGTCGAACTACCTCATCGTTGGTCACGCAACGGCGCGCATGCCGAATACCTTTTCGAAATGCGCGATGCATCGTTTTAGCAAAGAAATGACGCTCAATGGAAAAGCTCTGCTTACCTAAGCTTTCTCGCAACATCGAAAAAAGCGGCGAAAAGAAATATGTGAGTCGCTTTTAAATGAACGCCGGTTCGGCGAATCCGGATGCCTGAACGCCGCTGCCAATAAATGCTGACGATCGCTCTGCGGCTTGCTAAATTGCATGGTCAGGCACCGCAAAAAACAACCGCGCGCGCCTGCCGGTTGCACCTTGAGTGGCGCAACCCGCTACGGCGTTGTACGAACCGGTAGCAACCATCTTGCATGGGACGCTGAAGCGCTGAATCTGGTCAACAAAAAAGGAGACCCCATGCGCGCCGTATTCCAGTACCCGTTTCCCGTGACCGAGCGCAAGGTCGGGCGCAACAAGGTCGTCAGCGCGCGCGCCGCGGTCGAACTGATCCGTGCGGGCGACACGCTCGCGACGGGCGGTTTCGTCGGCGTCGGTTTCGCCGAGGAAGTCGCGATCGCGCTCGAAGAGCGTTTCTTCGATGCGAACGCGGCGACGTCGGGCGGACCAGGCGCGTTGGGGACGCCCGATGCGTCGAGCGCGCATCTCGACCTGACGCTCGTGTACGCCGCCGGTCAGGGTGACGGCAAGTCGAAAGGGCTGAATCATCTCGCGCATGAAGGGCTGGTGCGGCGCGTGATCGGCGGACATTGGGGGTTGGTGCCGAAGCTGCAGCAACTCGCCATCGACGGCCGCATCGAGGCGTACAACCTGCCGCAAGGCGTGATTTCGCACCTGTTCCGCGATATCGCCGCGGGCAAGCCGGGGCATCTGTCCACAATCGGCCTCGGCACCTTCGTCGATCCGCGCCACGGCGGCGGCAAGCTGAACAGCCGCACGGTGGAAGATCTCGTCAGGCTGATGGACATCGACGGCAGCGAGTATCTGCTCTACAAGACCTTTCCGATCGACGTCGCGATCATCCGCGGCACCACGGCCGACGCGAACGGCAACGTCACGATGGAACGCGAGGCGCTCACGCTCGAAGCGCTGGCCATCGCGATGGCCGCGCGCAATTCCGGCGGTGTCGTGATCGTGCAGGTCGAGCGGCTCGCCGATACGAACACGCTCAATCCGCGCGAGGTGAAGATCCCCGGCATCATGGTCGATTGCGTGGTGGTCGCGCGGCCCGAGCATCATTGGCAGACGTTTGCCGAACCGTATTCGGCTGCCTTCGCCGGCGAACTGCGCGTGCCCGCGAGTTCCGTGGCGGCGATGGAGCTGACTGAGCGCAAGGTGATCGCGCGCCGCGCGGCGATGGAACTGATGGCCAATAGCGTCGTGAATCTGGGCATCGGCATGCCGGAAGGCATTGCGAGCGTTGCGAACGAAGAAGGCGTGATCGATCTGTTCACGATGACGACCGAGCCGGGCGTGATCGGCGGCATTCCGGCGGGCGGGCTGAACTTCGGCGCGGCGACGAATACGCAGGCCATCATCGATCAGCCGTATCAGTTCGACTTCTACGATGGCGGCGGTCTCGACCTCGCGTTTCTCGGGCTCGCGCAGGCGGATCGGCAGGGCAATCTCAACGTCAGCAAATTCGGGCCAAAGCTCGCGGGCGCGGGCGGCTTTATCAACATCAGTCAGAGCGCGAAGCGCGTGGTGTTCGTCGGCACGTTCAACGCGGGCAATCTGGACGTTGCAATCGAAGACGGGCGCCTGAAGATCAGACGCGAAGGCAAGAGCCAGAAGTTCGTCGATGAAGTCGAGCATCGCACGTTCAGCGGCGAATATGCCGCGAAGCGCGGGCAGCACGTGCTGTACATCACCGAGCGCTGCGTGTTCACGCTGACGCCGCGCGGACTCGAACTGACGGAAGTGGCGCCCGGCGTCGACGTGGAGAACGATATCGTCGCGCAGATGGGCTTTAAGCCGATCATCGAGCGCCCGCCGCGCCTGATGGATGAGCGCATTTTTCGCGACGCGCCGATGGGCCTGCGCACGCTGCTGCTTTGCCTGCCGCTCGAAGAGCGCTTCAATTACGACGCGGAGAAAAATATGTTCTTCGTCAACTTCGAGGGCTTGCAGGTGACGACGCAGGATCAGATCGACGCGATCTGGCAGCAGGTCGCATCGCGTCTGTCGGGTGTGCGGTTCAAGCCGCAGGCAATCGTCAATTACGACAATTTTTCTATCAATCCCGAGCTCATCGACATCTATTCGGCAACCATCACGAAGGTCGTCAACCAGTTCTATTCGAGCGTTACGCGCTACACGACGAGCAGCTTCCTGCGCATGAAGCTGGGGGACGCACTGGAACAGCGCGATGTCGCAACGTACATCAACGAACGGCCCGGCGACGCGTCGACGCATCGTTGAATGCCCGCTTGAACGAACATGTGGCCCTGACATGAACCGCTCACAGTGAGCGTGCGAAAATAGCGCCTTTCGCACGATAGTTCACGCATTCAAGAAGTCATCATGAGCAGTTTCATTCCCAGTGTGCCCGGCAAGAACGAGGGCGATTTCGAAGTCAGCGCGGGCTCGAAGCTCGCGGGCTACCGGCGCTTTTTCGGCGTGCTGCGTGTGGTGCGCAAGACGGACGGGCGTCTGCTCTTTCCGTTCGACGGCGCGCCCGATCTCGGCCCTTATCCAACGAAAGAAGAAGCGCTCGCTGCGGCGCAGGTGTACGGCGAGCATATCGTCGAACATGATCTCGAGCGGCCCGAACTGTAAGTGGTTTCTCCGCCGCGATTTTTTCTGTTCGTGCCCCGTGCAATGCGCTTGAAGCGCGGGGCTGGCACGACTATCGTTTGAGTGGACCCCTGCGGGAGGCAATCATGCGTGCCGATGCCGTCGATGTGCATTTCGATAGTGCACACCTGTTTCTCGATCTGTCCGACGGCCGCGCCGTCGAGTTTCCACTCAACTGGTTTCCCACGCTCGCTGCGGCAACCGAAGCGGAGCGCGAACACTTCGCCATTTCGATCGACAAGCAGCAACTGATCTGGCCTGAACTCGACGAGGACATGGATGTGACTGCGTTGCTGCTGTCGCTGCCGGAGTCGATGCGCCACTAGAGACGGCGCTTTCCGTCGATGCATGAGGACGGCGCCGCCCGGCGTCGTCCGGATTTCGTTCGTCTGCCGATCGCACAAACGCGGGCGGCCCCGGCCGCATGCGTTAAAATGGCCGCTTGGTGCCAAACGGAGTTTTTGTGCGATCTGTCGTTATTTATCTCACGCCTTCCCTGGACACCATGACGGAATCTGTATCGGCTTCAGGCACGCGCGAGGTTGGCGCCGAGCTGAATCGCAATGCGAAGGTCGAACATGATCGGGGAGACATCGTCGTCGAATCGACGACACATGATGGTCCGTCGGTTCAGGCTCTCTAACAAGAACGAATAAAACGGCGCGCTTGCTTTCGGGCAGCGCGCCGTTGTTGTTTGCGCGCGCTTCTCAAACCATTTCCTCGTACGGATAAAGCATCTCTAAAGCCGCATTGCATGGCGACAGTCCAGTGTCCGAAAGATTAATTTAATCTTTCTATTCATTTCATTCTGCTGTCTGTTTGAAATTACCGCTCATTTTGCAATGCAGATATTGCAAGCGAACCCGGCTTTTCTCCCGCATCTCCCTTCAGTTTAAAACCCTCATACCGTTAACAGAGTTTGATCTCCATCATGCTTTAGCCAATGCGGGATAAATGCAAAAAGCATGAATGAAGATCTGAGTGGTAGTAGTGCCTTTAAAGATGCGATGGAAGCAAAATATCAAATCGCTCGCATGTCGTGAGCGAACGGGGATTGGCTTCAATCGAAGAAAAAATAAACCGAGGACTTGAATGAAGTTACGTTTGCAATGCCTGTTGGCAGCAGCCGCATTAGCCAACTGCCTTTCCGCTCACGCGGCGCTTGGCTCGTCTCCCACCTACACCGCAACAACGACCACAAGCTCCACTCAGGCTGTCATGCGCCTGAGCGCAACGGCCGTGCCCTACACCGTCAGCGAAGCGACGCTCACCGACGGCACGCTGGTGCGCGAGTACGTCGGTCAATCGGGCGTGGTCTTCGCCGTGTCCTGGCACGGCCCTCACATGCCGGATCTCAGCTCGCTGCTGGGCAGCTACTTTGCGGGCTACCTCGACACCGTCAATCAGCAGCATGCGCAGCAGGGCAGCGCATTCGGTCCCGCGACGGTGCAGCGTTCGGATGTCGTAGTCCAGACGGGCGGCCATATGGGCGCGTACGTCGGACGTGCGTGGTTGCCGACGGGTCTTCCCGCTGGCGTGAGCAGCGACGATATCCAATAAGGCGAGGGGACTGAAAATGCGTGCATTGAAATGGATTCTTGCCGTCAGCGGCATGTGTGTGGCGCTGGCTGGATGCGGCGGAGGCGGGGGTTCGTCGAACACCTCGACCAGCAGCGCGTCCGGCACGTCGACGCCCGCGGCAGTGAGCACCGCGTTCGCCGATCCGACGGCGACGCCCGTGTCGTCGGGCTCGGCGAATACGGTGCCTATCGTCGTTTCGTCGTTCAGCAGCGTGCGGAACTTCCCGATGGTGAGCGTGAAGGTTTGCGCGCCGAGCACTAACGCCGCGTTGAACTGCTCGGTTATCGACAACGTTCTAGTCGACACCGAATCGTTCGGCCTGCGTTTGTTCGCTTCCGCCATTCCGACATCGACGTTGAACCTGTTGACGCCGCAGACGCAAGGCGCCCAGGCCGTTGCGGAATGCGAGTCGTTCGGCTCGGGCAATACATGGGGCACGGTGCGTGCGGCAGACGTGAGCCTGTCGAGCGAAATTGCGCAGAACGTGCCGATCCAGGTGATCGCCGATCCGTCGCTGGCCGCGACCATTCCGACGGGCGTCAACGGTTGCCTTGTCGGCACCAACATGACGACGCCCACGGCGCTCGGCGCGAACGGCATTCTCGGTATCGGCACGTCGCCGAACGATTGCGGCGCCAACTGTCAGAACAGCCTCGTCGCGGGTGCTTACTACGTGTGTACGGGTTCGAGCTGCACGCCGGCGCAGGTGACGATCCCCAATCAGGTGACCAACCCCGTGACGAAGTTCGCGACCGACAACAACGGCGTGATCGTCGAGATGGCGCAAGTGCCCGATACGGGTGCTGCAACGGCAACGGGAACGCTCGTCTTCGGCATCGACACGCAATCGAACAATGCGCTGAGCGGCACCAACGCGACCATCTTGCCGACTACTATCGCGGGAGATATGGATGCTGTGTTCGAAGGACGCACGTACAGCAAGACGGCATTCTTCGATTCAGGATCGAGCGGTCTGTACTTCCAGAGCACGGCGCTGACCAAGGCATCGAACGGCTTCTACACGCCGGCCGCGCCGACGGGAATGTCGGCTGTCTTCACGGCGGCCAATTCCGCCACGGCAACCGTCAAGTTCAACGTCAGCAACGGCGTCACGCTGATCAATTCCGGCAACTACGCGTTCAATAACCTGGGCGTTTCGATGTTCAATGCGCTCGACATCGGCATGCCGTTCTTCTACGGTCGGCATATGTACTACGGCATTTCGGGTCAGCCGGCGTCGTCGGCGGGTGCTGGGCCTTATGTCGCGTACGTGTCGAGCTGAACGTGCGTGACGCTGCTCACGCGGGTTTCATTGATCGGTTGTGCGTGAGTGGAGTGCAATAAAAAAGGGGGCGCAGTGCGCCCCCTTTTGCGTCTGGTACAGCAGCCTACTTAAACCAGCCCCGTCGCGTAGTAGAGCCCGATCACGAAGAACACAGCCAGCGTCTTGATGATCGTCACGGCAAAGATGTCGCGATACGACTCGCGGTGCGTGAGGCCCGTCACGGCCAGCAGCGTAATCACCGCGCCGTTGTGCGGCAGCGTATCCATGCCGCCGCTCGCCATCGCGACCACGCGATGCAGCACGTCCATCGGAATATGCGCAGCGTCGGCGCCCTTGATGAACAGATCCGACATCGCCGCGAGCGCGATGCTCATGCCGCCCGATGCGGAACCCGTGATACCCGCCAGCGAGCTCACCGACACGGCCGCATTCACGAGCGGATTCGGAATGCTCTTGAGCGCATCGCTGACCACGATGAAGCCGGGCAGTGCCGCGATCACACCGCCAAAGCCATACTCCGACGCGGTGTTGAGCGACGCGAGCAACGCGCCGCCGACCGCCGCCTTCGTGCCCGAAGCGAAACGCTCCTTCACGCTGCCAAACGCCGTGATGACGACGAGCAGAATGCCGAGCAGCAACGCGCCTTCCACCGACCAGATCGCGACCAGCGACTTGATCGTCGCCGTCACGGCCGGGCCGTGGTTACCGGGCAGCACGTCGGGCGAAACGGTGTAGGTCGCGCCGTACCATTCGGGAATCATGCGCGTGAGCACGAAGTTCGCGACGCCGACCAGAACCAGCGGCGCAATCGCCAGCAGCGGATGCGGCAGCTTGTCGGTTTCCATCTTCTCCGGCTCGTTCAGCAGCGACGTGCCGTAGCCTTCGCCCTTCGCCATCGCCGAGCGGCGGCGCCATTCGAGGAACGACAGGCCCACGACGAGGATGAAAAGCGAACCGGCGATGCCGAGGCCGGGCGCGGCCCATGCCGTCGTCTTGAAGAATGTGGTCGGGATGATGTTCTGGATCTGCGGCGTGCCCGGCAGCGAATCCATCGTGAACGAGAACGCGCCCAGCGCGATCGCGCCCGGCATCAGACGCTTCGGAATATTGCTCTGGCGATACAGTTCCGCAGCGAACGGATACACCGCGAACACGACGACGAACAGCGAGACGCCGCCGTAGGTCAGCAGCGCGCACACGGCGACGATCACCGCATTCGCCCGCGAGCGGCCGATATAACGGATCGCCGAGTGCACGATCGACGCGGCGAAACCCGACAGTTCGATTACCTTGCCGAACACCGCGCCGAGCAGGAACACAGGGAAGTACAGCTTCACGAAGACGACCATCTTCTCCATGAAGATGCCCGAGAACACGGGCGCGACGGCGGCGGGATCGACTAGCAGCACCGCGCCGAGCGCGGCGATCGGCGCGACGAGAATGACGCTGTAGCCGCGATAGGCGGCGAACATCAGGAACGCCAGGGCGGCGAGGACGATGACAAAAGCCAATTGAGTCTCCAATGCTTGGTTGTTCTACGTGGACGCGCGCAACAGGGCGCGGCGGCAGGCGCCTGATATTGCAGGTTCCGTGCCATGCCCGTCAGCCGGGCTTCTGCGGCCCGGGCGGCGAAAAGAGCCGCGCGACGATTCGAACGATTGTACAAATTTGTCTCCAGATGGAGACAAATTGCAGTCTGTCGAGTTCGATTCGGCGAAGCATACCTTAATCAGCGGGGTTGTTGCAGGTCTCGTACGTGAGATAATCAGTCCGCAAATTGAGACAATACAAAAATTATCAGCTTTGCATGGATCAGAGTAAGCGCTAAAGCGCTAACCATGATCGACAGCTTTGCATGGGATCACAGTAAGCGCTAAAGCGCTAACCATGATCGACAGGAGACAGCGACAATATGATGAACGACTGGTCGGGCCTGCCCGCGACCTACAGCGAAGTCCTGCGCCGCGCGATGGACTCGCTCTTCCGCACGTTCGAGAACTTCAGCGAAGGCACCTTCATCGTCGATGCCGATGCGCGCGTCGTGTGGATCAATAAACGCTACGCGGCACGCTTTGGTTTTGCCGATCCGCAACAGGCGATCGGCCGCGATTGCGAAGCCGTGATCCCGAATAGCCTGATGCGCGAAGTCGTGATGACAGGCAAGCCGATCCTGCTCGACATTCTCGAAACCGACCGCGAGCCGCTCGTCGTCACGCGTCTGCCGTTGAAGGACGACGCGGGCAAGACGGTCGGCGCCGTCGGCTTCGCTCTCTTCGACGAGATGAAGGCGCTCACGCCGCTCTTCTCCCACTACTCGCGCGTACAACAGGAACTGATCGCGACGCGCCAGTCGCTCGCGCAGGCGCGCCGCGCGAAGTACACGTTCGCGAGCTTCGTGGGCACGAGTGCGGCCAGTCTCGAAGTGAAGCGCCAGGCGCGGCGCGCGTCGCAAGTCGATTCGCCCGTGCTGCTGCTCGGCGAAACGGGCACCGGCAAGGAACTGCTCGCGCATGCGATCCACGGCGCATCCGCGCGCTCGACCAAGCCGCTCGTCACCGTCAACGTCGCGGCGATTCCCGATGCGCTGCTCGAAGTCGAGTTCTTCGGCGCGGCGGCGGGTGCGTACACGGGCGCGGACCGCAAAGGACGTGTCGGCAAGTTCGAACTCGCCGATGGCGGTACGCTGTTCCTCGATGAAATCGGCGATATGCCTTTGCCGCTGCAAGGCAAGCTGTTGCGCGTGTTACAGGATCGTGAGTTCGAGCCGCTCGGGTCGAACCGGATCGTGCGCGCCGACGTGCGGATCATCGCGGCGACTTCGGCCGATCTGCCCGCGCTCGTTGCCGCGGGGCGCTTCCGCCCGGACCTGTTCTATCGCCTCAACGTGCTCACCATTCATGCGCCGCCGCTGCGCGAGCGCCAAACGGATATCGAGGCGCTCGCCTATACGATCCTCGAAGATCTGTCGACGCAGGTGCCTGGCGGTCACTTCGAACTGCAGGACGACGCGTTGCGGCTGTTGTGCTCGTACGGCTGGCCAGGCAATGTGCGCGAGCTGCACAACACGCTGGAGCGCGCGGTGATGTTGTCGGACAGCGAGCGCATCGATGCGCGCGCGCTTGCGCCGTTCATTGGGCCGGTGCGCGGACAGGCCACGTTCGATGCGCCCGTACCCGTGCAGACAACGGCTGCCAGGGCATCGGACGCAGCGCAGCCGCAACAATGGGCGGACGCGATGGCCGCGTTCGAAAAGCGGTTTATCGACGAAGCGTTGCGCGCGTGCGAAGGACGCGTCACGGAAGCGGCCGCGCGTATCGGCATGGGGCGCGCGACGCTGTATAAGAAGATCGCTGCGTACGGCATCGAAGTGTGAAGGTCGCCGGGCGTGCCGCTGCGCAGTACGATCATGCTGCTGGCAGCTAGGCAAACCCAGAGGAGAGACCTGGCCATGACACGCTGGATCGTTTGGATCGTGCTGGTTATCGCGAGCGCCGCTTGCAATGTGCTGCATGCGCAAGAGGCGTCATCGGCGGCGCCAGGTGAACGGCGCAACTGGTACAACGATCCGTTCTTCACGCTTTCGCATGCGATCGCCGATTGCCCCGTGCCGCTCGGTCCGATGATGACGCACGCGCAGATGGAAGACGATGCGCACTATCGCGTGGAGCGAGGCACGACCTGCTGGCTTGCGCACAAATGCACGAAGCCGAACTCCTATCTGTACGACGCGGATATCGCCAGCGCGATTCAGGCGCGCTTCACGAACCCGCATGCATTCGACGGCACGAGCGTGTGGATCACGGTGCAGCGCCGCTTCGTCTATGCGGAAGGCTGCGCGCCCGCATCGTTCGACAGGCACGCGTTGCAGCAGCAGCTCGAAGCGATTCCCGACGTCGAGCAGGTGTTCATGCGCCTCGCAGCGAGCACGCATGGACCGATGCCCTACAAGACGCTTGCGGAACCCGACAGACAGCCGATAACGGAGCCGACAGCGCAACCGACAACGCAACCGAAGCCACAGACTCAATAACGCGATAAACGCAACGCAAGGCGGCCATGGCACAATCGCGTTCGTCGAAAAACAAGTGGCCAACGGGGTTTTCCATGAAACGCAGTCAAACATCCACGGCGCGCGTCATTCATTGGGTTCGCAGCGCGGCGCTTCCTGTCGTCGTCGCGATGACGGGCGCGCTCGCCGCGTGCAGCAGCGCGCCGCCGCTCTTCGCGCCGGATGGCCGGCCCACCACGCTCGTTCAATGCCCCGCCGGCTCCGACAACTGCGAGCAGCAGGCGCAAGCGATGTGTGGCGGCGCGTTCGACACGATACGCGCGACGACCGAAAACGGCGGGCGCAGCCTGCTGTACGCCTGCCGCGGAAAGTAAGCAGCACTGCCGCCATACCATGCCGGGCCGCGCTTGCGGCCCGCTAACTTCCTGAAGCACGTCACGCCGATATATCGCCCGCTGCATGTCGCGGTCGATGCACTTGCATCGACCTGAACCGCTGCATCTTCGTTGCAGCATTCGCACAGATCGAAGCATGCATCGGCGGATTTCTGGACCGCTCTGAACAACCACTGGTCATCATGGCTTTGCGCGGCCCGCGAGCGTTGCGCTGGCGCATCGCGCGAGGCGATTCCGTGCGCCGCCCAACGGAACACATCGATATCCTCGTATAGATTTCTGATAGCGGATGAGGTCGCGCGGCAGGGACATGCGCTGTCCATCCGATTCCGGGAAGCGTGTGCAGGCAATACAACGACATTGAGAGAGCGGCAGTCGATTTCCCGCGGCACATTTCGTGCTAACCGATGGCGCCTTGCGAGGGACGACGGGGAAGGCAATGAATCACGAGCAGATAGAAAAGGATATTGAGCACCTGGAACATGTCATCTCGCGCATCTCCGCTGCCGACGGCATTCCGCTGTCATACTGGCGCAGCCGCATCGAATCGGTGTTGGTTGCCACGCTGGTGCCGTCTCAGATCAAGCGCGTCCAGCGGCTCATCGACGCGTTGCACGCACTCGAAGTTCGTTACAAGCGCTGAGCGCCGCCAACTCGCGCGCGCCCGGCCTTGCCCACAGGACTCGTTCATGGACAGAGCAGGATTCCCGGACGCGCGTCTCGCGCGTTTGACAGATGCGATGCAAGGCGATGTCGACCGCGGCGAAGTGGCTCGCGTCGTGACGCTCGCATGGCGCAACGGCGGGATCAGTCGCTTCGATGCGCGCGCGACCCGCTTCGTATACCTTCCATCGGACACGTTCAATGGTCGAGGCAAGCCTTCGGTCCCGGCCTGTCGATCGAATCGTTCGGATGGCCAGGCGCCTTCGGCACCCGCTGATTCAGCGATCCCGTCGTGAATCTGATCGCACGTTTGTTGACGGTGCGCAGTGCTCGTGGATCTCTGACAGCACTACACTGCTATCCGGCACTTTTTAGGTCTGGTACGGTCTGAGTTGCCGTACAGCTTTGCAAGGAGACTTCGCCAGATGGCCACATACAGACAGCTGACCGCCCAACTCGAAAAGCTTCAGAAGGAGATGGAACAGGCACGTGAACAGGAAGTGACTCAGGCGATCGCTGACATCAAACAGAAGATCGCCGAATACGGCATCACCGCTGAGGAGCTTGGCTTCTCAAGCAAGGTGCGCGCGGCGGGGCGCAAAGCTGCGCTGCCTCCGAAATACCACAACCCCAAGACGGGCGAAACCTGGAGCGGTCGTGGCCGTGCGCCGGGTTGGCTCGCGGGTAAGAACCGCGACAAGTTTCTCATCGACGAATGAGACTGGCGCAAGCGCGCGTCGCCGTTAGCCGATAAGTGCGCTTGCTCTTCCTTCCTGTTTTTCTCATCCCGCAGCGGTGCCGGTCTTTGACCGGTGAACCGTACAGTGAGCGAAAGCGCAGCCGCTAAGCGCACCGTCGCGGGAGTCCCGAAAACTCTCACCTTTAACTGGCGCTGCCCGTTCGAAGCGGCGCGCCGGATTCGCTATCGCTTGCCTGCGATTCGCTTGACGGCGTTGCGGCAAGTGCGTTCTTATGATTGCGGCGTTCGTCGTGAAAGCCTTATGTGTAAAGGGTTTGCGGCATTCCGCGCGGAGCGCCGACGCGTTTTTAGCGTGCCTTGCTGACGCGTTTCTTAAGAACGCCGCGCCCTTGCTTAAGGCGTGATTCGCGGCTGATTTTCCTGCCTCCCGAAAACCCTCACCTCAGCGTTTTTGCGTCAGCGGCCACGACTCAGTGGAAACCCGGAGTTGAGTCCGCCTCATACCCCGGATCAAAAAACATCGCTTCATCGTCCTGCTTTTCGGTCAGCACAATCAGCGCATCCCACTCAACCTGATGGAACTGGACAGATGAGCACCACTGAAAAGCAACTGTATATCGGCGAAGGATTCGAAGGCCCGGGCGTGAACCTCGCGCACATCAACGTGCTGGTCGGTCCGCGCAACGGCCCCGCTGGCCAGGCGTTCGCCACCGCACTGTCGACGCCGTCCGCCGGTCACGCGCCGTTCGTCGTGATCGCGCGTCCGGGCGTGCCGACCAAGCCGCTGACGTTGTATGTGAACAAGGCGCAGATCGAAGGCGACTTCCACGGCAACGCGACGTGGGGCGCATCGCAGGCGGGCATCGCGAAGGCGGTTGCCGAGTCGCTGGAGAACGGCACGCTGCCGCCCGAAGCGGAGAACGACTGGGTCGTTGTGTCGGCGAACTGGGTCAACCCGAAGACCGACGATCTCGACGCCGTGTTCGAAAACAACTACCGCGCATGCAAGAACGCGATTCTCGCGGCGATGAAAGGCCTGCCGCACAAGGAAGAAGTGTTCGCCGCCGCGCGCGAAGTATCGAACCCGTTCTATACGCCGAAGCAGCGCTAAGCCTTCGCATTCACTACGCCCTAGCGGGCATGGGGCCCACGTAAGCGCTAAAGCGCCAACGTGGGTCGACTCGCCAAGGGATCAGAGTAAGCGCTGAAGCGCTAACGCTGATCGAGCTGGCATGGGGCCCACGTAGGCGCTAAAGCGCCAACGTGGGCCGACTCGCCAAGGGATCAGAGTAGGCGCTGAAGCGCTTACTCTGATCGACTTGGCATGGGACCCACGTAAGCGCTAAAGCGCTAACGTGGGTCGACAGGAGACAAGCATGGAATACATTCGCCTCGGCCAGTCGGGCCTGAAGGTTTCGCGTCTGTGCCTCGGCACGATGAACATGGGCACGCCGCAATGGAAGCCGTGGATTTTCGATGAAGCGCAAAGCGAGCCGATCGTGCGTCACGCGCTCGAAGCCGGCGTCAACTTCATCGACCTCGCCGACTTCTACTCGACGGGCGTCGGCGAAGAAGTGGTCGGTCGCATCCTGAAGCGCCTCGCGCGCCGCGAAGAGATCGTCGTGACGACCAAGGTCGGCTATGACATGGGCACGTACCAGAACGCGGGCGGCCATTCGCGCAAGCACATCATGGACGGTATCGACGGTTCGCTGTCGCGTCTGGGCATGGACTACGTCGATATCTTCATGCTGCATTACTTCGACGTGAACACGCCCGTCGAAGAAACGATGGCCGCGATGAACGACATCGTGCGCGCAGGCAAGGCGCGCTACATCGGCGTGTCGACGATGTATACGTGGCAGTTCGCGAAGATCATGCAGGTGTGCGAGCGCAACGGCTGGCACAAGCCGATCAACATGCAGCTGCAACTGAACCTCGCGTATCGCGAGGAAGAGCGCGAAATGATTCCGTATTGCCAGGATCAGGGCGTGGGCGTGTCGGTGTTCAGCCCGCTCGCTCGCGGTCTTCTGACGAGCGACGCGCAATCGACGCGCAATCAGACCGACTTCTTCACCGCGCAGATGTACGGCGACACGGCGTCGCGCGAGATCGCGGCATCGGTGGCGCGCGTGGCGGCGAAGCGTGGTGTCTCCGCGGCGCAGATCGCGCAGGCGTGGGTGCTGCAACGTGAAGGCATCTCGAGCATGCTGGTCGGCGCGGATACGCCGGCGCAGTTCGACAGCGCGCTGGCCGCGCTGGGCACGAAGCTCGAAGCGGAAGAACTGCACGAGCTGGAGCGCAACTACACGCCGTGCGATCTGATCAACGACTACACGGCAGGCAAGCGCATCGCGCGCGAAGCACGCGCCGCACAAGGCGCATTCGCCGACGTGGCAAGCAATCTGGATAAAGCAGCATGAGTGAATTTCTCCGCACAGGCCACTACATCAACGGTGAGTGGTACGAAAACGCGAACACGTATCCCGTTCGCAATCCGGCGACAGGCGAGGTAATCGCCAACGTCGCAAAGGGCGGCGCGCAGGAAACGGCGCAAGCCATCGACGCCGCCGAGCGCGCGTTCCCCGCCTGGCGCGCGCTGACCGCGAAGGAACGCGGCGCACGCGTGAAGCGTTGGGGCGAGCTGATGCTCGAACATCGCGACGCACTTGCCGAACTGCTGACGCGCGAGCAAGGCAAGCCGCTCGCCGAAGCGAAGGGCGAAGTCGGCTACGCGGCGAGCTTCTTCGAATGGTTCGCCGAAGAAGCGAAGCGCAGCTACGGCGACGTGATTCCGAGCCCGAAGCCCGATTCGAAGATCATCGTCACGCGTGAGCCGATTGGCGTGGTCGCGGCGATCACGCCGTGGAATTTCCCGCTCGCGATGATCACGCGCAAGGCCGGCCCCGCGATTGCAGCCGGTTGCACGATGGTCCTGAAGCCTTCCGAAGAGACGCCGCTGTCCGCGTTCGCGCTGGCCGTGCTCGCCGAGCGCGCGGGTATTCCGGCGGGCGTGTTCAACATCGTGTCGGGCGATGCCGTGGCGATCGGCGGCGCGCTGACGGAGTCGCCTGTCGTGCGCAAGCTGTCGTTCACGGGCTCGACGCGGGTCGGCAAGCTGCTCGCCAAGCAGTCGGCGGATACGCTGAAGAAGCTGTCGCTGGAACTGGGCGGCAACGCGCCGTTCATCGTGTTCGACGATGCCGATATCGAGGCCGCCGTTCAGGGCGCGATGGCGTCGAAGTTCCGCAACACCGGGCAGACCTGTGTGTGCGTGAACCGCTTCTACGTTCAGGATGGCATCTACGATGCGTTCACCAAAGCGCTGACGGAAGCCGTGAAGAAGATGCGCGTCGGCGATGCGCTGAAGGGCGAGGTCGAGCAAGGTCCGCTGATCAACGAAGCTGCGCTGATGAAAGTCGAGGCGCATGTCGCCGACGCGTTCCAACACGGCGCGAAGGCGCTGACGGGCGGCAAGCGTCACGCGCTGGGCGGCACGTTCTACGAGCCGACGGTGCTGGTCGACGCGACGCAACCGATGCTGATCGCCGAAGAAGAAACCTTCGGCCCGGTGGCCGCGTGCTTCCGCTTCAAGACGGAAGACGAAGCGGTCAAGGCCGCGAACGACACGCCGTTCGGTTTGTCCGCGTACTTCTACACGCGCGATCTGGGGCGTGCATGGCGCGTCGCGGATGCGCTGGAAAGCGGCATGGTCGGCATCAACGAAGGCATCATCTCGACGGAAGTCGCGCCGTTCGGCGGCGTCAAGCAGTCGGGCCTCGGCCGTGAAGGCTCGAAGTACGGCATGGATGAATACGTCGAACTGAAGTACATGATGATGGGCGGTCTGGGCCGCTAGTCGTCAGTGCTTCGTCCGCCACGCGCGGCGGAAGGCAAGGAAGTACGCGTCCCGGCGCGCACCACGGGACGCGATAACAAGGAGACATCTTGAGCGATCAAGACCTGCTTGCGCGGCCGTCCGGCCCCGCATCCCCGTCCCCGCGCGTTTCAGCGCCGGCCCAATCCAAACCCTCGCAACACACGAATCGCAACACCGTCTCGCTCGACGATGTGCCGCTGAACGGCTTTCACATCAAGATCGCCGGGCTGACGTTCGGCGCGCACTTCACGGAAGGCTTCGCGCTCGGCACGATCGGCTATGCGCTCGCGTCGCTCAACAAGCAGATGCCGCTCGATGCGTTCTGGCAAGGCATGATCGGCAGCTCCGCGCTGATGGGCATTTTCGTTGGCAGCCTGGTGTTTGGCTGGCTGTCGGACCGCATGGGCCGTCAGCGCATTTTCCTGCTGAGCTTTCTGATCATCACGCTGGCTGCGTTCGCGCAGTTCTACGTGTCGTCGCCAGCGATGCTGTGCGCGCTGCGTGTGCTGATCGGCTTTGGCATGGGCGGCGATTTCGCCGTCGGTCACGCGATTCTCGCGGAGTTCTCGCCACGCAAGCATCGCGGCACGCTGCTCGGCTCGTTCAGCGTGATCTGGACAATCGGCTATGTGGTCGCGAACGTGCTCGGCCTGTGTTATGCGGATTCTTCGCCCGATGCGTGGCGCTGGCTGTTGGCGTCCGCAGGCGTGCCCGCGCTCGCGGTGCTGGTCATGCGGATCGGCACGCCGGAATCGCCGCGCTGGCTGCACGGCAAGGGACGCATCGCGGAAGCGCAGGCCATCGTGCTGAAATACTTCGGCCCGAACGTGACGATCGAAGGCGCGCATGACGACCATGCGCACGGTGCTCAAGGCGCTCACGGTGGTTTTGCGCGTCTGTTCAAGCCGGACCTGATCCGCCGCACGATCTTCAACTGCGCATTCTTCGTGTGCCTCGTGATTCCGTACTTCGCGATCTACACGTTCCTGCCGTCGATCCTCAAGGCGATTCATCTCGACAACGGCTCCGGCGCGGATTTCCTGCTCAACGGCTTTCTCGTGGTCGGCGCGCTGCTCGGCATCTGGTTGACGATCGTGCTGTCGCGCCGCGCGTTCCTGATCGGCTCGTTCGCGGTGACGTGCCTGTCGCTGCTTGCGCTGAGCGTGCTGCCGGAATCGGCGGCGCTGTGGATGATCGTCGCGTTCGCGGTGTTCACGCTGACGATGTCGGCGTTCTCGAATCTCGTCGGCGTGTTTCCGCCCGAGTGCTTTCCGACGGAAGTGCGCGCCTGCGGCGTCGGACTCGCCATTGCGTGCAGCCGTCTGGGTTCGGCCGTCGGCACGTTCCTGCTGCCGCTCGGCATCGCGCAACTCGGCTTTCACTCGACGATGCTCGCGCTGTCCGCGGTGTTGCTGGTCGGGATGATTGTTTCGATTGCGTGGGCGCCGGAGACGAAGCATCTGACGTTGAATCAGGCGAGCGGCGCTTAGCGAAACGCGCATCTACAACGCATTCTTCGGTTGAAGCCCGAAGCGCCCGTTAAGGGTGCTTCGGGCTTTTCTATTTGAGCCTGCCGATTCTCTATTTGTCCTGTCGGTAGCAATGAGCACACGTTATGCGTCGACGGGATGCCGCAGTGCATAGCGCATTTATAAGTTCGTGCAAAGCCTGAAGTGTCACTTCTAAACGCTTTAGGCGTTTTTATTCGCGTCTCTAATATGAAATCAAAAAGCTTTCCCAATCCCCTACACAATTGGATCTCAAAAAAATAAGACCATTGATCTTCGTCATTCAAAGCCACTATTTGACGATGATAAGTTTTATCAACGCTCAACGACACATACGTTTGCTGTCCAATCAGTTTTCTTGTTTGAACCACATGACCAGGCGCCGCGTCGGCAAAGGTTTTGGACGCCGGCACCATTTCGATACCCGTGAACGCAGCAATCGGTTCGACCGCGAATGAACTGGCGCCGAGGGCGTTTGAGTTCAATTGCCGCTATATAAGTACATTGAGTCCGCCAAATATTACGTCCGCAACTCGCTATGCGACTTGTTCACCTAAGGTAATTATCAGGAAATAGGACCGTTGACATTCGTCATTCAAGGCGTTCAGTCGTCAATGTTACATTTCGCTTTCACTTGATTGGCGATGCAAACGTTTGCGTTTAGCGTAGTTCTCCACTGGTTCGCAGGTGTGTCGTCCTTCCACTTTCATTCGGGTCGCTTCTCACGATTCGATATACGCCGATACGGCAAGAGGCCATGCCTCAGAGGGCGGGACATGACGGGAATGAGCAGCGAAGCATCGGAAAGCATTTTTATTGGCAAGCACTTTAGGAGCATCAGCATGCAAAAACGCATCTTGTCCACGGCCGCTATCGGTCTGATGGCATTCCTGTCCACGGCAGCCCACGCGGCCGACGGCACGATCACGATCACAGGTTCCGTCACGGATACCACCTGCTCGATCAATAGCACGGCGAGCGGTACGGCCGCCGACGTCGCGGTGGTCTTGCCGACCGTGCAGGCTGGCTCGCTGGCAGCCGCCGGCGCGACGGCCGGCATGTCGAATCTCGGCGATATCCGTCTGATGCTGAGCGGTTGTTCGGGCGCAGCCACGAAGGCGGTCGCGCGCTTCGAGAATGGCCCGACCGTGGATCAGAGCAGCGGTTATCTGACGAATCAGGCATCGGCTTCGCCGGCGCAAAACGTGCAGGTGCGTCTGCTGAACGCGAATACGCAACCGATCAACATCCTGACGGGCGGCAACAACACGCTCGCCACCAACGGCGCGACGATCACGGGCGGTGCGGCCACGCTGAACTATTTCGCGCAGTACTACGCAACGGGCAAAGCGCAGCCGGGTAACGTGAACACGTCGATTCAATACACGATGCAGTATCAGTAACCAATTGAAGTGGGGCGTGCGCTTGCGTGCATGCCCCGATCTTTTCGCATTGCACGGAGCACGCGCGACATGTTGATGAAACGGAGACTGAACTGCCGATGGCAGACCGTTCTGCTGGCGGCCGTCATGGCCGCGGGCGCCGCGCACGCTAGCGTGACGATTGGCGGCACACGCGTTGTCTATCCGCTCGATCAGCGGGAAGTGACAGTCAAGCTGACCAACGACAGTCGCAATCCGTCGCTGGTCCAGGTATGGCTCGACAGCGGCGACAGCAACGCGAAGATCGACGACAGCAAGACGCCGTTCGTGATCACGCCGCCCATTTTCCGCATGAACGCGGGCCGGTCGCAGACCTTGCGCATCATCTACAGCGGCGATGCGCTGCCGCAGGACCGGGAATCGGTCTTCTGGCTCAACGTGCTCGATATTCCGCCGAAGGCCGTGCCAAAGCCGGATGTCAACACGCTGCAACTCGCCTACCGCACGCGAATCAAGCTCTTCGCGCGCCCTCCGAAATTGCCGGATACGCCGGACGACGCGCCGCGTCAGATCGAATGGAAAGTCGTGCCGGCCGAAGAGGGCAAGGGGCAAGCACTCCTCCTGTCGAATCCGACGGCCTACCACGTGTCGTTCAGCAAGGTCATGGTGACGGCAAACGGCCATCGCTATGAGTACGACGCGGGCGGCATGGTCGTGCCGCACGGTAGGGAGACCTTTGTCATCCCGAAGATGGAAGGGGTTCAGTCGGGCCAGATTCACTACATCGCCATCAACGACTTTGGCGGTGCGATCGAGGGCGACGCGGTCATCCGTCCGTGAGCAGCTTGCTGTAGCGCCATGTGCGGCCGTTTCGGCCGCGTTCTATTTCCGGTCTATCGAACGTGACGACGTGCGCTTTCGCGCACGGTGGGTCGTTGCGCGCGTGTGCCGCGCACTTTCGTTGAAGCGGCTATCCGCGGGGGGGCGATCGCGTCATGCAGGACTTCGCTTTCGTCAAACCGCCATACATGCCGCGAGCTTCGTGCACGCGATGAGTTCCCGACATGACATGCTTTCGCCACCCCGATTCGCCGATGACCGGTCCACGGACGTTGCGCCCTGTTGCCGCACTGGTTCCGCCCGTGTTCGCGATCATCGCCGGGCTGTATGCCGACCGCGCGATGGCGGCCGATCCGGCGAATCCCGTCGAATTCGACTCGACGTTCCTTCAATCGGGATCGAGGGTCGATGTTTCGCGCTTTTCGCGCGGCAACGTGATCGCGCCGGGCAGCTATTACGTCGACATCTGGATCAACGACGCGCGCACGGCGCATGAGAACGTACGCTTCGTGCCGGCGGGCGAAGGTCAGAGCGCACGCGCTTGTGTGACGCGCATGATGCTGGAAAAGTGGGGCGTCGATTTCTCGCGCATCGTTGCGACCAAAGATAGCGCGACGCCGCCGGCCGCGAACGAATGTGTCGACGTGAGCGCCGTCGTGCCGCAAGCCACGGTCGATTTCGACTTTGCCGAGCAAAAGCTCGCGCTCACGGTTCCGCAGAAGTACATGCGCAGCAGGGCGCGCGGCTACGTGCCGCCCGAGTTGTGGGAGAACGGCGTGAATGCCGGCTTCCTCAGCTACAACGCGAACGTCTATCAGTCGAGCAACAACGGCACGCGCACGACGCAGGGCTATCTCGGACTGAATGTCGGCGTGAATGTGGGCGGCTGGCATTTCCGGCATCAGTCGTCCGTAACGGCGATGACGGGACAGACTACCCAGTTCGACGACATTGCGACCTATCTTCAGCATGACGTGACGAAGCTGCGCTCGCAGGTCGTGTTGGGCGAAGCCTTTACCACCGGCGACGTGTTCAACAGCGTCGCGTTTCGCGGCGCGCAGATTGCCACCGACGACCGCATGCTGCCGGAATCGCTGCGCGGCTATGCGCCTGTCGTGCGCGGCACGGCCGAATCGAATGCGCGTGTCAACATCAGCCAGAACGGCCAGACCATCTACGAAACAGTGGTGCCGCCCGGACCGTTCGAGATCAGGGATCTCTACCCGACGGGCTATGGCGGCAACCTCGATGTGACCGTGACGGAAGCCGACGGCCGCCAGAAGTTTTTCACTGTGCCGTATGCGTCGGTCGCGCAATTGCTGCGGCCGGGCATTACGCGTTTCGCCTTGACGGCCGGTCAGCTTCGCGATGCATCGCTGCAGACCAAGCCTGTCTTTGCACAACTGACGTTGCAGCGGGGCCTGACGAATCTCGTCACGCTCTATGGCGGCGCCGTTGCGGCGGACGGCTATCTGGCCGCCAACTTCGGCGTCGCGCTGAATACGCCCGTGGGCGCGGTCGCGGGCGACGTCACGTTGGCGCGCACACAGGTGCCGGGCCAGACACCGATGCAAGGCAACAGCCTGCATATCAGCTACAGCAAGTTTGTCGATGCGACGGAGACCAACTTTGCGCTCGGCGCCTATCGCTATTCGAGTTCCGGCTATCTCAGTCTCACCGACGCCGCGCGGTTGCGCGATTACGTCGGGCATGGATCGGTGGGCAATCCTGCCGACCGCACGCGCGGCCAGTTCCAGCTGACGATCAGCCAGAACCTTGCGCAATACGGCTCGCTGTTCCTGAACGTCACGGCGCAGGACTACTGGAATCGCGGCGGACGCGACACCTTCTATCAGGCCGGGTATTCGAACAGTTACCGGTTCGGCACCTATAGCGTGACGTTGGGGCGCACCCAGAACGCGTACGGCGAGCCGTCGAACCAGATCATGCTGACCACGACGATTCCGCTCGGCAAGTCGCGGCACGCACCGATGCTTTCCGCGACCTATAACCGCAACGATGACACGTCCAGCCTGCAGGCGAGCATGAGCGGCACCGCGGGCGACGGCAACCAGTACTCGTACAACGTCTACGGCACGGCGAACGACGCATCGGCGACGGGCGTCAGCGGGAACGGCGGCGCGAGCGGCACGTATCGCGGACCGTACGCGCAGCTGACGGCGTCGGCGAGCGGCGGCTCGCATTCGTCGCAGGTGTCGGCGGGCGCGAGCGGCTCGATCGTCGCGCATCGCGGCGGCATCACGTTCTCGCAGACGGTGGGCGAGACGTTCGGCATCGTCGAGGCGAAGGGCGCGCAAGGCGCGAGTTTGCCGGGCGCGACGGGCGCGAAGATCGACGGCGACGGCTACGCGATCGTGCCGTACCTCACGCCGTATGCGATGAACACGGTGGATATCGATCCGAAGGGCACGTCGATGGATGTCGAATTCGAGTCGACATCGGAGAGCGCGGCACCGCGTCTTGGATCGGTTGTGCTGTTCAAGTACCAGACCGACACCGGCCGCGCCGCGCTGATTCGCGCACCGCGCGCCGGTGGCAAGGCGCTGCCCTTCGGCGCCGAGGTGCAAAACGAGAAAGGGCAGAGCGTAGGCGTGGTGGGACAGGACAGCCGCATCTTCACGCGCGATCTGTACGACAAGGGAACGCTGATCGTGAAGTGGGGCATCGCGACGAGTGAGCAATGCCGCATCGATTACGCGCTGCCGGCGCGCAAGGAAGGCGGCAAGGCGAAGATGGGTTACGCGTCGCTTGAAGCGCATTGCCTGCCGGTCCCGGCGGCGGCAACGGAGCCGGGCGTGCAAACGCCGGCGAAATGAGCCTAACCACAGCTTGCATATCAGGACTAGGACGAGATGAACATGACAGCGATGAGTCGAGGTAACGGACGCTGGTTCGGGCGTTTGCTTCAGCTGGCGATGCTGGTGAGCGTGATGCTGGCTGCCCAGGCGGCGAACGCACAGATCGTGAATTGCTATGCGCTGACAAATGGGGGGTACGTGCCCGCCGTAGGTACCAATCCCTTTCCACGCGATGCGCCGACAGGCAGCACAAGTTCCTCTTTCTCGACGACAGTCGGTTTTCAGTGCGACGGGTACCCGAGCGCCGACCGCGACATTTTCATCACCTTCACGATAAATCCGTCCGGACTGGTGCCGGGATTCAGGGATGTTTATCCGACCAATATCGGCGGCGTGGGTGTGCGGTACACAGTCTCCAACGGTGCTGGCACATCGTGCAGGGGGATGCCGGCGACGATTTCAGGGTCACTCAAGGTCACGTGTCACCAGCCTCCTAGCCCGAAAAGTCGCCGCATCAACTACCACCTCGACGTAGCCGCCCAGTTCGTCAAAACGGGGCCGTTCAATTCGGGCGCTCTGGCGACTATTCCATCGGTAACGGCCAATCTGACCAGAAATAACCAGTCCGGCACAGTGGCGCTGGGCACTTACTTCACCGGGGCCAGCGGCTCGTTCATCAATACAGCGTGTTCGGTCAGGCAACCGGCGATTCAGGTGCCAATGCCTGTTGCGACACGCAGGCAACTGGGTTCAGTGGGTGCGACGTCGGGTGCCACACCGTTTGCAATAGCGCTCGATTGCGATCCGGGCGTGCGCGTCGCCATGACAATGACGGACGCGACGACGCCTTCGAACCGGAGTTGCACGCTGTCGCTCGCACCCGATTCGACGGCGCGCGGCGTCGGCTATCAGATCATATTCGGCGGCCAGACGATCTGCTTTGGTCCGGATTCGCCGACGGCTGGCACGACCAATCAGTTTGTGGCTTCCGATACACCGACGTCAGGCGGGCCGCTTTCGGTGCCGTTTCAGGTGCGCTACGTCCGCACGGGCGATCTCAACGCCGGCTCGGCGAATGCGCTGGCCACATTCACGATGTCGTATCAGTGACGATCAGCGTGTCGTAGCGGCGCTCGTTTTCGGAACGCATTCGGCGGTTGAAGCCCGAAGTGCCCGTGAAGGGTGTTTCGGGCTTTTTCTGTTTGCGCCCGCTGATTCTATTTTTGAGAAACGGGGGCGACGGGCGAGATGGGTCCATTCGGTCTCGTCAAAGCGCGCTTTTTCTCAAAAAAGTGAATGTACGTCTTTAGAGCGTTGCCCCATATGCTTTTGCGCAGGAAGGTAAACGCGCCGTCTATCTCATAAATTTGGGAGTCGTCCTAGAGCTTCCTAAGCGAGCGAATTTTAAGATTGTTTCTGTGCTGAGCGACAACGCGGTCAAACGAAGTAACGGACCGGACAGCAACGATCAGCGAAAGCGGTGCGGCATCACGAGATGAAAGCGCCGCTGGTTTTACATAGCAGACTTTATTCGTTCATCAGCTCCTTAGGAGCATCAACATGCAAAAGCGCATCATCCCCGCTGTCGTCATCGTCGCAATGGGCATCGTTAGCCTCCAGTCGATGAAGGCGCACGCCGCCGACGGCACGATCACCATCAACGGCGCAGTGTCGGACACGACCTGCTCGATCAACGGCGTTGCAGCCGGTTCGCCCGCCGATGTGTCGGTGACGCTGCCGACCGTCCAGGCCGGTTCGCTGTCCTCGGCTGGCGCGACGGCCGGCACGTCGAACCTCGGCGACATCCAGCTTTCGCTGAGCGGCTGCTCGGGCACGGCGACGAAGGCAGTCGCACGCTTCGAAAACGGCCCGAACGTCGATCAGAGCAGCGGCTACCTGCTGAACAAGGCATCCGCTTCGCCGGCGCAGAACGTTGAAGTGCGCCTGATGAACGCGAAGATGCAGCCGATCAACATCCTGACCAACGCGAACAACGACGCCGCTACCAACGGCGCGGTGATCTCCGGCGGCGCGGCGATGCTGAACTACTTCGCGCAGTACTACGCGACGGGCAAGGCGCAGCCGGGTAGCGTCACCACGTCGGTCCAATACACAATGCAGTACCAGTAAGTGTTCCTGGTAAAACTGTTTGGATTTCGGTAACCTGGATTTTTCCCTGGTACCGAGGTGTCGATGAAATGCCA
>NZ_JAWRXV010000535.1:0-297 GCF_046534875.1 Paraburkholderia sp. SIMBA_054 | reverse complement strand
CGATCGCCTCGACCGTGCCTTTCACGCGCGGATCGTGCGGCGGCAAGAAGCCGACGAGCGGCAGCAGCAGCAGGCTCGCGTCGAGCTGATCGCTGCCGTAGGTCTGCGAAAACGCATTGCGCGAAGCATTCCATGCCTTCTCGCAGACTTCCGCGTGAATCTGCGCGCGGGTGGCGCGCCATTCGTCGAGCGGGCCTTCGAGCTTGAACATTTCCGCCGATGCAAGCGCGCGGTCGAACGCAACCCACGCCATGACCTTCGAGAAAGTGAAATGCTGGCGCCCGCCGCGCGTCTCCC
>NZ_JAWRXV010000534.1:0-297 GCF_046534875.1 Paraburkholderia sp. SIMBA_054 | reverse complement strand
AACTGAGCAAGCGTGATACCGGTCGCACGCTATACATTCTCGACGAACCCACGACCGGGTTGCACTTTCATGACATTGCGCTGCTGCTGGAAGTTATTCATCGGTTACGCGACCAGGGTAATACCGTCGTGATCATCGAGCATAATCTCGATGTAATTAAAACGGCGGACTGGGTCATCGACATGGGTCCGGAAGGCGGCGCGGGCGGCGGCCAGATCATCGCGCAAGGCACGCCCGAGCAGATCGCGAAGTCCAAAGCAAGTTTTACCGGTAGATACCTGGCGCCTTTGCTGAAAC
>NZ_JAWRXV010000533.1:0-297 GCF_046534875.1 Paraburkholderia sp. SIMBA_054 | reverse complement strand
ATTTGATGCAGCAAGGATCCCTGAGAATTTGAAAGAGGCGTATCGACAGAAACGTTGCGCCTTGCTCGTAGGCGCGGGTGCATCTGTCGGTGCCGGATTGCCGAATTGGGGCGGGTTGCTTGAAAAAATGATTGCTGCGGCCGAAGCTCATGCTGTGATATCTGCAGAACGGATCAGCGAGTACCGCGCGCTGGTCGTTGATCCCTCTAAGTTCCTGATGATCGCGTCGGCCTTGAAGGACGACCTTGGACCTTATTTTGATGGTTTTATTCGTAACACGTTCGTCGCGCCGAAGCC
>NZ_JAWRXV010000532.1:0-297 GCF_046534875.1 Paraburkholderia sp. SIMBA_054 | reverse complement strand
CAAGAATCCGGCCCGGTATGTCATGGCCCCGGAGTTCGCGCTTCCGACCGAAGAGGCCGAGTTTTCCGTGACGTGGCCAGAACGAAAAGAAAAGGGAAGCGTCTGCTGCATCTTGAACTTGCGGGGACATCCCATCGCGGAGTTTCAGTTTGGAGAGCGCGTTGGATTTTCCCTGCTGGCAAGAACAGGGAATCGGCTTGCCAGGCCCCTGGCGCGGAACACGTGACGGGAACGGGTCGATCCAATATGCTCGGCGCGGGGCTGGCGCCCAAGGTTCCCGGTGCTCGTGCGATGTCG
>NZ_JAWRXV010000531.1:0-297 GCF_046534875.1 Paraburkholderia sp. SIMBA_054 | reverse complement strand
CCGACCGCAAATGCGCCGGTTCGACCAGCGCACCAATCTCAGCGCTTCAAAGCCGCCCGCGCCCTTGCGATCAACGCCGACGTCGACGAATCGTGTTTCTTTTCATCGACGCTTGCCGCGGTGAGATCGGCTTCAACCACCTTGCCGAGAATCTTGCCCAGCTCGACGCCCCATTGATCGAACGGATTGATGTTCCAGACCGACGCCTGCACCAGCACCTTGTGTTCGTACAGCGCGATCAACGCACCGAGCGAACGTGCGGTGAGCGCGTCGAGAATCAGCGTACTGGTCGGACGG
>NZ_JAWRXV010000530.1:0-297 GCF_046534875.1 Paraburkholderia sp. SIMBA_054 | reverse complement strand
GGGGCGGCACCTACTTTTCTTTGCCGCCGCAAAGAAAAGTAGGCAAAAGAAAGCGGCTAACACCGCTAATTCTTGTTTTTGCATGAGGGCCCCCAAAGGGTCTTACGCTTCACACGGCAGCGCGCCGGTCCGCGCTCGTTGCCAACGCCTCGAACAGATGCCTCACCCGCTTCAGACACCTGCACAAGGGCAAGCGGCAGCGAATGGTTTGTGCCGCCCAGGGGCGTTGTTGCATAAATCGGTGTACCGCGCGCCGATCTGACGTTTACGCGCAACGGTAGTGACGGCACCCCTGTT
>NZ_JAWRXV010000007.1:0-291077 GCF_046534875.1 Paraburkholderia sp. SIMBA_054 | reverse complement strand
CGCGTCAAGTGTTCGCTTCGCCGGGCTGAAGCCCGCACTTGACCCGCCAAGCCACCCATTCGAGATTTGAAAGAAGCGCTATATTCTTTTATCAGCCAAACGAGACTTGCAAGTGAGCGACGATGAGTCGATTGATAGAGCTGAGGCTAACGGACTCGCTACCCGGGACATTGCATATTGAAGCCGGCGATGTTCTCATCGTGCCGGCGATGGGCGGGCACGTCCTTTCCGGGGCGGACGTGCTCGAGTTTCTGGGCCCATTTCTTCCCGGCGTGATGGGGGAGGACGGACACGTCATCACGCCAGCGGGTCTGCCTAACGGGATCATGTTCGTGGCGCGGCGCGCGGGCCATGCGACGATCGACCTCGTCGCCGGAGACTGGCAGGCCCAACGGTTCTTCATCCTCGAGGTCGTCGTAGCGGCGAGCGGCGCGTGATGGCCGTCGAAGGTGAGTGGCCAGGTGCTGACATGCAGTCCGTCGTCAACCATCAGTTTCTGCACCCATGCCCCACGGTTCATCACGTGGCCGACAGACGCGTCATGCAATGTTCGCCGAAGCCCCTCGGCTAATGTTTCGCGTTGAATGGCAAGCATGTCAAACACCGCCATCAACGGTATCGGCTTGCAATGTGCTCGGGAATATTCTCCGGCGTTACCACGACAACGGATGACGATGGCGATACAGCCGACGCCGGCAACAGTCGATGAAAATGCATGACGTGTTGGCACGCCGACCGCATGTCCTGACGAAGCTCGTGATGCAAGATCGCCTGTATTTTGCCTTCGCGCAGAAGTCCGACGTTATCCCTGTCGAGGTCATGTCCGATAAAGCGAACGGGGGACCGCTGCCTCGCTTCGATTGCCCTGAGAATGGCGATGTTTCCGCCGCCCATCGAGTAGACCGCGTCGATTTTCTTGTGTGCGGTAATGACCTTGAGAACCCGTTCTTCAGTGAGCGAGTCAAGGCCATGACCACCGCTGGCGTCAATCAGCGTGAGCTGCGGTTGACGGGCTCTTAACGCGCGCCGGAAGCTTATTTCACGTTCTTCTTCGCCGCGGAAGCGCTCGTCGCTCATCGTTATCAAAACGTTTCCCGGCTGCGGAGCCAGCCATTGGGTAATGAGATACGCCGCGGTGGCCCCGGCGACGCGATTGTCGAGCCCGGCATAGGCAATGCGCCCAGACGATGGGACGTCCGTGAAGGTCGTGATGACAGGAATGCCGCTTCGTTGCAACTCGCGTATCGCTTCTGCGATTTCGGGAACGTCGCGCGCCTTCAGAAACACGCCATGGCTGCCTCGTCGTCCAATCGATCGAAGCGTATCGAGGACTTCATCCGTCGTCATCGTCTCGCGCAAGTGGAATCGCGGTCGAAAGACGGCAGGGTGCAGCACCGGCAACTCGGCTTCGAGCGCACTCCTTATCTCGTCGGCAAACCGGGCCGGCGCTTCCACGACGACGTCGACAATCAACTTTCGCCCGGTGGTTGCCAGTTGCAGTTCCTGCTTCTCGAGTTCCCTGATAGCCTGCTCAACGCGCTTGCGGGTGTGTTCCCGAACGTGGGCACGATCATTTAGCACCCGGTCGACAGTTGCGACACCGAGCCCCGCCTGAAGTGCTATCTCCTTGATAAGGAAGCGATGAGCCATAGGGCACCTCAAGCTTGATAGATTTTTGATGGATAAATGATACTTCGGACCTGGCGACGATTCCATCCGCCCGATGACGCGAGGCGATCTACCTACAGCGTCATATCCGGCGCCGCCATTACATAATCATGTAATGCGGCCCGCACTTCCGGGGGCCGATCCCGGCGGTATAATTTTTCTCCGGCACGGCCGCGTGAGCGTCGCATCCAGCGACATCATCGTGGGCCGGCTGTCCGAGGTCAGGGGAGGCGCCTCCTGACAACAGAGGGGTTCCATGGAATCCGCAGGTGAACTGGTGTATCTGGTCGACGACGACGAGCGGGTGCGAGAGGCACTCGCTGCGCTGCTGCGTGCAAACGGAAGAACCGTCCACCCGTTCAACTCCGGCAAAGCCTTTCTCGACACGCCGCGTCAAAAAGCCGTTGCGTGTCTGATCCTCGATATGAGAATGCCGGGCTTGAGTGGCCTGGACGTCCAGAAGCTTGTCAGCGCGGACGCTCATATTCCCGTCATTTTCATCACGGGGAGAGGCGATGTGCCATCCACGGTCCTGGCCATGAAGGGCGGCGCGGTTGACTTTCTCACCAAGCCCATCGACGAAGACGCGTTGCTCAACGCGGTCGATGCGGCACTCGCCAAAGCCCATGTTCTTCGCGCGGAGGCGGCAGATACAGCGGCGCTCCACGCGCTCTATCAATCGCTGACACCGCGTGAGCAGGAACTCTTGCCATTACTCGTCAGTGGCTTGCTCAACAAGCAGGCGGCGGCCGTCCTTGGTATCACCGAATACACCGTCCAGGTACATCGAGGCCACATAATGAGAAAAATGCGCGCAGATTCATTCGCCACGCTAGTCAGGCAGGCAAGCAAACTGCAGCTCGAAGCATCGCCGACACGATAGTCCAGAGCCTGGCGCCAGCGCCAGTTCCATGTTGGACCCATGAGCCGGAAAAACAATGTGCGCGTCTGCGGTTCGAACCGTTGCCGTGATTGATGATGACCGTCGCGTCCTGGCGGCTCTGGCTAACCTGCTGGCTTCTGGCGGGTATGGAACGCGGGTTTATGAATCCGCAGTGGATTTCTTCTCCGATGGTTACTCGGGCCTTTTATGCGTTGTCACCGACCTGGGAATGCGGCCCATCGACGGCATTCAGGTACTCGATAGAACGGTTCAGTCGGGCGCCGCCACGCCCGTCATCATTATCACGGGCAAACCGACCGGGCATACGGAAGACTATTATCTGCAGAGAGGCGCATTGGGGTTCTTCCGGAAGCCTGTCGATGGCGACGCGTTGCTAGACTTGCTGGATAGCATCCAGTGATCGCGCCAGAGTTTAAGTAAGCCTTTGGGAAACACAGCTCGCTGCGTGATTCACATCATTCTTTATTACGGCGACACTACATATTCATGTAATGCGCACGGCTTCATTGCCGCGTTATTGTTGCGAATTCGACGCTTTGCCCGGGGGCTGCACGCCTTGAAACAACACGTTCCATTCGCCAAAGACTCACATGCAAAGCGTGCAACCGGGACGGCGGCAATCGCCGCGGTTTTCGTCTCGGGGTGCGCGAATTCGCCATCCCTCAGCGTACTCGGCGCGTACTTTCCGGACTGGCTGTTCTGTCTGATCGCGGGCGTGGTGCTCACGGTCGTCGTCCATCTGATTGTCAAACGCTTGCGGGCCCAGCTTCTGGTGTGGCCTGCGGCGGTGGTGTATCCCACGCTTGTCACTTTTCTTTCACTCGCTGTCTGGTTGATGCTGTTCCAACATTGATCTTCAGGTAATGCAATGGCGACAACTGCCAACCGGACAAAGAAGCGCGCATGGCCGGCCATCATCCTGGTCGTGCTGACGCTGCTATTGGTGGTCTTCGTGATCCGCCAGCTGGAACGCGCGCCGCGCACCGACGACGCCTATGTCTATGCGGATACGATCGACGTCGTACCCGAGGTGAACGGCCGCATCGTCGAATTGCCCGTGCACGACAACCAGGCGGTGAAGCAGGGCGATCTGCTGTTTCGCATCGATCCGCGTCCGTATCAGGATGCGCTGACGCGGGGCAAGGCGTCGCTCGTTGCGCTCGACCGGCAGATCGAATTGACCCAGCGCACGGTCAACGCGCAGCAGTACAACGCGGAGTCGGTGCGCGCGGCCGTCGAGCGCGCACGAGCCGCAGCCGCTCAGGCGTCCGATACGCTACACCGCATGGAGCCGCTGTTGTCACACGGTTATGTGTCGGCGGAAGACGTCGACCGTGCGCGCACCGCTCAACGCGCCACGCAGGCCGAACTCAGCGCCGCGCAACTGCAGGCGCAGCAGGCGGCAGCGGCTGTGAGCGGCGTCGATGCGCTGGTCGCGCAACGCGCCGTTGTCACGGCGGAGATCTCCCTTGCTGAGCTGAATCTCGAGTACGCGACGGTGCGAGCGCCTTTCGACGGACGCATTGTGTCGTTGAAGACGGCGACGGGCCAGTTTGCAACCGCGCTCAAACCTGTCTTCACCTTGATCGATACGCGCCACTGGTACGTGGTCGCGAACTTTCGTGAGACGGAACTCAAGGGCATCAAGACGGGGACGCCCGCGACGGTGTATCTGATGAGCGATACGGACCAGCGCTTTCGGGGCGCCGTCGACTCGATCAGTTATGGCATCGCGTCCGACGAAGCTGGTATCGCCTTGCCGGGCGGATTGCCGCGCATTCAACGCACGCTTAACTGGGTTCATGTGTCGCAGCGGTTTCCGGTCAAGATCCGTGTGGACGATCCGAACCCCGAGCTGTTCCGCGTCGGTACGTCGGCGGTCGCGGTGCTGCACCCGGGCAACGACGGCGAAAGCCATTGAGGAGCGCCCATGGCCGTCGCCGACTACCTGCCCCCGATGCACGTTATGCTGCGCGATGCATGCGATTTCCTGACACGCGAGCTTGCGCCTTTTCCTGGTCGGCTCAACGTGATGTTGCGTTGCATGCTAACCAGCGCAATCGTGATCGTCGCATCGATGGCGCTCGAAGTACCGGAGCTTCCGCTGTCGCTGCTGGTGATGTTTTACGTCACGCAGGCGAACGTGGTGGTCACGCGGCTGGTCGGCATCATGTTCATGGTCGGATCGACGCTCGCCATTGGCCTGTCGATCCTGCTGCTGAAATTCACATTCGACTATCCGTTGCTGCGCATCGTCGTCGCGAGTGTGGTGTTTTTCAGCAGCGTGTATTTGCTGCGCGTTCTGAAGATCGGCGTGGTGTTTTTCATCGTCGCCGTCGTCGTGATCTATGTACAGAGCTTCGTCGACCAGACGGATCAGGCCGACCTGCTGATTCGCGCGGTGTTGTGGGTATGGGTCGCCGTCAACTATCCGATCGCGCTGGCGCTCGTGGTCAATACGCTGCTGTTGCCCGCCGAACCGCAATTGCAGCTCAACGCGGAAATCCATCGGCAGCTTGCGGCGCTGGATATGCGCCTGACGCAGCTGATCGACAACACCCCGAACGTCACGCCGATCACGTTGGCCGCCGTGCAGCAAGGCGCGCTGACGTTGCAAAAGCTGTTGCGGTTCACGATGATGCGAGACGCGCGTTATCGTGAGCATCAGGCGGCGCAGCTTGCGTGCATCGCGACCGTGTCGCGTCTCTATCGCGGCGCGAGCGAGATGCCAGATACGTGGCCGGCGCCTTCGCCAGCGCGGCGTGCGATGTTGTCCGAGTTACGCGCGAACGTCCGGGCACTCGACGAAGCGGTGATGTCGGGCGAACCGTATCGTCACGTGAGCACCGCGACACCCGAAGAACACCATGCAGCCGACACGATTCCCGCCGCAGGCGAGTTGCAGCGCGCGCTGCATGCGTACGCCGATCTCGCCGCGCGCGGCGCGGAGACCGGCAAGCCGGCGGCAGCCGAGCCGATGGTGGCGCCCGACGCATGGGCCAATCCCGCGTACCTGCGCTTTTCGTTGAAGACGCTGCTCGCCGTGCTGGCCTGCTACGTGTTCTACAACGCGGTCGACTGGCAGGGCATACACACGATCATGCTGACCTGCGTGATCGTCGCGCTGCCGAGCCTCGGCGCATCGACGCAGCGTGCGCTACTGCGGCTGACCGGGGCGGCCATTGGCAGTGCGCTGGCGCTCTTCATGGTGGTATTCGTCATTCCCCATCTCGACGATATTGTCGGCCTGCTGTTGATCACGCTGCCCGTCGCCGCGCTCGGGGCGTGGATATCGGCGGGCTCGGAGCGGATCGGCTACGCCGGCATCCAGGTGATATTCACGTTCTCGCTCGCCGTTCTCGGGCAGTTCGGCCCGACCACGAACCTGACTGAAATCCGCGACCGCATGGTGGGTATTCTGCTGGGCGTCGGTGTGGCGACCTTTGTGCAGATGTCGTTCTGGCGGGAAGGCGAGGGCGACGCGTTGCGGCAGAGACTCGCAACCATGTTGCGCGCGATCGCCGCACAGTTGCGCACGCCCAGCGACGACGCGGGGGACGAGTTGCCGTACACGCAGCGCCAGTTGAAGGCATGGGCGGTATTGGCCGATTGCGAGGCGACGCTCGCGCGTGTCGCACTCGAGCCCAGCTGGCAGGAAGCCGAACATGCGCAATGGACATTGCGCGCGCAAACCGTGCTCGCGCAGACACGCGAGATCATGCTCGCGGGCGATGCGTTGCGCAGTACGCTGGTCGCGCAAGCGGGAGCGTCGAACGCGCAAACGGTCGATGCCGTGCGCTCGACGCAAGAACAGGCGCGCGCCGAACTCAACCGGTACGCGGACGAGCTTGCGGCCAGCCCGCCCGACGCCCGCGCGCCGCGACGCAGCGAGATCGCTGCACAAGCTGTCGAAGCAGCCGACAGGCCGCTCATCGCCGCAGCGGACGAACTGTCGCGGCAAGTCGCGGGGTTGCCGGACTGGCGCGACGAGGTACAGGACGGGGCGTCGGTTGCGGCGCCCTCATCACAGCCCATATGAACATGAATCAGCGATCGGTTTTGCGTGATGGGCGGTGGCGTCGACGTGTGTTATGCGTGGCGTGGCTATCGTCCGCGCTGTCGGGGTGCGCGCTGATCCATCATGACAGTGCGCCCTATACGGAGATTGCCCCGGATCAGATCAATCTCGCGAACGACATCCATCTCGCGCGCGATGGCTGGCCCGCCGCGCGCTGGTGGACACGCTATGGCGATGCGCAACTCGACGCGCTGATCGATCAGGCGCTCGCCAACGCCCCGACGATGGTGATTGCGCGCACGCGCGTCGCGCAGGCCAGATCGGATGTCGAGCTGGTCAGCGCGGGGACGGGCTTACAGGTGGTCGCGCTGGCGTCGCTGGATCGCGAGCACGTTTCCGCAAACGGCTTTCTTGGCCCGTTCGCAGAGAATGAACCGGCTTTAGGGCTGACGGGGCCGTGGTACACCGAGGGCGTTGTCGGGCTGGGTGCGAGCCTGAATGTCGACCTCTGGGGCAAGCAGCGCGCACAGGTCGCCGCATCGCTCGGCGTGAGCAATGCACGGCTCGCCGAGACGTCCGCGGTCGAACTCGAAATCTCGGCGGATGTCGCGCAGCTTTACTACGGCATTCAAACGACTTATCAGCTCATCGATCTGCTAAACGAATTGCATGAGACCGCAGAGTTCGCAGTGCAGGCACACGAAGCACGCGCCGCGCGCGGCCTCGAAGCGCGCACCCTGCTCGAAGAAGCGCGAGCGCAGCAACTGGCCGTCGAGCGGCAGATCGTGTCGGCGCAAGCGCAGATCAAGCAGTTTCGCGAATCGATGCGGGCGCTGGTCGGCGCGGGCCCCGATGGCCTGCCCGCCATCGAGCCCGTCGCGCTGCCGCGCTCGCAGGCCGCGTTGCCGCCGGCGCTCTCGTATGAACTGCTGGCCCGGCGCCCCGATCTGCAGGCGATGCGCTGGTATGTCGAATCGTCGTTCGACCAGATCGATGCGGCAAAGGCGGCGTTCTATCCGAGCTTCGACATCAAGGCGTTCTTCGGCTTCAATGCCTTGCACCTCGCCGACCTTTTCACGCATGCGAGCCAGCAGATCAATCTGATTCCGGGCCTAACTCTGCCGATCTTCGACGGCGGCCGGCTCAACGCGAACCTTGGCGGCGCGCGCGAGGGGAGCAACCTGTTGATCGAGCAGTACAACCAGGCCGTTCTGAACGCAGTGCGCGATGTCGCGCAGACGGGCAGCCGCCTGCAGGCGCTTGATGCCCAGACGGAGCTGCAGAAGCGGCGGATCGAATCGATTGCGTTCACGAGGGACAGCGTCGAAGCGCATTATCAACGCGGACTGACGAGCCGGCTCGCGGCGCTTCAGGCACGCCAGCCGGTGATCGCCGAACAGGTTGCGCTGCTGGAGCTTCGGGGGCAGACGCTCAGTCAGGAGATCGCCTTGACCAAGGCACTCGGCGGCGGCTATCGCGCTGCGGCGCCCGTCGAACTGAAGCCGCGTTGAGCGGCGCCGCGCGCCGCTGCACTTCAGAGCACAAAACGGCTATCTTGCAGACCGCATCAACTGGGCATGCGCGACGAGCATTGGAATCACATAAGCCGGCTGAACCGGTCGCAACAGACGGTAGCCGCGCCCAGGCACAGATACAAGCAACCTGCGATATTCGCCCATCATTTTGCGGATCATGCAGATGTGCACACGAAGATTGTTTTCGGCGACCACCGTGTGCGGCCAGACCTGGTCTGCGAGCGTTTCCTTTGTCACCAGCGCGCCGTTTGCTTCGATAAGCACGAGCAATACATCCATCGCTCTGCAACCAAGTTCGACAAGAACACCGTCGACGAACACTTCTCTACGGTCCGGGAACACAGTCAGGTTTTCGATGCGAATCATGGTGTTGCATATCCGATTGATTGAGACTTGTGCGGCCCGTTGACGGCCGCACGTGCTCGGGAAAACAGGCTCATGCGTTCGCGTGCCCGCGCGGCCCCGTCTCGCGCATGAATATCGCAAGCACGATGGCGAGCACTATCGCTTCCATACTCGCAAACGATTCGCCCGGTGCGAAGCGTAAGGCTGCAGATGATAGGCGGCAGCCCGAAGGACGGCTATTACATGAATCTGGAATCAGCCGGGCCTGGAGAGCAAGGGAGCGGAAGGCGATCGCGTAGGGATTAGCGTGGCCGCAGGCCAGCTCGTTGAGCCGCTACCTGAATGCCGTAGACAGTGGAGCCCGTTGTCACTCCCGTCATCAACACGCCGAGCAAACCCAGTAAAACCGCGATGATCCGACCAAGCGTGGTGGTCGGCACGACGTCGCCGTAGCCGATGGTCAGCGCAGTGACCGCGCAAAAATAAAGCGTCTCGCCCAGCGATGACTGCGCGCGCGTAGCCATATTGACGGCCCCGCCACCGTAGTACATTGCGATCGACAAAACGAAGAAAAGCACGACCATGATGGCCAGAATACTGCGCAGGTGCCAGAGAACCTTTGCGACTTCGACAACTGCATCGTGCGGTGAGAGGCGGACGTGAAGATCGTCCTTGATGTCATTGCTCATGTTTCTTGAAACTGTCAGGTTAATTTAAGCTCTCTTCGAGAGAGCGCCGGAAAAAGCCACTGCTTTTTGCGCGAAGTACGTTGGAGTTCGCGAGAGAGCAGACGCTGGAAAGCCGTCATCCACTATTTAAACGGCGGCAGCGTAACAATAAAGATTGCGCCGAAGTCGGGGTTATTGCTGGCTGAAATTTCGCCGCTGTGAGCCTCGACGATCGAGCGGCAGCTTGAAAGACCCAGGCCTATGGCCCGCTCTCTCGTGGTAACGAAGGGTTCGAATATCGAGCATATCTCTTCACAGGCGATTCCGGGCCCGTTGTCCGCCACCGAGAACGCCACCGCACCGGCTTCAGTGGCCCATGTCGAAATGACAATTTGAGCAGGTCTGTCTTCTATCGCGGCCATTGCCTGTAGTGCGTTCTGCGTCAGGTTGATGAAGACCTGCTGAAGCCTCGTAGCGTTCGCCAAGGTATCTGGAAGTGACGGCGAGAGGCGGAGTTCGAGCGTTCCACCGCAGCGGGCCATCTGACGCCTGATGAATGGGGCGAGTTCCTGGACGACGTCGTTCATTGCCGTCGGCGTGAGTGGTGGCGGCAAGCGCTGGCAGCGTTCGTGAATCCGTACCATGATGGCGGACGCACGCCAGCCGTCGCTTGTCATCCGCTCGATGCAACCCTGGACTTCGCTCTTTGGCGGGTGGTCCTGATGCAGCCAGCGCAGCCCCGCGTTGCCATTCAATACGATTGCCGACAACGGCTGAGCAATCTCATGCGTAATCGAGGCGCTCAGCTCTTCAAGCGTGCTGAGATGCATTTCTTCGATGAGAAATGCCCGGATGTCGACGCTGTCGGTCGGACCTCGCTCGTGTCCGCCCGTCATGGGGCTATTGCGTGAACCGGGCGCGGCGTTCGCCGATTTCATTTCCATGACGATCGCGTTGAGTTTGCGCAGGCGATGTATAAGCAGCGTGAGCGCAAGCGACGACGGCAGGAACCCGGCAACGGCGAGGATCGTGTGCGTGCTGATTCGTGTGGATGCGTCTAGTGGTGCAAGAAGCAGCACGGCAAAGCATACATTTGCAGCCAGCACGAACACGTCCGACGATACATTTTTCGCGAAAGCCGAGAATAAACCAACTGCCGCGAGAAAGGTGACGACGACGAATGCCTCGCCAGGCTGACAGAGCCAGTTCAAATACGAGATCGCGGCCAGTATCTCCGCGCCCGCAAACCAGTCCACTGCCGCCGACGCTATGGCTAACATAGATGAAGTTTGTCTTTTAGTGCTGCCGTTCCAATGGAGGCAAGGCCCTCAGGCGACCTCCTGCCGGCGCACATCACTGTCAACAATTGTGTCAACTCGCAGCGCCTGGAATCGATGTTAGTTCGCAGGAAGTTGGCCCGCCATTACATGAAACTGGAGTCGCTTCGAATCTTCGCACGAGACTTGGCGCTGGCGTAGAACCTACTGTGTTCCAACAAGACCGAGGTCCAGCGCACGAGCCGCGGACGATCGATCAGATCCGCCGGCAGTCGCGGCGGGACGACCTTCGTCGAGAGGAAAACGTGCGGCCCGTTCGCGGGCGCTTCAACAGTCACACGCATTTTGCAATCACACGCATGGTTATCGGGGCACGCTTGTCGCCATCCCCCGTCGATTGCGCGCATCTCCCCAATAAGGGGGATGGCGGGCCGCGTTGCGCCGGGAGACCATGGATGCACCGGATGCGGATCGAAGCGCTCCCTGTGCGGGCAGCGCACCTTTCGATCTCCGCCGGGCGGCTCACTGAGGCTTCGCCGGGAACGGCCCGTTTCGCGCCACATGACACGCCGCATTGAATCGCATCGCAGAGTATCAGGCGGGAACCGTTCGGTGCGCAGCCGTAGAAGCCGCTGCGCCGACGCTGCTTGTTAGTCGAAATCGTGCGCCCGTTACCGACAGATAAATTGCCGTGCTAGCCAAAGTACCCAAAATCAGCAACCCCTTGCGAGAAAAAACCGTTTCCCTCGCTGCCGATCTGACCGATGTCGTCGAGCGCACGCTCGCGACACTGACGCCGCTCGACGGATACCGGTTGCTGCCGCCAGCAGCCAAAGAGGATGTTCACGAATCCGTCGCGCTGTCAGCCAAAGTATGGTTCGAGACGCTGTTGTCGGGCGAACCTCCTTCCGCGCAGCACATGAACGTGTTTCGGGAAATCAGCCAGAGACGTGAGCCTCAACGCGTGCCACTGCAGAGCCTGCTTCAGGCGTTGCGCCTCGGATTGCGGGAAATCTGGAGCACCTACGTCGCGCTGGGAGAACTGGACGAGCATATTGGCAAAGAACTTCTGGTCGACGTCTCGCTGTATCTCTTCGATTACTTCGATCTCGTCGCGCAGATCATCGTCCACGCTTATCTGGCCGAGCAATATCGGCAGCCGGGGTGGACGGAACTGGCCGTCGCAATCGAGGAGGGCGCGCGCCGATCCGAAAACGTGCGGCACCATCTCATCGCGCTGCTCGGACAGTTGTCGGACGAGCCGCATCTGTTGTCGAGGCTAGAGCCCGGCCGGGCGCGAGAGCAACGCAGCGCTGAAGCGGCCGGTGCGCAAGTGATGAAGTTCTTTGGTATCGATGTCGATATCGATGACAGCGCAGAGGTCGCGAAGGCCTTGCGCGACGCGCAGGAGAAGCTTGCGCAGGCGTCACGGCTCGCGGCTGTCGCCGAACTATCCGCCTCCATTGCTCATGAACTCAACCAGCCCCTTCAGGCCGTCGTGGCGCATGGGCGTGCATGCTTGCGGTGGCTTGCTGCCACACCGCCGAGGATCGAGGAAGCGAGACTTTCGGCCGAGCACGTTGTCCGCGACGCGAATGCCGCAGCTGACGTGGTAAGCCGCATCCGGGCGCTCTTCAGGCATGCAGCCCCGCAAAAGGTGGAGCTCGACATCAACAAGCTGATCCTTCAGGTATGCACGCTGATGGCCGACGATATCCAGCGCAACGCGATTTCGCTCGAGACGATACTGTACGAAGACGTGCCGAAGATCAGCGCCGACGCGGTTCAGATTCAGCAGGTGCTCATGAACCTCGTGCGCAACGCAATCGAAGCGTTAGCGGCAACGGAGGAACGGCCGAAGCTGCTGGTAGTCCGCTCGCGTCGCGATGCGGATAGTGTGGTGATCGACGTGGAGGATCGCGGCACAGGGCAGGTGGACTTCGAGAGGATCTTCGAGCCGTTCTTCACCACCAAGAAAACAGGGATGGGGATGGGCCTGGCGATCTGCCGGTCTATTGTCGAAGCACACGCTGGCCGGATCTGGGCCGTGCGCAATGTGTCCCGCGGCGTGACGTTCGGCTTCACCCTCCCGATAGAGCGTTCGAACGCAACAGCACGTTGACAATGGCTGCCGATATTGCGCGCCTTCGCATCAGACGAGCAAGGTGAACCGCATGGCCGCGTCCTTTGCGGCTTCGACGCGTGCGCGTTATATGCGATTGTCCAGGCAGACTTCGAAGAAACGCGGGACACTGTGGGTCGTTTTACTGCGGGCCTGGACAATCTGCCGGGCGAGAAACTGATCCCCCACGCGATTTGTTCCGATGAATCTCCCTTCGCTGCGCGACTGGATTTTTTCGCTAAAGACCTTTCTTGCAGGGATGCTCGCGCTTTATATCGCGTTCTGGTTCGACCTGCCGAGGCCGTACTGGGCGCTGGCATCCGTCTATATCGTGTCGAACCCGTTCGTCGGCGCCACAAGGTCGAAGGCGCTGTATCGCGTGATCGGCACCGTGCTTGGCGCGCTCGCTTCCGTCGCCCTCGTGCCGCCTTTCGCGGAGACGCCTTATCTGTTGAGCGCTTTGATAGCGTTATGGACGGGCGTGTTCGTCTACATTTCGATCTCGACGCGTGCGGCCCGCAGCTACGTTTTCCTGCTCGCCAGTTATTCGCTGTCTGTCATTGCGTTACCGGCGCTATCGAACCCACTGAGCATCTTCGATGTGGCCGTGGCGCGAACTGAAGAGATCACGCTTGGCATTGTTTGCGCGAGCATCGTCGGCAGCGTTTTGTTTCCGAGCCGGCTAGCGCCGACGCTGATCGAGCGAACCGACTCATGGTTCCGCGACGCGACGCTTTACGCGAAAGAGTCGCTGGCGGGCCGGGCCGTGGGAGCGCTCGTTTCGGGAAGCCGCCAGAAGATGGCGACGAGTGTGCGCGGCTTCGAATTTCTGTTGAGCCAGTTGGCCTACGACCACGTCAGCCCAGCGATTCTCGCTCGCAGCGAGGAACTGCAAGGCCGGATGCAACTGATATTGCCTATCACCTCGGCTCTCGCCGACATACTCGCGGCCGCGCAAAAATCGGAGCCCAGCGTTCCTGTTGGCCTGAACGAACTACTGCGCGATACCTGCCGCTGGATGGACGCGTCGCTTGGCGAAGACCCAGAGCACGGGGCGCCGCTATTGCGGATGCGTATCGCGCAACTCGACCCGGCCCGCAACGAATTGACGACCTGGCAGGCGGCACTGTTATCCAGCGCGCTGTCGCGCTTGCGGCAAGTGGTGGATCTGTGGGCCGATTGCCGGAGCTTGCGCGACATGATCGTTCACGAAAAAGCGAGCTGGCGACCGCGCTTTCGTCATTGGCGGGTCGGCACGCGTCACGCTTTTCTCGACCGTGGTCTTGCCTTGTTCTCCGCCGGTTCGGCCGCGCTGGTCATCTTCGTCTCGTCGAGCATCTGGATTGCTTCGGGCTGGCAGGACGGTGCCGCGGCCGTGTCGCTGGGCGCTATCGGTGTCTGCTTTTTCGCCGCGCTCGACGAGCCCGTGCCCATGATGATTACTTTTCTGAAGTGCGCGACGATGGGTGTCGTCATTTCAGCGTTCTATCTGTTTGTCGTGTTGCCGAGTGGCCAGGACTTCGGCGTGCTGGTCATCTTCTTCTCATTCCTGTTTGTACCGCTCGGCTTGTTGATGCCACGTCCGAAATGGGCGTTGATATCGACGCTCGTAGCGTTGACGACCGCAACTTTTCTTGGCATCGACAGCGCCTATGACGCCAACATCCTGAACTTCCTGAATGCCAATCTCGCGGGGCTGGCCGGTGTGATGTTCGCTTCGGTGATGACGGGCGTCATCCGCCCGTTCGGAACGGATGCGGCGACGGCGCGACTCACCCGGTCCAGCTGGCGGGACGTCGTTCTCAGCGCGTCCACGTTATCGATCGGTCAGCAGCGCGATCTGAACGCGCGCATGCTCGACCGGCTCGTGCAGCTTATTCCGCGCGTGGCGCCGAGCGACGACGACAAGCACCCGTCGACGGAAAGCCTGCGCGACATGCGCGTTGCGCTCAACACACTCGACCTGCGCAGACTTTCGGGCAAGTTTTCCGGGGAGTTGCCGGTCGTGTTGAATCGCGTGCTCGACGATGTGCGGTCGTACTATGAGCGATGCCTCGAATCGGGCGATCGGCAACGCCTACCACCGACGCTTGTAGTTGACGTCGATGCCGCCATCGAGCGGATCCTCGCAGACTTCGCGGCCGATCCCGGTGCGCCTGGCTACAAGCTGCGCAAAGGCGCGCTGCACGCGCTCGTTGGGCTCAGGTTGTCGCTGTTTCCAGCTACGAAACCTGGCGGCAGCGCGTCCTGACCCGAGTGCCCGATGGCCGCAACGGGTTGCGATCAACCTGCCGCAAACAGGTCGTTGAACTCGTTGACCCACGCGTGCTCGCCGGGTCCCGGATTGGCGCGCATCGACACGGCAGGACCCACGAGAATTTCGTTGGCATCGGTGCCCAGTTGCTCGATTGCGCCTTCGATGAACGTATCGAGCGGCATCGCACGTTCTTCTTCGGTGCTGTTCAGCAACTCCGTGCGAACCCACGGCGGCGCGATTTCAATGAACGAGACCTTGCTGTCCCGAAGCAGATAGCGCTGCGACAGCGTGTACGAATGCAATGCGGCCTTGGTCGCGCTGTACACCGCCGCGATTGCAAGCGGCACGAAGCCCAATACCGACGTCACGTTCGCGACGACCGCGTCGTCGCGCGTCTTCAGATGCTCGATCAGCGCGGACGTCATGCGGATCGGCCCAAGCAGATTCGTATCGACGGTCGCGCGCATCAGGTCGTCGTCGACGGGACCTTGCGCGCCATCGGGATACATGACGCCGGCGTTGTTGATCAGCACGTTGAGGTCGGGATAGTCGGCAATCAGCCTGGCGGCAACGGCCTGAACGTCCGCGGGATTGTTGATGTCGAGCGACACCGCGCGCATGCCGGGATTCGCATCGATGGTTGCCTGCAGACGCTCGGCGCGCCTGCCCGAAATGATCACCTCGTTGCCGCGCTTGTGCAGCGCCTCGGCCAGTCCGCGGCCGATGCCCGAGCCGCCGCCTGTGATGAAGATGGTGTTGCCTGTGAGTTTCATGTTCGACTCGCTGTGAAGTGAGGGTTGCTGTTAACGCGGAAAGCTGTTGGCGAACATCGGCAGGCCGCTCTTCGATTCGGATTGACTGGCTTCGTCCTGCAACACGTCCCAGTGCTCGGCCAGCACGCCGTTTTCTATGCGCAGGATGTCGGCAGCGATCCATGCGACGGGACGTCCGTTGCCGGAAAAGCGGCCATGAACGATCACGTAGTCGCCGTCCGCGACGATCACGCCGGGTTCGTATCGCAACGTCGGCGGCAGTGTTCTGATCAGGTTGAACAGACCATCGCGGCCCGGCTCGATATGCGCGCTGTGCTGGATGTAATCCGGCGACCAGAACCGTTCGGCGGCCGCATAGTCGCGCTGGTTGAAAAGCGTGTCGAATGCTTCGAGCACGAGGGCCTTGTTGGCTGCTTCGGTGGTGTGGGTCATGAATATTTCCTGTCCAGTTTGAAGGATTCACCGAAAACACAATGGTGATTGACATTGAGTTTGGGTGATTTGTCGGTCGAAGTCAATGGTGGTCACCATTGTATTTTTCGAAGGGCGTTATAATTGGGTCGACAACGGCGTGGAGCATCGAGCGATGGGAGTCTCAAAACAGAAGGCGGTGGAGAACCGCAAGGCCATCATTGCGGCCTCGGAGAAACTGTTCCGCGAGCATGGGATCGACGGCGTGGGCCTGAGCGCGCTGATGAAGGCCGCGGGTTTTACGCAGGGCGGGTTCTACAACCACTTCGAATCGAAAGAGGCTCTCGCGGCCGAAGTCGTGGCGAGCGCGATGGACAAGGCCAACCGCGACCTGAAGGAAGCGATCGCGGCGCCCATCACGCGTGGCGGCAACCGGTTGAAGCGGCAGGTGGACTTCTACCTGTCAGGCACGCATTGCGACGACATTGAACAGGGCTGTGCGGTCGCCGGGCTGACTGCGGACGTTCGCCGGCTCGGCACTGAGGCGCAATCGAATTTTGCAAGCGGCCTCGAAACGATGATCGAAACGTTGACGGCGCTCGTCGCCGAACAGCGCGACGAAAGCGTGGACGCGGACGAAGCGCGCCGGGAGGCGATTGCGTTCTACAGCGAGATGGTGGGCGCGCTCATTCTGTCGCGGGCGGTCGGCGGGGCGGACCCCCGGCTCGGCGAGGAAATATTGAAGGCGAGCCGGCAGACCTTGCTCAGGAATTTCGCGCTGGAAGGCGGCCAGGGCAAACGCTGACGCACGCGGCGCAGGCGCAGTAATAGTGCTGAAAGGCCTTCCGGCGTACTATCGCTGCATGCGACACGTCCAGGCGGGAGCCGCGATGAACGAGAGTTCGGTGAGAGGATACCGTCAGGACGAATGGAGCGAACGGCTTCTGCTCGCGATGAAGACGAGTCTGTCGGTGGCCCACGAACTCGGGTTGTCACCTGACGCCGTCCTCGACTGTGCCGCCAGGCATCTGCAGTTCGATGATTTCACGTCTTTTGCATCCGCGATTCAGGGCGCCTCCCGGGTGCACGATTACTGCGGGCGGCGCGAGAACATCCCCACAGCCGCGGTCGCCTACATCAAGCATCTCGCGTCGCGCGTCGAGAGCGACAGGAATGTGCTCGCGGGCACGCCGACGATGTGCTCATCCAATCTCCAGATCCATGTCGAAGCGCCCGCCCAGGCATACGATAAAGTCGGTGCCGCCGTCCAGGCATTGAAAGATGATGTGCAGCGCGCGTTCTCGCAGCGTGGCGTATTGACGGGCGCGGACATGGAAGACGCATCGGCATTTGCAAGAGCGCTCGCGGCGCTCATGCCCGTCGACGACAATGAGAAGGCATACGAGCGCGCGTTGTCGGCCGTGTTGCATGTGCGATTCGCTGTGCAGTACCAACCCGTCCATCGCAATGCGGATGACGCGGGGCGTCGTCAAGACATGGACGGACACGGGGAGTCTGCAAACCTGGCGCCTGCGCCTGGCGGATGGATGCAGCGCGTCAAGGATGTCGTGCACCATCCGGCCAGGCTGTACAAATAGGCAATCGGGCGCCCGCTGAAGCCGCACAGTCAAGCAGTCCAACAGACCGCGGCAAACCGGTTGCTCCCGCACGTATAGCGAGATTTCTCCATGGACTACGTTGAAAGCCTGCGCGTTTTCCGGTCAGTGGTCGAATTGAAAAGCTTCGCGCGGGCAGCCGACATGCACGGCATGGCCCGGCCGGCGGTGTCGCGGGCCATCTCGGCGCTGGAGGAGCGCGTGGGGTGCCGACTACTGCACCGGACAACGCGCCAGGTATCGCTCACCGAGGCAGCCGAGCGATTCTATGAAGGCTGCGTGCGCATTCTCGATGATCTGGATGCACTCGAAGCGGACGTCGGCAATCAGACAAAAGAGGCGGGCGGCGTGCTGCGCCTCGTCGCCCACACGACCGCGACGATGGAGCGCCTCGTTCCACTGATTGCCGAATTCAAACGCGCACACCCGAAAGTCACGCTGGACCTCACGCTGACCGAACGCCCCGTCGACCTCGTGGCCGACGGCTACGATCTTGGCATCGTCGTGCCTTATATGTTGACGAGCGAGACGGCCGTGGTGCGGTTGCTCGAGCGCATTCCATTCATCATCGTCGCGACACCGCAGTATTTGCAGCGGACGTCTACGCCGAAGCACCCGTCGGAACTGGCCAAGCATCTCTTCGTGGCCATGTCGCCGTCGCTTCGACGACCGAGCGTCGGCTTTCGGATCGATAATGAGGAACTGACGATTCCCCTTCGTTTCGACGTGTCATCGAACAGTCCGGCGTTCAACCGGGAAATGGTGCTGCAGGGTTTCGGCATTGGAATCGTGCCCGTCTCGCTCATCGAGAACGAACTGGCGTCCGGGACGCTCGTTCGTCTGCTCGCCGATTTTGAGCTCACCGACATTGGCATCGAGATCCGCCTGGCGTACAGCAACCGGACACTCCTGCCCGCCAAGGTGCGCGCGTTCATCGATCACGCGACGGATTTTTTCGAGCGTACGGCGCCGCGCTGACGGTTGCGCCGGTACGCGTCCCGCCACGTCCGCATCGATTGATGCATCTGGAAACAACAGTTTGATGGTGTGACAGGCATCGATTCCCACACGTCGTTTGGCTATTCTGTGCGCATGCACTTTCAAGTGCTTTTCGTGAAGTCGAGCGTTATCAGAACAGGTGCCAGATGCACGTATTCATGTCTTACGTATTGGTCGCAATCGGTGTGGGCGTTTATTTCACACCTTCGATGATCGCCCGTCGCAGGCTGAAGCAGGAAGCGGCCCGCGTTCTGCTCCTCAATCTCATCCTTGGATGGACCATAGCGGGATGGATCGGCGCGCTCAGCTGGGCGACGAAATCATTCGGCACCGATTTACGCAGCGCTGAAAACGCTGCACGGTTGAAATGCCGATCGATTGAGGCGGAGCGCGACTGAAGCGAGCCTGCCAGCGAACCGGCAGATGAATGTTGAATACTAAGGATACCGAATATAAATAGAACACGGTGTCACAGACTATCCCGTAGAAATGAACCCGATCTCATCCGAAACCGATGATTGCTTTGCCGTACGGCAGGCAGCGCGGCATATCTCGAAGCTGTACGAACGCCATCTCTGCAAGGTCGGCATTACGCCGACGCAGTTCAGCATCCTGAGCATGCTGAATCGCCATCCGAAATCAACAATGATTCAACTGGCCGACGCGCTCGTGACGGACCGGACGACGCTCGTACGTATCCTCAAGCCGCTGCTGCGCGATGGCCTTGTGGTGGCGCCCGCCGAGGAGCGGGTCAAACGACGTTTTCGGCTCACGCTCACCGAAAAGGGCCACGAAAGATTCGAACAGGCGACTGTTCATTGGCGTGCTGCTCAGGCGAATTTCGAAGTCGTGTTTGGCCAGCAGCAGGCCGTGCATCTGAGGAACGAACTGTTCCGCGTCACGCGCGACGTGCCCAACGCCTGATAACGACAAGGCAACAAACTGATGCATTCCCGCGCATTGATGAGCGTCTCAACGAACTCTAGCATGTGCATATACACTTTTTAACGGATGCCAAAGCATGATCACGCAATTGAACATGAGGACATTGGAAAGCAGATCGAATGGAGAGCGACGCGGGTTGTTGGCCGGCAAATCGGCTGCGTTGCTCGCTGCGGTAGTCGCGGCATTCAGTCTGGCGGGATGCGTCAACTACGCCGGCATCAAGAGCGACAAGAAAATCGAGTCTCCTTCGACCTATGAGACGAAGCAGAGCTTGCCGGACGAGGGCGGCCAATGGCCCGCACTCGATTGGGCGCAACAGTTCGGCGATCCGCAATTGCCGAAACTGATCGACGAAGCGCTGAAGGACAACCCGACTATCGATCAGGCGCGCGCCCGCATCGAGAAAGCGACGTCCTATGTCGGCAGCGCGAAGTCCTTGCTCTATCCCAACGTAAGCGGCAGCTATTCGTGGACCCGGGAACACTTCTCGGCCAACGCGATCGTGCCGCCACCCTATGCGGGCTCGACGCAAAGCGAAAACAATCTGCTGGTCAGCGCGTCGTGGGACCTCGACCTGTGGGGCAAGAATCGCGAGCGGCTTCGTCAGGCCGTCTCTCAGGAAAAGGTGGCTCAGGCGGAAGCCGAAGAGGTCCGCGTGACGCTTGCTGCGTCGGTCGCAAGCACCTACAACCGCCTCGCGCTCCTTTACGCGTTGCGCGATGTCGAGAGCCGCGAAGTGCGCAATCGCGAAGACATCGGGCGGATCACGGATGGACGCGTCGGCGCAGGCCTCGACACGAACGTCGAAAAGCAGACTGCATACGGCGAGACGGCAACCAGCCGCTCGAGCGTCAGCGATCTCGACGGGCAGATCACAACGGTGCGCTACCAGCTGGGCGCGTTGCTGGGGCAGGGGCCGGACCGTGGACTGAAGATCGCCAATCCTTCATTCGGCGCGAGCCGCGTGGTCGCGTTGCCGGACAACCTTCCGGCCGACCTCATCTCGCGACGGCCCGATATCGTGGCTGCTTACTGGCAGGTCGCTGCGGCCATGCACGACGTGAAGGAAGCGAAGGCCGAGTTCTACCCGGACGTCAATCTTTCGCTGTCGGCGGGTCTCGACGCATTTGGGTGGGGACGTTTCCTCACCGCATCGAGTCGTCAGATGCAGGCGGGACCGGCAATCCATTTGCCGATTTTCGATGCCGGGGCGCTGCGATCACAACTGAAGGAGCGCTATGCGGACTTCGACTACGAGGTGGCGAATTACAACCACACATTGATCAACGCGCTGTCGGATGTTGCCACGCAGGTTTCGCAGATCCAGTCGACCGATCGGCAACTGGTCGACTCGCAGCAGGCGCTGGACGCACAGACCAAGGCGTATCAACTGGCGCTGGTTCGCTACCGATCCGGACTGAGCCAGCAATTGCAGGTGTTGAACGCGGACGACAACCGTCTCGCAGCCGAAAAGTCCGTCATCAACCTGCAGATGGCGCGCCGCGATCAGCAGATCGGCCTGATCAAGGCGATGGGCGGGGGCTTCGACGCAACGCAAGCCGGCCTCGCGTCGAACACCGACACGCCGATTCCAACACCTTCGAACAAGACAACCGACTAACCCATTCGAGCCGCCGCCATCGAAAGATGGACGGCGTCGATCGAGCCTTGCTGTAGTTCAACGATGAATGCACCTCAATCCCAACCCCAACCCCAACACGTAAGCGAGCCGCCGAAGGAAGCCGGGAAGCGCAAGCTGCTGCTGGCGTTGCTCGCCGCTACGCTGGCTGCATCCGGCGCAGCGTACGGAGCCTACTACTACACGGTCGCGCGCTTTCACGTCGAAACGGACGATGCGTACGTGAACGGCAACGTCGTTCAGATCACCCCTCAGATTGGAGGCACCGTGATCGGTGTCAACGCGGACAACACGCAGGTCGTGAAGGAGGGCGAGCCTGTCGTGCAGATCGATCCTGCCGATGCGCGCATTGCCCTGCAACAGGCTGAAGCGAACCTTGGCCAGACCGTTCGACGCGTGCATGGCCTCTACGTCAACGACGACAAATACCGCGCGGACATCGCGCAGCGGCAATCGGATCTGACCAAAGCACAGGACGATCTGCGTCGCCGGCTTTCTACGGGTATGACGGGCGCCGTGTCGGAAGAAGACATTTCGCACGCACGCGACGCGGTCAAGTCGGCGCAGGCCACGCTCGACGCCGCGAAGCAGCAACTCGGCGCCAACCGCGCGCTGACGGCCAACACGTCGATCGAAGCACACCCCGACGTGCAGGCCAGCGCCGCCCATGTACGGGATGCGTACCTCGCTTATGCACGCACCACGTTGCCGGCGCCCGTCACGGGCTACGTCGCGCAGCGCAGCGTCCAGGTCGGGCAGCGCGTTTCCACCGGGACGCCGCTGATGTCGGTGGTTCCGCTCAATCAGGTCTGGGTCGATGCGAACTTCAAGGAATGGCAGCTTCGGCACATTCGTGTTGGCCAACCCGTCGAGCTGACGGCCGACGTCTATGGCTCGTCGGTCGTCTATCACGGCAAGGTCGCCGGCTTCACGCCGGGTACGGGGTCGGCGCTGGCGCTGTTGCCTGCGCAGAACGCGACGGGCAACTGGATCAAGGTCGTGCAACGGCTGCCCGTGCGGATCGAAATTCCTCTCGGGGAACTGAAGAAAAATCCGCTGCGCGTGGGCCTGTCGATGAACGTCAACGTCGACGTGAAGGATACCAACGCGGCATCGCTGACGGCCGTCGATCCCCGTTCGACCTACAAGACCGACGTGTTCGCGAAGTACGGCGACGAGGCGAACGACGCGATCGCACACATCATCGCCGCGAACGAGTGACACGCCCGCACCGCGCCCGGGCATGCGATGCACGCGCTGCCCCTTTCTCCGTATTCACGAAGGCCAGCAACACCTTGTCTGGATCACTATGACGACCAATCAAACGAATCATCCCCCGCTGACGGGAGCCAAGCTTGCCTTAGGCTCGTTCGTCGTTGGCCTGGCAGGTTTCATGACCGTGCTCGACTCGTCGATCGCGAATGTCGCGATACCCACCATTTCCGGCAATCTCGGTGTCTCCGTCGATGAGGGCACGTGGGTCATCACCGTTTTTGCCGCGGCGAATTCGGTAGCGATACCGTTGACCGGCTGGCTGACGCAACGCCTTGGACAGGTGCGGCTCTTCGTGGGATCGATCCTGCTGTTCGTGGTCGCGTCGTGGCTGTGCGGCATTGCGCCTTCGTTGCCCGTGCTGCTCTTCGCCCGGATACTGCAAGGCGCTGTGGCAGGCCCGTTGATTCCGATGTCGCAGGCGCTGCTGCTGAGTTCGTGGCCCAAGAACAAGTCATCATTGGCGCTCTCGCTGTTCTCGATGATCGTCGTGACGGGACCCATCGTGGGACCGGCGCTCGGCGGCTGGGTCACCGACAGCTATAGCTGGTCGTGGATCTTCTACCTCAACATCCCCGTGGGGCTGTTCGCGGCGGCGATGGTCTGGACGCTGTACCGGCATCGCGATACGCCGTCAAAGAAAATCCCGGTGGACAAGGTGGGACTGCTGCTGCTGGTCGTCTGGGTGGCGGCGTTGCAGGTGATGCTCGATAAAGGCAAGGATCTCGACTGGTTCTCGTCGAATACGATCATCATCCTGACGATTGTCGCGGCCGTCGGGCTTGCGCTTTTTATCGTGTGGGAATTGACGGACAAGAATCCGATTGTCGACCTCACGCTCTTCAAGCAGCGCAACTTCCTTGGCGGCACGGTTTCCATTGCCGTCGCCTATGGGATCTTCTTTGGGACGCTTGTTTTGCTGCCGCAGTGGATGCAGGAGTACCTCGGCTACCGGGCAGTCGATGCGGGGCTCGCGACCGCGCCGCTGGGCATTTTTGCGGTGATCGGCGCGCCGATCATGGGCAAGCTCCTGCCGCGTTCCGACGCGCGCATCATCGGCACGTTTGCGTTCATCGGCTTCGCAATCGTCTACTACATGCGCTCGTTCTTCTACACGGATCTCAGCGAGGGATACATCATCCTGCCTACGCTGCTGCAAGGCATTCCGATGGCGCTGTTCTTTGCACCGCTGACGGTCATCATCCTCTCTGGCCAACCGCCCGAGAAGGTTCCCGCCGCAGCCGGGCTGTCCACTTTCGGGCGCATGTTCTTCGGCGGGATCGGCACGTCGGTGGCGAACGTGATCTGGAATAACCGCACGATTTTTCACCATGAAATCCTGACGCAGCAGTCGAGTCCGACCAACCCGATCTTCAACCAGCAACTCGATACATACCATTCGCTGTTCGGTCTCGGTAAACAGGCATCGTTTGCGCTGTTCGACCATACCGTGCAAACGCAGGCGGCAATGATGGGATTGAACGACGTGTTCTACGGGGCCGCCATCGTCATGATCGTCATCATTCCGCTGATCTGGATCACGAAACCAGGCAAGTCCGGAGGCGCCAGCGACGCAGCGGCAGGGGCGCACTGAAGCATGCGCGTCGCGCGCGTTGATGTGTCGTGCAGGCTCTCCGTCAATTGTAAATTTTCTGGCAGTTGCCACGATATTTTCCGGGCAACGTATAGGTATGGCGCCGGGCGCTGAGCGCAGCGGGTCAGATCGTACGTAATCGTCGTCTGATCCGTTGCTATGTTTTGCTGTACGACATAATCATAATGGTTGGAGACGAGGCATGATGAAGGTCAGGAGAATGCTGTCCAAAACCGCTCGGAGAAGCGGAATAGTGGCGGGAGTGATATCGACAGCGACACTGTATTCAGTTCCATCGAATGCGCAATCCATGGTGACGTTTTACGGTGTTGTCGATACGGGCGTCCGCTACACGACTCACGCGGACCCGCAGGGCAATTCAGCCGTTCGACTCGCTAACGGCGGCGCGACAGAGAGTGCGTTCGGATTCAAAGGAACGGAAGATCTCGGCGGCGGCAACAAGGCGGTGTTCGAACTCGAAGATCGCTTTTTTCCGAACAGCGGGGTGATCGATCCCGCTTATCCGTTCTTCAATACGGCGTTCGTCGGCTTGCAATCCAGCACCTATGGCAAGCTGACGATGGGGCGGCAGATCAATCCCCTTTCCGACGCGGTGTTGAGCGCCTTCATCACCAATCCGTGGTTGCCGACCTTCTATCAGTTTCGTCCGGAAGTCATGATGGCGCAGGGCGTCTGGACCAGCAACATGGTCAAGTACGCGGCGCGCTGGCAATACCTGACGGCCGAAGTATCGTATGCGTTCGGCGGCAATGCGGGCGCGTTCGGCTCGGGCAGTCAGATCGGTGCATCGCTGATTTTTCTGCCTGGCGCGCCGTTACGCCTGGCTGCCGGATACCTCGATTCGCGCGATGCCGTGAACACATCGGCGCACTTGAAGTCGTGGACGGCGGGCGGTTCATATGCATTCGGCGGCACCACGGTGATGGCCGGCTGGGCCGTGAACCGGCAGGATGCGAACTTTGTCGGCAACTTTCCGAATGGTCCGTTCAGCGTGCCGGAATTGACCGCGCTCAAGTTCAACACGTTCGCCGCGCGCAAGATGTTCTTCGGCGGCATTACGCAGCTGGTAGGCGATTCCACGCATCTTTCGGCCAACGTGTGGCGCACGATCCAGACGGGGAAAACCCAGTCCGCCGACGGCAACACGACGCAGTTTCAGTTGGTCGCGGATTACAACTTGTCCAAACGCACGGATACGTATGTGGAAGCTGATTACTCGCTGTATCGCGGCGGCATGGTTGGTGCGCAATTCCAGGGCATCAGTGCGTTGAGTTCGGCATACGGTACGACGCAACTGGGCGTCATGGTCGGGTTGCGGCATACGTTCTAGGCCGCGTGAACCCGGGCGGGAGCGATCAATGGCATTCCTGAAAGGAGCACAGCATCTCCTTCGAACAGATTTCGATCCGGCCATACCGGAGGACGATCGCTCCTTGCTCCGCCATTGCCTTGAGTTCCAGCGAGAGCGTCTGGCGCGTGATGCCGAGCATCATCGCAAGCGTGTCGTGGGAGACCGCGACCTCCGGGCGGCTCTGCGACAGCATGGTCACGTCGCCCGCAGCGAGCAGCAGCAGCCGGCGGGCAATGCGGGCACGCGTCGAATGCAAGGTCGCGTCTTCGACCATGCGATAAAGCCAGTTCATGTGGATGAGCTGCAACTCCGCAACCGCGCGGAAGAAGGCCTGGTTCTGCATCAACTCGTCGAACGCCTGGGCCTTGACGACGAACAGGCTCGATCGCTCGATCGCGACGACATCGCGCAGGCGCGGCTGCCGGCTGGTCATGGAAGTCTGTCCAAACCAGTTGCCCGCCTCGATCACGGCAAGGATCGCTTCCTTGCCGTCTTCGCGCAGCGTGCAGGCCTTCAGCTTGCCGCACTTGAGCCCGAAGAAACCATTGGGCGCGTCGCCGCGCCGGAACAGGTATTCACCGGCGTGCAACGTAACCGGTTCGCAATGGCGCATGAGCGCCTCTTGCCCTGCAGGAGGCAATCCACTGAACCACAGGTTCGTCCTCATTGCTTCGGACGTGTCGGTTACGAGCGCCATGTGAGTCGATCAACGCAATGCCTGCTACGCAGGCATGCGTTGGCTCCTCGCAGTTGCGCCGCGCGAAGCAGCGCGCAGTTCGGCCAGTAGCGCGTCGCCCGTCCACGCGTGACGTGCATCGCTTTGCTCGGCTTCGTGCACGAGTTCGCAGAGGCGCGCGTTCACGGGTGCATCGAGCCCGAGACGATGGGCGAGCTTCACGACTTCACCGTTGATCCAGTCGACTTCCGTCGCGCGTCCCGCCGCGAGATCGTCGGACATTGACGAGCGCGCGAGCGGGTCGATGGTCAGCATCGCGCGTGCAAGGCGTGCGAACCACGTGTCGGGCAAGCCGAGAAAGCGCGGCATCCATGCGGGTGGAACAGCCGTCAAACGGGCCGGGCGAATGCCGGCGCGCGCGAGCAGCGCGAGCGTTTCTTCTTGCGCCATGCCAAGGCAGCGCCGATACGCGCGCTGCGACAGCTCTACTTTCAGCGGCCGGTTCGACAGCGCGTTGATGGCGTTGTTCAGGTTGAGCAGCAGCTTGGCCCACTGTACGGGCAGCATGTCGGCGTGCTGTTCGAGCGGCAGTCCCGCCTTCGCGAAGTCGCCGGTGAACGGCTGCAATCCGGGCGCGCGCCGGACCTCCAGCTCGCCGCCCGATCCCTGATGATAGGCACCCGGTCCGCGTTCGATGACGTTGAACGGCACCATCCCTTCGAGCACCGTCTGGTTCGGCAAGGCGGCGCGCAGGATGTCGGCGTTGCCGACGCCGTTCTGGAAGCTCACCACGACGGTTCCGGGGCGCAGCACGCCTGCCAGTTCGGCCGCAACCGTCGGCGTTGCCGCGGACTTGACGGTGACGAGCACCAGATCCGCGGCGGCGGCCGCCGTGAGGTCCGTCGATACATCGATGCGCTCGGGCGGCACCGACCAGCGGCGATCGCCGAACTGCGAAAGCGTCAGCCCGTGCTCGCGCAACTGGCGGCCGACGCGTTCGCGCGCAATGAAAGTGACGTCGCTGCCACCGGCGAGCAGCCGTCCGCCGACGTAGCAGCCAATGGAACCCGCGCCATAGATACAGATCTTCGCCATGCCTTGTCTCGATCGAGCCGCTGTCCGATTCTGCCGATGCGCTGGGCGGCAAGCACGGCCCATGACGTCGTGCCGCTCAGTTCCCGCATCGGTGCTTTCAATCGCTATGCGTCAGTCCGCATAGCCGGGGTTCTTCCGGTCGAGCCGCCGCAGCAGTCCCGGCCACACGAGCTGTCCGGCGCTCACGCCGCGCGTCGCTGCCGTCACCTGATTCCGGATGCCATCGAGGATCGGCTGCGCGATCGGCAGGAGCTTGTCGCCGCCTGCCTGCGCGCGAACCTGGATCATGCACGACGCCTCGAAGAAGTACATCGCGACGAACGCATCGGCAGGCGTCGCGCCGACCGTCAGCAGACCGTGGTTGCGCAGCATCAGATACGCGTTGCTGCCGAGGTCGCGCACGAGCCGGGGCTTTTCCCCTTCGTTGAGCGCGATGCCCTCGTAGTTGTGGTAACCGAGCGACGCAAGCACCACCAGCGATTGCTGCGACAGCGGCAGCAAGCCCGCTTCCTGCGCCGACACCGCGACGCCGTTGACCGAGTGTGTGTGCATCACGCACAGCGCGTCTTCGCGCGCTGCGTGCACTGCGCTGTGGATGTTGAAGCCGGCGGGATTCACTTCGTATGGCGAATCGGACACCTTGCGGCCGTCCAGATCGATCTTGACGAGCGACGACGCGGTGATCTCGTCGAACATCATCCCGTACGGGTTGATGAGGAAATGGTGCTCGGGACCGGGCACGCGCGCCGAGATATGCGTGAACACGAGATCGTCCCAGCCGAACAGCGCGACAAGGCGGTAGGCCGCCGCAAGATTGACTCGTGCTTCCCATTCGGCGGGGGACACTGCGTGCTTCAGGCTGACATCAGATGAGCTCACGGCGAGACTCCTTGTTCAATGGTTGGTGCGTCTGAAAAAGCGGCGTCTGGAAACAGCGCAGTCTGACTGCGCTGGTGGCCAAAGCCGTGAACGCATGATGTCGGCAATCCCGCGTAAAATCTGTCGCATAGCCGACACGTCGAGAAGTGCATGGATTCCAGGCTGCTTCACTATCGTCCTCAACTCGAATCGACGCCCTGGTTTCGCGGCCTGCCCGTCGAACTGCAGGACTACCTGATGAGCCACGCCACGCTCCTGCGGCTCGAAAAAGGCCAACTGCTGTACCGGTTTGGCGATCCTTCTTACGGCCTGTATGCCGTGCTCGAAGGCGCGCTGTCCGTCGGCACGGTCGGCATCGACGGCAAGGAATCCCTGCTCGCGGTGCTCGGCCCGACTGCATGGGTCGGCGAAATCTCGATGTTCGACGGCTTGCCGCGCCCGCACGACGCCATTGCTGTCAGCCGCGCACTGTTCATGCACGTGCCCGAAGCCGCGCTGCAAAACCTGCTCGATGCCACGCCGCGCTACTGGCGCGATTTCGCGCTATTGATGGCGCAGCGCCTGAGACTGTCGTTCAAGAGCACCGAATCGCTGGCGCTGCAGCCCGCCGCGCAACGCATCGCCAGCCGCCTGCTCTTGATCGCCGAAGGCTATGACGGCCTCAACGCGGTGCAGAGCAAGATCCGGCTCTCGCAGGACAGTCTTGCATCGATGGTGTCGCTGTCGCGGCAGACCACGAACCAGCTGCTCAAGAGCCTCGAAAGCCAGCAGATCATCAGCCTGAAATTCGGCGAAATCCAGATTCTCGACATCGAACGGCTGCGCGCGGCCAGCGTCGGTGCTTCCAGACTGTAGGCTCGACGTAAGCCGACGGCTCGCTTTTGACAGCGGTTGACCGCGCCGTCTTCCTGCATTCCCTCCAGACGCAGTTTGCCCATGCGGCCGCCGCTTGGGACTCCCCTGTTCAGGGGATGTTGCTTCCCTCCGAACAAACCGATCATGGTCTCACTCGCGATGCACTGGGCGCGACAGGCCTCGACTGACCTGTGTGTGCCCGACCCATCGCCCGACTTGTGAGGAGACAACGATGCAGGACGCCGGGCACGATTCGACGCCAACACCCTACGCCTATCCGCTGCTGATCAAACACTTGCTGCACACGACGTTCATTCAGGCGCCGGACCAGGAAATCGTCTACCGCGGCCAGTTGCGGATGACCTACACGACGATGCGCGAGCGCATCGCGCGGCTCGCGAACGGCCTGCACGATCTGGGCGTGCGCCACGGCACCACGGTTGCCGTGATGGACTGGGACAGCCATCGCTATCTGGAGTCGTACTTTGCGGTGCCGATGATGGGCGCCGTGCTCCAGACGGTGAATGTGCGGCTCTCGCACGCGGAGATCGCGTACACGATCAACCATTCGGGCGCGGAAGTCCTGTTCGTCCATACCGACTTCCTGCCTGTAGTCGAAGCGATCAAGGATCAGCTCGAAACCGTCCGCGTTTTCGTCTGGATCGACGAACCGGGCAGCGACGCCTGCGAACACACCATCCCGTTCGCGACGGAGTACGAGGCGATGCTCGCCGCGAGCGCGACGCACTACGACTTTCCCGACTTCGACGAGAACACCCGCGCCACCACGTTCTACACGACGGGCACGACGGGCTTGCCGAAGGGCGTGTACTTCTCGCATCGCCAGCTGGTGCTGCACACCATCACGCTGATGGCCGCGCTGGCGAGCCCGGTAGCGGGCCAGCGCTTTCATCGCGGCGACGTCTATATGCCGCTCACGCCGATGTTCCACGTGCACGCCTGGGGCATGCCCTATATCGCTACGGTGCTCGGCGTGAAGCAGGTCTATCCGGGCCGTTATGTGCCCGAGCGTCTCGTGCAACTGGTGCGCGACGAAGGCGTGACGTTCTCGCACTGCGTCAGCACGATCCTGCACATGCTGCTTTCGTGCGATGAAGCGAAGCATGTGGATCTCGGCAAATGGAAGGTCGTGATCGGCGGCGGCGCGCTGCCGCACGGACTCGCGCGCGCCGCCCTCGATCGCGGCATCGACGTGTTCGTGGGCTATGGCATGTCGGAGACGTGCCCGGTTCTGAGTCTTGCGCAACTCCCGCTGCACACGGAACCGCTCGATCTCGATGAAGAAGTGCGGCTGCGCTGCAAGACCGGCTTTCCCGTGCCGCTCGTCGATTTGCGCATCGTCAACGAACACATGGAAGACGTGCCGCGCGACGGCAAGGCCTACGGCGAGATCGTGGTTCGCACGCCGTGGCTCACGCAGGGCTATCTGAACAACCCGGAAGCGTCCGCGCAGTTGTGGGCGGGCGGCTATCTGCATACGCAGGACATCGCGAACATCGACCCCACGGGCAACGTCCAGATCACCGACCGCATCAAGGATGTCATCAAGTCGGGCGGCGAGTGGATTTCTTCGCTTGAAATCGAAAGCCTGATTTCGCTGCATCCGGGCGTCGCGGAAGTCGCGGTGATCGGCATCAAGGACGAGAAGTGGGGCGAGCGTCCCGTCGCGCTCGTGGTGCTCAGGCAGGACGCGCAGGTCAGCGAAGACGACGTCAAGCAACACGTGCTGGGCTTCAGCAAGACGGGGCAAATCTCGAAGTACGCCGTGCCGCAGATCGTCAGGTTCGTCGACGCGCTGCAGAAGACGAGCGTCGGCAAGACGAACAAGAAGTGGTTGCGCGAGCAGTTCGCCTGACCCGATCCCTCTCAAGGAGCAAGCACGATGAGCATCAAGGATTACAGCATCGCGACGATCGATAGTTGCGTTGGCCGCGAACTGGGCGTGTCGGATTGGGTCACCGTCGATCAGGCGCGCATCGACGCCTTCGCCGCCTGTACGGGCGACAGGCAATGGATTCACGTCGATGTCGAACGCGCGAAACGCGAGAGCCCGTTCGGCGGCACGATCGCGCACGGCTATCTGACGCTTTCGCTGCTGGCGGCGCTTGCGATCGAGATCGGTTTGATTCCCCCAGACGCATCGGCGGGCCTGAACTATGGGCTCGACAAGGTGCGCTTCATGACGCCCGTCAAGGCAGGCGCGCGCGTGCGAAGCCGCGTAACGCTGATGTCGGCGGAAAAGAAAGAGGGCGGACGGATCATCATCAAGACGATGAACGAACTGCAGATCGAAGGCGAGGAGAAACCGGCGCTGATCGCCGAGTCACTGGCGATGCTGGTGGCTTGAGCGACGTCAGACGGATAAAGACGGATGGAGACTGGAGCAGAAGATGGCGGAGACTGAAATGAGCATCGCAACAAGTACAACACAACGCACAGCGCAAAGCGCCCCGCCGGACGACCTTGCAGCTTCGGCTGCGGAGGGCATGCTGGGACCGAACCCGTTCGTCGGGCTGCGCCCGCGCGATATTCTGGCAACGGTGCAGCAGATCGGCGCGCAGGCGCTGCGTCAGCCAACGCTTGTGGTCGAACAGGAAGCGGCGCTGGTGCGCGATCTGATAGCGGTGCTCGGCGGCAGCGCGGACAGCAAGCCGCCGCAAGGCGACAAGCGCTTCACCGATCCGGCGTGGCAGGACAACGCGATGTATCGGATGACGATGCAGGGCTACGTCGCATGGCGCAACGCGCTGACGGGCTTCGTCGACCGTTCTGCGCTCGACGCCAGAACGAAGGAGCGCGCGCAGTTCGTGCTGTCGCTTTTCACCGACGCCGTCTCGCCGACCAACACGCTGCTCGGCAATCCGGCGGCGCTGAAGAAGGTAATCGATTCGGGCGGTGCGAGCCTGCTTGGCGGCGTGCGCAATCTCGTGACGGATATGCTGCAAAACCAGGGCATGCCCGCACAGGTGGACAAGACGGCGTTCAAGGTGGGCGAGAATCTCGGCACGTCGCCGGGCGCGGTGGTGTTTCGCAACGAAGTGCTGGAACTGATCCAGTACGCGCCGGCGACGGAGCATGTCTATGCGCGCCCGCAACTCATCGTGCCGCCGCAGATCAACAAGTTCTACGTGTTCGATCTGTCCGAAGGCAAGAGCATCGTCGACTATCTGGTGAAGAACGAATTCCAGACATTCGTCGTGAGCTGGCGCAACCCGACTGCGGATCAAAGCCACTGGGATCTCGATACCTACGTTGCCGCGCTGCTCGAAGCGATCGCGGCGATCCGCGAGATCACCGGCAGCGACGACGTCAACCTGCACGGTGCGTGCTCGGGTGCGATGACCATTTCGGCGCTGCTCGGCCACCTCGCGAGCCGCGGCGACAAGAGCGTGCATGCCGCGACGCTGATGGTCGCGGTGCTCGACAACACGGCGGACTCGCAACTGGGTCTGTTCGCAACGCCGGAAGCGATTGCGGCCGCGAAGCAGAACAGCGTATCGAAAGGCGTGCTGGCCGGCGAGGAAATGGGCCGCGTGTTCGCATGGATGCGACCCAACGATCTCGTCTGGAACTACTGGGTCAACAACTATCTGCTCGGCAAGGCGCCGCCCGCGTTCGACATCCTCTACTGGAACAACGACGCGACCCGCTTGCCCGCGCGCATGCATGGGCAACTGCTCGATATCTTCACGGGCAACCTGTTCAGCAAGCCGCGTGCGTTGACGGTGCTCGGCGCGCCGATCGACCTGTCCGACGTGAAGTGCGACACCTACGTGGTGGCGGGCATGACCGATCACATCACGCCGTGGAAGGGCGTGTACAACACGGCGCGCATATTCGGCGGCGAGACGCGCTTCGTGCTGAGTTCGGCCGGGCATATCCAGAGCCTGATCAATCCGCCGGGCAATCCGAAGGCGAAGTTCTTCCTCAATCCGACACTGCCAGCCGATGCCGATGCGTGGCTTGCCAATGCCCAGGCCGAGAAAGACTCGTGGTGGGGCAACTGGAGCAAATGGCTCGCGGAGCGTTCCGGCGAGCGGCGTACCGCACCCGCTTCGGTCGGCAGCGTGGGGCATCCCGCAGGCGTGAAGGCGCCGGGAACCTACGTCCTGGAAGCATGACATTCACACTTTTCTTTAACGCAGTCCCTATGGAGTATTGACGATGGAATCGACCAGCAAGAACAGCATTTTCACCGAGTACACGAAGCTCTTCGGACAGTTCAAGCTGCCCGGCCTCGATATCAGCGCGATGGTCGAATCGCGCCGCAAGGATATCGAGGCGATCGCGGAAGCCAACACGACCGCGCTGGCAGGTGTGCAGTCGTTGGCGCAAAAACAGTCGGACATCCTTCGTACGTCGCTGGGAGAACTGCAGGCGTTCGTCGCGCGGTTCACGCAGCCGGGCGGACAGTCCATCACCAGCGCGGGTGATACGGTCAAGCAAACGCTGCACAAAGCGCTCGTCGATGTGCAGGACCTCGCGGACACGGCTTATCGCGCGCAGTCGGACAGCGTCGCTGTCGTGACCAAGCGTGTCGCCGAGCGTGTCGAAGAGCTGAAGACGCTGCTTCAACCGAAGAAGAAGTAATACGGCACAGCGCGTGCGGTACGCCGGCGCATCGAATGCGACACCCGCATCCAGACGAACATTTGGGAGATAACAATGCACATAAACCCTGAATCTGCCTGCAGCATGCAAATCCGGACGATCGACCTCGATGGCCAGACGTTGCGTGTCGCAACGTGGCAGGGCAGCGACGCATCGCCGCCGCTGCTTATCTTCAACGGCATCGGCGCGAATCTCGAACTGGTGGAACCGTTCGTCGCCGCGCTCGAAGATGTCAGCGTGATCATCTTCGACGTGCCGGGCGTAGGCGGTTCGCCAGCGCCGGTCGTGCCGTACCGCTTTTCGACGTTGTCGGTGCTGGCCGACAAGCTGCTGACGCGCCTCGGTCACGACGGCGAGGTGGATGTGCTCGGCGTTTCGTGGGGCGGCGCGCTCGCGCAGCAGTTCGCGCGTCTGTATCCGCGACGCTGCCGGCGGTTGGTCCTTGCGGCCACTTCGCCGGGCGTGCTGATGGTGCCGGGCAAGCTGTCGGTGCTGTCGAAGATGATCGGGCCGCGCCGCTATACCGATCCTGCGTATCTGCAGGAAGTCGGAGCGGACATTTACGGCGGCGCGTACCGGCGCGATCCGTCGCTGCTCAAGGCGCACAGTCGGCACATACAGCCGCCGCGCGGACGCGGCTACCTGTATCAACTGCTCGCGGCATCGGGCTGGACCAGCCTGCCGTGGCTCGGCTCGTTGCGCCAGCCGACGCTCGTGATGCACGGCAGCGACGACCCCATCGTGCCGCTGACCAACGCCAGGATTCTCGCCGCGCGGATTCGCAGCGCGACGCTTTACGTGATCGACGATGGTCACCTCTTTCTCATCTCGCGCGCGAATGAAGTCGCGCCTGTCGTGCGCAGGTTTCTGCGGCAGGAGGCGAGTTGAGTTTCTTCGTGGGCGGTGAGGGCGCGCGGCCGGCAGCGGCCAATGCACGTGAAGACGACAAGGTTCACGGCCTGAATCGCATGCGGCGAACGGCGACGGCGCTGCTCCTGCTGATGTGCGTCTTGCTGCTGGTGTGCGTCGTGTGGCAGGCCGATCACGCGTGGCTCGCATGGCCGCGTGCGTTCGCCGAGGCGGGGATGGCGGGCGCGATCGCGGACTGGTACGCCGTCGTCGCGTTGTTTCGCCATCCGTTGGGTGTGCGGCTGCCGCATACCGCGATCATCCCGCACAACCAGCCGCGCATTGCGGAAAGCCTCGGCAGCTTTGTCGAAGAGCATTTCCTGCAGCCGGAGCTGATCATCGGCAGATTGAGCGGCCACAATGCGGCGCAGGCGCTCGCGCGCTGGCTCGCGCAGCCGGAGAACAGCCGCGGCGTCACTGACGTGATCGCGGACTCGCTCGCGGGACTGCTCGACGACATGGATGAAGCCGACGTCGCGTGGTTGTTCGACCGCGTCGTGGTGCCACAGTTACGCACGCTCGATATCGCCCGCGTGGCGGGCGACGCGCTCGATGTACTCACGCAAGGCGACCGGCATCGGCCCCTGCTGGATCATGGACTCGTGGCGCTCGAAAAGTGGCTGACGTCCAACACTGACCTGATCAAGGCCAAGTTCAGCGAAGCATCGCGGTACACGCCCGCGCCGCTCGATGCGTACATCGTGCGTAAGTTCATCGAAGGCATTCTTGCGCTGCTGCATGAAGTCGCGGCGAGCCCGGACCATCCGCTGCGCCTTCAGTTCGACGAGGCCTTGCAGACGCTGATCGTACAGTTGCGGACGTCGGCGGCGCATCGCCGCTTTGGCAAGTCGCTGCTGCGCGACTGTGTTCGTCATTTTCGGCGTGCTGGCCGCTATCGCGCACTGCTTGACTGGCTGCGGACGCGCGTCATCGCCGATCTCGGCCGTGAGCAGTCTGCCGTGCGCGACACGCTGGCGCGTGGGTTGGCGTCGCTTGGCAGGCGCATCGGCCGCGAGCCGTCGATCCAGCGCAAGCTCAACGCGTGGTGGATCGCGCTGGCGCGTGAACTCGTGGTGCGCTATCGGCATCTGTTATCCGCATTGATCACCGAGGTCGTCAAAAGCTGGAACGCGGACGAAGTCAGCCGCAAGATCGAAGTGCAGATCGGCCGCGACCTGCAATATGTGCGGATCAACGGCACGTTCGTCGGCGGGATGGTTGGTGTGCTGATTCACGCTGTCACGTTGGCCGCGTGACGAGATGCGCGCATCGGCATCAGCCCGCCGCAACCAGTCCCAAAGCCTGCGCGCGCGCAACGGCCTGCGCTCGCTTGTCGACGTTCAGCTTCACGAAGATATTCTTCACGTAGGTCTTGACTGTCTCAGGCGAGATGCCGAGCGTGCGTGCGATTTCCTTGTTCGACTGCCCTTGGGCAATCAGTTCGACGATGCTGCGTTCCCTTGCGCTCAACGCTTCGCGCACCGTGTCGCTAGCGGGTTTCGCACCGGGCTCTTGCAGCGCGCGCCAGCCATCCAGCAGACGGTCGAGATACGCGACGGTCTCCTTCGTCGTCGACGTGGAGCGCGTGTCGTCGCGCACCGCTTGCAGCAGCGGGCCGATTGCCGCGCCCTGGTCGATGATCGAGCGGTAGATGTCGTGACTGGTATTGAGCACATCGCGAAAGATCTCGACAGCGCGGGCCTGATCGTTGGCACGCATCCACACGAGCGCGAGCACGGTGCGCAAGCGCAGCGCGAGATAGTCGTTGTGCCGGCTTTCGACGCTGCGCAATGCGGCCGTGATCGACTCGACGGCTTCGTGGGTCCGGCGCTGTTCCATCGCCAGCGAACCCACTGCGATAGCCCGGAAGGTGTCGATCTCCGGCGAGACCGGCTTCGAAGCGGCGGCGCGCGCGTCCGCCAGTTGATCCAGTTGCACGACACACGCGGCGGCTTCCGTGATCCTGCCTTCCCTCAGATAAAGCCGCGCGCGCTCGACGTGAACGCCGGCGATCATCCTGTCCCAGCCGCGCATATAGCCGAGTGATTGCGCATGATCGAGCAGCGCGTAGGCGTGCTCGAAGTTCGCACGTGAGATGGCGATCCGCACGAGTACCCGATAGGCGAAAAACGTGCTGTCGAGCAGAACGGCCAGGTCGATCAGCGGCATCAGATCGACGAGCAGCGCTTCGGCTTCGTCGAGCCGCCCCTGCTCGTACCAGATTTGCGCGATCATCGGCGCGCACAGCGCGGCCGCAATCGACTTCGGGCCCGAATGACGCTCGGCGAGCCGGATCGACTCGGTGAAGTAGCGTTCGGCGAGCACGAAGTGCATCTGTTGCATCTCGGCGTGACCGAGCAGGCAGAGCCGGTAGACGGACGCGAACACGTTGCGCTGGTCTTCCTCGATCGAATAGGGAATCCACGGCGTCGCGTACAGCGCGCCGAGGTTGCCTGCTTTCCAGTGCCCGAAGCGCACCACGTTGGATGCAACGTTGGTGGTCCAGCTATCGGTTGACGGATGTTCGAGACACGTTTGCGCGATCGCGAGCGCGCGCGGCGCATCGTCCTGCAAGCCGGCGATCACCGAGCGGATCGCCTGGCATTCCCAGCGGATGTTACGGGCGGCTTCGTCATTGCCTGCGCCGGCGTCACGCTCGATGTCGTTGAGCATCGCCAGCGCTTCGTCGAAACGCAACGCGAGCGCCATGCCCCATGCGATGGCGAGCGTGATCCCGACTTGCCCGCGCATCAGATGGGCCGGGAACTGGCGTTGCCAGCCGAGCAGCGTGAGCAGATCGCCTTTCGTGACGAGCGTCATCGCGCAATGGCCCATCAGCGAGACGGCGTATTCCGTGTCGCCCGCGGCGATCGCATGCCTGACTGCGTCCGTCCATTGCTCCTGGTCGGCGTACCACTGGCATGCGCGCCGGTGCAGGCCGGCGACTTCGTCGGGATGGTGGGTTGCGAGCCGCCGCCTCAGGTATTCGCCCATCAGATGGTGATAGCGAAACCAGTGTCCTTCGATGTCGAGCGGTTCGAGCAGTAGCTGGCGCGTGGAGATCGATTCCAGCATGTCCTGCCCGGCGGTCCTGCCCGTGACGGCTTCGCATAGCGGCGCGCACAGGCGATCGAGTATCGAGGTGCGGAGCATGAACCCGACCATCTCTGCGGGCAGACGCCTGAGCATGTCTTCGAGGTACGCAGCGAACGGCCGTGATGTGCCGGATGGCGGGCTCATGTCCTGAAGGGTTTTGCCTTCGTCACGCGAGAGTACCGACGCGGAAATGCGCAGCGCGGCCGCCCAGCCTTCCGTGTGTGCGAAAAGCGACTTGATGCCGGCCGCGTGCCGGCCGCCTGGGCATTCGTGTTCGACGAAGCTGCGGGTTTCGTCGATGTTGAAGCGCAGCGCGGTGGCGTCGATTTCCATCAATTCGTTCTTCGCGCTCAACTGCGCGAGCGGCAGCGGCGGATCGGTGCGTGTGCAGAGCACGACATGCGTATTCGACGGGATGTTCGCGATGAAGTACGCCATCGCATCGTGAATGGCAGGCTGGCCGATCAGGTGATAGTCGTCGATGAACAGATAGATTTCATCGTCGACCTCGAACAGTTCGTTGATCAGCGTCGACCCGATCGACTGGGCGGGCATGAGCGACGCCTCGGTTGTCAGGCTGATCGCGGACGCGCCGACATTCGAACAGGCGTTGTGCAAGGCCTGCGCCAGGTGATGGAAGAAGCGCGCGGGTTCGTCGTCATCGCCATCCAGCGAAAGCCACGCGACGACGGCGCCGCTCGCAGTGAGCCGATTGAGCCACGCCAGCGCCAGCGATGTCTTGCCGAACCCCGCGGGCGCCTTGATGACGGTGAGCCGCCTGGATTCGGCCTTGTCGGCCAGCGCGACGAGCCGTGGCCGGTCGATCAGGCCGGCGGGCAGGCGCGGCGGATAAACCTTCGTGGCGAGGAAGAGGGGCGGGCTCGTGGTCGGCACCGCTTCTGCTACGTGCATCGGCTGCTCCTGGCGTTCGGATTGACCCTGGGTGCCATTCCCTGTTCATGCGATCGCGCTCACTGCACAGGATTATTGCGCTGCGTCACGACAGGGACACGATGAACTCCAGCGTGTCGATCGATGTCAGTCACAAATGATACGCCCAAAGTCTCGGCCAGCTATTTGACGCGTTGGTTCTTCGTGCACTTCACTCCAAAGAGAATGTCCGCGCGGCCAATGCCATTAGCAGTCGGATCACGCGCCGATCGCGTCCCGAATGGTCTCTGCCAGTTCTGCAGCCTGGAACTTGGCCACATAGCCGTTGGCGCCCGCGTTTCGCACGTGCGCTTCATTTGCCGCGCCGGTAAGAGACGAATGGATTACGACGGGGATATCCCGTGTGCGTTCGTCCGCCCTGATACGCCGCGTCAGCGTGAAGCCATCCACTTCGGGCATCTCCAGGTCGGTGAGCACCATCGATACAGCATCACGCAAGCGCGTTTTGTTCCGCTTCGCCTCATCGGCCAGCTTGATGAGAATTTGCCACGCTTCCTCGCCCGTCTTGGCCATGATGCATTCGGCGCCGATGTCGCCGAGCGCCTGCTGAATCATGGTGCGCGCGAGTCCCGAGTCGTCCGCTGCGAGGATTCGGGTGCCGGGCGGCACCTGAAACGCGGCTGTTTCCGGGGGCGCCGATTCATGCTGATGGGCTGGAAGCACGTCACGCAAGACCTGCTCGACGTCAACCACTTGAGCCAGTCGCGAATCCCCCGTGTTGCCGTCGATCCGTGCGATGCTGGTGACGAGCCCCGACCCGGCCGCCGTTTCAGCCGGAAGCACCTGATTCCAGTCCAGTCGCACGATGTCGTCCACTTCCTGCACAGCGAACCCCTGCGTCGTGCGGGCGAACTCGGTAACGAGCAGGATGTTCAGGCCACGAGTGGGTTCGCAGCCCATAAGCTTCGGCAGGTCCACCACCGGGATGATCTGCCCGCGAATGTTGACCGCGCCCATCACACAGCGGGACGCGCCAACGATGGGCGTAATGACCGGCATCGTGAGAATTTCGCGGACCTTGAACACGTTGATACCGTACAGCTCGTGCGCGGTGTCGCCCGGCACGGTGCCGAGCCTGAAAAGGAGCAGTTCGAACTGGTTTGAACTGGTCAGGGTCGTGCGGGCTTCATTCGATTGGTGATCCATCACTTGGCTCTGTGGGTTTCACGGGCGCAAAGCATGCGTTTCCCGGTCACTTGTATATCGGCGGTGCCGCGGAAAACATGAACGTCCGCGATACGCTTCCGGTAACGCTTTTATCACTGTTATCACTGCACCTTACCCGCCACACAACTAATTTGCAAATACCCGTCATACGCGTAAAATACATTTACCTGCCAAACAGGTAACCCGTATAGGCGCCCCGCGATGAAACGCACGTTGCTCAATCCGCACCAGCTTGGCCAGATCCTGCGTACTGCAAGGCGCGCGAAAGGGCTTTCGCAGGCCCAGGCCGCGTCGCGCGTGGGCTTGAGCCAAAGCCGGCTCTCCGCGATCGAGCTCAAACCCGACTCGATCACATCGGAGCAACTTTTCGCGTTGCTGGCCATGTACGGCCTCGAATTGAGCGTGCAGACACGGCCCGCCAGCGCGGCGCCGACCCAGGAGAACTGGTAGCCATGAGCCGCCCGTCTCATGCGCGCGCGCTGTCGGTGTGGACCAATGGTCTGCGGGTCGGCACATGGCGCATTCCATCGCGCGGCGACATGGAGTTTCAGTACGACCGCGACTGGATGGCATCGCCTGCCGGGAGGCCGCTGTCGCTCTCGCTGCCGTTCGGCATCGACGATGCGCCGTTGCGCGGCGAGCGCGTGCGCAACTACTTCGACAATCTGCTGCCCGACAGTGAGCCGATCCGCCGGCGACTTGCCACCCGCTTCAGGACGGCCACCGCCGACGCCTTCGACCTGCTCGAAGCCATCGGCCGGGATTGCGTGGGCGCGGCGCAACTGCTTGCCGAGGACGCGCAACCGGAAGGATTCGACCGTATCGACGGCACGGCGATGTCGGACGACGAGATCGCGGAGATGCTCGCGCGCACGGTTGCCTCGGGCGGTCCGGGGGCGGGGCGCGACGACGAATACGACGACTTTCGCATCTCGCTCGCGGGTGCGCAGGAAAAGACCGCATTTCTATGGCACAAGAAGAAATGGATGCGTCCACACGGCGCAACGCCCACGACGCACATCTTCAAGTTGCCGCTCGGACTCGTTGGCAACAAGAAGGCGGACTGGACGACGTCCGTCGAAAACGAGTGGCTATGTCTCGCGTTGTTCAGGGCGTTCGGCTTGCCCGCGCCGAATGCCGACATTCTGAACTTTGGCGAACAGAAGGTGCTGGCCGTCGAACGCTTCGACCGGCGGCTTCATCCTTCGAAGAAATGGATCTTGCGGCTACCGCAGGAGGACTTTTGCCAGGTGCTCGGCAAGCCGTCGCATCAGCGATATGAAGCGGATGGCGGCCCCGGCATGATCGACATTGCGGGCGTGCTGCGTCAATCGGAGCGGCCCGACGCCGACCTCGAGACATTCCTCAGCGCGCAGATTTTGTTCTGGATGCTCGCCGCGCCGGACGGCCACGCGAAGAACTTCAGTGTGCATCTGATGCCGGGCGGGCGCTACGCGCTGACGCCGCTGTACGACATCATGTCGATCTGGCCGGTTGAAGGTGACGGCGGCAACCAATGGTCGTGGCACAAGGCAAAGCTCGCGATGGCCGTAGCCGGCAAGAACCGGCACTACCTGATGAAGGACATCCAGCGCCGCAACTTCAACGCGATGGCGTCACGTTGTTTCTACGGTCCCGACGCCGAGCCGCTGATAGGCCGACTGATCGACGCAACGCCCGCCGCCATAGAAACGGTCGCCGCCGCGCTACCGAAAGGTTTCCCCGAGCGCGTGGCGGAACGCATCTTCGACGGGCTGCGGACATCCGCGGAACGGCTCGCGGCGATGCCGCCGGGCATTTGAACGCGGCGCGCCCGCGCTTTTTGATCCGAAGTGGTGCTTATGCGGCGCGATGGCCTACACACAGTTTGCCGCTGAAGAACGTTGGAAATTTGATTTCGCGCGCGGCGACGTGGGGGTGTGAAGTGTGGTTTGCTTTGGCTTGCGCTGGCATTCGCGAGGTGGTGTTTGCTGTGCAAGCGGTTTGGTTTTTTGCCTTTTCGCTGGCATCCGCGTTATGCCTTCGTGCTTCAAGCGTCGCCCCTGTGCGGGGCGGCACCTACTTTTCTTTGCCGCCGCAAAGAAAAGTAGGCAAAAGAAAGCGGCTAACACCGCCAGTTCTTGTGTTTGCCTGAGGGCCCCTACAGGGTCTTACGCTTCACACGGCAGCCTTTCTGTTTGCGTGCGTTGCCAACGCTTTGAATGTGCGCCTCACCCGCTTCGAATACCCGTACTCGGGCCAGCGGCAGCGAATGGTATGTGCCGCCCAGGTGGCAAACTGTGTGTAGGTTGTCGCGTCGTATAGGGTAGCGCTCTTACAGGGTGGAACGCATGTGCTATCGGTCCGAAGTGAGGTGTGTGAGGTACTACGGCCTACACACAGTTTGCCACCTTGGCGGCCGTAGAATATCTGGCACGGCATGGTGAAGCGCGGGTGCGTGAAGCGGGTGTGGCGCACCGCAAGAGCGTTGGCAACGAACATGGGTCACGTGATTGCCGCGTGAAGCGTAAGACCCTTTGGGGGCCCTCAGGCAGGAACAAGAATTAGCGGTGTTAGCCGCTTTCTTTTGCCTACTTTTCTTTGCGGCGGCAAAGAAAAGTAGGTGCCGCCCCGCACAGGGGCAACGCCTGAAGCACGATGGCAAAACGCGGATGCCAGCGCGAAGGCAAAAAAACCAAACCGCTTACACAGCAAACACCACCTCGCGGATGCCCGCAAAAGCGCCGAGGCGCACGACTAGAACCTATCTACATGGCGTAGCCAAAACCCTTACGCATCCAAAGCTTCCTCGACCAACTCGATCCAGTGACGCACCTGCGTCTTGCCAGCGCTATCCAGATGCATCTGGCAACCGACATTCGCCGTCGCGATGACATCCGGCTTGCCACTTTCAAGCGCAGCCATTTTGTTATCGCGCAACTTCTGTGCAAGCTCAGGCTGCGTAATCGAATACGTCCCCGCAGAGCCGCAACATAAATGCCCATCGGGCACAGCAGCAAGATCGAACCCTAACCGCGACAGCACACTCTCCACCGCACCACCAAGCTTCTGCGCATGCTGCAACGTACAAGGACAGTGAAACGCGACACGCATCGCGACGGCATCATCAGCGGGCAGCAATGCATCGAGCGGCTCCACAGCAAGCACCTCGACGAGATCGCGCGCCATCGCACTTACCCGCGCGGCCTTCGCCGCATAAAGCGGATCATTGCGCAACAGATGCCCATATTCCTTCACGAACGCGCCGCAGCCGCTTGCCGTCTGCACGACGGCTTCGGCACCGGCTTCGATCGCAGGCCACCATGCATCGATATTACGCCGCGCCCGATCAAGCCCGGCATCCTGCGCATTCAGATGATAGTCAGTCGCACCACAACAACCCGCTTCGCGAACAGACATCACACTAATCCCAAGCCGATCGAGCACCCGCGCCGCAGCCGCATTCGTATTCGGCGACAACGAAGTCTGCACGCAACCTTCGAGCATCAGCACGCGACGCGCATGACGCAACGCAGGACGCGCCTTCGCAGGTACGGCGGCGCGCGCCGGAATCTTCACCTGCACGCTGGCAGGCAGCAACGGCCGCAAAGCGCGCCCCGTCTTGAGCAGCGCATCGAACACAGCAGGCCGTGGAATCACCGTACGCAATCCCTTGCGCGTCAGCCGCTCGCCGACAGGCCGCGCCACACGCCGCTCGAGTTCAGCGCGCCCAATATCGAGCAGCCGGTGATACGTAACGCCCGACGGACACGTCGTTTCGCAATTGCGACACGTGAGACATCGATCCAGATGCAGTTGCGTCTTGTCGCTGACAGCTTCGCCTTCGAGCAGTTGCTTGATCAGATAGATGCGCCCACGCGGTCCGTCGAGTTCATTGCCGAGCAGTTGATACGTCGGGCACGTCGCATTGCAGAAGCCGCAATGGACACACGAGCGCAGGATGCTTTCCGCTTCCGCTGCATCGGGCAGGGCTTTCGCGTGAGAGTCGAGATTCGTTTGCATGATCGCGCTCGCTTCAGAGATCGGCGTACAGTCGGCCAGGGTTCAGCACGCCACTCGGATCGAGGCGGCGTTTCAATTGATGCTGATAGCGCAGCAGCGACGCGGCGAGCGGCTGGAACGGCTCGCGATCGGGCGACGGCGTGAAGCAGGTCGCGTGACCGCCTGCCGCATGCGCGAGCTGCCGGATTTCAGCGGCGGCAGCATCGCTCTTGAGCCAGCGCTGCGCACCCGCCCAGTCGAGCAGCGCATCGCCGGGCAATTGCATCAACGGCGTCGCATTCGGCAGCGACAAACGCCACAACGGACGTGCGTCCGCGAAAAACGGCAGCTGATGATCGCGGAGCACATCCCAGAACGCACAGTCGATTTCGTCGCCGCCAATCCGGTCCACGGCCGACTTTACCGATCCGCTTCCGCCTTCGAGCCGCACATGCAGCCTGCCATCGACATAACATGCGCCGCTCACAGGCAGGGCGGCCTTGCGCCATGCCGACAGCTCGCGCATCGCTTCATCGGCGCCGAGCTTGAGCGCGAAGCTGCGACGCTCGCGCGGTTTCGGCAGCACTTTCAGCGACACTTCCGTCAATACGCCCAGCGAACCGAAGCTGCCCGCGAGCAGACGCGACATGTCATAGCCGGCGACGTTTTTCATCACCTGGCCGCCGAAGCGCAGATGATCGCCGTCGCCCGTAATCACGCGGCAGCCGAGCACGAAGTCTCGCATCGATCCCGCCCACGGCCGGCGCGGACCTGAAAGGCCAGTCGCGACGGCACCGCCAAGCGTTCCTTTTCCATCGAAAAGAGGCGGCTCGCACGGCAGCATCTGATCCGCGTCATCGAGCACGGCATTCAGTTCAACGAGCGGCGTGCCGGCGCGCGCGGTGATCACGAGCTCGGTCGGGTCATACGCGACGATGCCGCGATGCGAGCGCGTGTCGAGTTCCTCGCCTTGCACCTCGCGGCCGAGAAAACGCTTGCTGTCGCTGCCGCGAATGCGCAACGGTGTGTGCTTCGCGATCGCGCGCTGCACTTGCGCGACGAGGCGCGCGCTGTCGTCCATCGAATCGAATTCGCGTCGCATCAGAAGCGCTCCAGTTCGGGAAAGGGCAGCTTGCCGTGATGAATATGCATCGCGCCGTGTTCGGCGCAGCGATGCAGCGTGGGAATGTTCTTGCCCGGATTGAGCAGGCCGTCGGGATCGAAAGCGGCCTTCAGCGAATGGAACAGCGTGAGTTCTTCGCTGCTGAACTGCACGCACATCTGATTGATCTTCTCCCGTCCAACACCGTGCTCGCCCGTGATGCTGCCGCCCACTTCGACACACAGTTCGAGAATCTTCGCGCCGAGTGTTTCGGCGCGCTCCATTTCGCCGGGCGCATTGGCGTCGAACAAAATCAGCGGATGCATGTTGCCGTCGCCCGCATGGAAAACATTCGCGACGCGCAGGCCATATTCGTTCGACAGCTCCGCAATGCCGCGCAGCACGCGCGCGAGTTCCCGGCGCGGAATCGTGCCGTCCATGCAGTAGTAATCCGGCGAGATTCGCCCCACGGCGGGAAACGCATTCTTGCGCCCGGCCCAGAAGCGCTGGCGTTCGGCTTCATCCTTCGCAATGCGGATGCCCGTCGCGCCCGCTTCGCGCAGTATTGCGCCGACGCGATCGCAGTCCTCCTGCACGTCCGACTCCGCGCCATCGAGTTCGCACAACAGGATCGCTTCGGCATCGATGGGATAGCCCGCATGGATGAAGTCTTCGGCGGCGCGGATCGCGAGGTTGTCCATCATTTCGAGACCGCCCGGAATCACGCCCGCGCCGATGATCTGCGCGACGGCCGCGCCCGCTTTCTCGACATCGTCGAAGCTCGCGAGCAGCACCTTCGCGCTTTGCGGTTTGGTCAGCAGCTTGACTGTGACTTCCGTGACGATGCCGAGCATGCCTTCGGAGCCCGTCAGCAGCGCGAGCAGATCGAAGCCGGGCGAGTCGAGCGCTTCGGAGCCGATCGTCAGATGCTCGCCGTCGATGGTCAGCACTTCGAGCTTCAGAATGTTGTGCACGGTCAGGCCGTATTTCAGGCAGTGCACGCCGCCCGCGTTCTCGGCGACATTGCCGCCGATCGAGCAGGCGATCTGCGACGACGGATCGGGCGCGTAGTAGAGGCCGTGAATCGCAGCCGCCTGCGAGATCGCGAGATTGCGCACGCCGGGCTGCACGCGTGCAATCGATGCCTCGGGGTCGATGTGCAAGATGCGGTTGAAGCGCGCCATCACGAGCAGGATGCCCTGTTCGAGCGGCAGCGCGCCGCCCGACAGACCCGTGCCCGCGCCGCGTGCGATGACGGGCACCTTGCGCGCCGCTGCGAATCTCAGCAGCGCCTGCACCTGTTCGATCGAATCGGGCAGCGCGACCATCATCGGCGTCGTGCGATACGCGGCGAGGCCGTCGCATTCGAATGGGCGCAGATCTTCGTTGTCGTGCAACAGTTGCATCGAGGGCACGAGACGCTGAAGCTCGGCGACCAGCGCGGCCTTGTCATGCGAGGCAAGTGGGCCGTCGATCCGTTCGTCGTAGGCGTAGCTCATGGGGCGTCTCCGTGGGCGCACGTGCTCTATCGCGCGCCGCATATCTGTGTTGCCGCCGATTGTTCCCGTTTCGTGTATCGCTGTCGATGGACACGGCAAGTGGTCGTACCAGTTTTTTGATTTCCACGAAACCATGCAGGATGCGCTGAAGCAGGCGTGGAATGGGAATTGGCGTTATCATCGACCGCATCCAGAACCTGTTCGACAAGTGGTCATACCAGTGATTTCAGACCCGGAAAACCCCGCAAAACAGTCCGATCGCAAGATTGCCGATGTGGTCGCGGAGCGCATCGAGAGGCTGATCGTCGACGGCGTGCTGAGGTCGGGGCAGGCGCTGCCATCGGAGCGTCGCCTGACGGACAAGCTCGGCGTATCGAGAACGGCTTTGCGCGAAGGGCTGAAGTTGCTGCGCGCGCGGGGCATCATCGAAACGGCGCACGGCAAGGGTTCGTTCGTCGCGAACCTGACTGCGCAGCCGCCGCAATCTCCATTGATGCATCTGCTCGCGTCGCAGCCGCGCACGCTCTACGACCTGTTCGAAGTGCGCGGCATGCTCGAAGCCGAGTCGGCGCGTCTGGCCGCGTTACGTGGCACGCCCGCCGACTACATGATGATCACGCGCCGCTACGAGGAAATGCTCGCCGCGCACAATGCCGAAACCGATCCGGCGACGCATGCGCGCCTCGATCACGCGTTCCATCTCGCGATCTGCGAGGCGTCGCATAACCCGGTGCTCGTGCATACGCTGCGTTCGCTGACGGAACTGCTGCTGAGTTCGGTGTTCGCGTCCGTGAACAATCTTTATCACCGGCAGCCGCATCGCAAGCGAATCGACCGGCAGCATGCGCGGCTCTACAACGCGGTGACGGGCAAGCTCCCCGAGCAGGCCTATCGGGCCGCTGCGGATCACATCGACGGCGTGCGCGAAAGCCTGCAGGAAATCGAACAGGAAGAGCAGCGACTGGTGCGGGCGACGCTCAGGCTCGAAGGGTGGAAGTAAGCGCTCGTTGGTTCGGCGCTTTTTTTGCCTGCGCAAAAACGCAACTACCAGTCTGCCGCACCGCGACCTCCGCCAACGCCTTCGGCGGCAACTTCAGTTTTGCAAAAGGAGGGCGGAGCGTACCGCGGGAAAGCGCTACTGCGCCTTTTTCTTCCGCGACGAGGACTTCATCTCGACGACATCGGGCGACCGCTTGCGCTTGCCGGGCAGCACGCCCATGCGCGGGTCGCGCTCGCGTGCAAGCGCAACCATCTCGTGCGCAACCGTTTCGAACTCGGGATTCGTCTGCGACACATACAGCCACTTACCGAGCACCGGATGCGGCGCGAGCGCAGGGAAGTCATCGAGCAACCCCGCTTGCCGGTCATGCGATGTACACACCACCAGCCCGTTCCACGGTTCATTGCCGCTTGCCACCGCGAGATACAGCAGGCCGTCGAGATAAGCCGCCTGAAAGTTGAAGAACCGTTCCCGCGAATACTCGGGGTCTCGTTCGAGAGGTTCGAAAATCCAGACGAGCGGGTTTTCGCGCTTGCGTTTCGGGTTCAGTTCGACCGGGTGCATGGCGGGGCCTTCAATGAAATTTTTCCGATGATATAACCGCCGGCCCTACCTGGCGCGTGGAGCGTGCGACAGCCTGCCATCCCTTTTTCACACGTATGCGCGCGAGAAACAGGTATCGTATCGCCCATGGTGCAGTGCAACGCACCGATATGACTCAGCGCAAATCAGGAGAAAAGGAGCAGCAATGGCAAACAGGATCGAAACAATCGGCATCGTCGGCGCGGGCACGATGGGCAACGGCATCGCGCAGGTATCGGCGGTGGCAGGGTTGAAGGTCGTGCTGATCGACGTGACGGACGCCGCGCTCGAAAAGGGCATCGGGGCGCTCACGTCGAGTCTCGCGAAGCTCGTCGAGAAGGGCAAGATCGAAGCGGCGGCGCGCGATGCGGCGCTCACCCGCATCGAGACCTCGACCGACTATCAACGCCTGTCAGGCGTCGACCTCGTCGTCGAAGCGGCAACCGAAAACACCGAACTGAAAATTCGCATTCTGCGGCAGATCGAATCGGTCGTGAGCAGCGAGACGTTTATCGCGTCGAACACGTCGTCCATTTCGATCACCGCGCTGGCCGCGACGCTCGGCAAGCCGGAACGTTTCGTCGGCATGCACTTCTTCAACCCGGTGCCATTGCTGCAACTCGTCGAAGTGATTCGCGGCGTGCAGACCAGCGACGACACGGCGGCCACCGTGCGCGAGCTGACCGAGCGCCTCGGCAAGACGCCCGTCAGCGTGAAGAATGCGCCCGGGTTCGTGGTGAACCGCATTCTCGTGCCGATGATCAATGAGGCGTTCTTCGTGCTGGCGGACGGCATCGCGACGGCGGAGGAGATCGACGCGGGCATGCGTCTCGGCGCGAATCATCCGATCGGGCCGCTCGCGCTCGCGGATCTGATCGGGCTGGACGTGTGCCTGTCGGTGATGGATGTGTTCCTGAAGGATTTCGGCGACTCGAAGTATCGCGCGTGTCCGCTGTTGCGCGAACTCGTGGCGGCAGGGCGTTTGGGCCGCAAGACGGGACACGGCGTGTATCGGTACGATCCGAAGCACTGATGCATCAACCGAGTTCGAACGACGTCACGCCATAGAGCCGCGCAAGCGGTATGTCCGGCGCGCGCTTCGTGTACATGCGCGCCGTTTCGAACACGCTCGTCAGGCAATGCCGTTCGGCGAGCGCGATGGCGGCCGTGTTGAGTTCGGGCACGTCGAGCGCGACGGTCTCGCCGGGGCAATGCGCGACAAGCGCAGTGAACAGGGCTTCGGCTGTTTGCGGGTCGTCGGCGAATAGCGGTCCGATCTTGCGTCCTTCGCGGCAGCGGCGAAGCACGCCGTAGCCGCTGATGTGGCCTTCGCTGACGCTTGCGAGCGCGACGGCATCCGGTTGATCGATCCACACGCGCAGAAAGGCTTCGCGCGGCGCGGGAAAGAACCGCTGGTCATACGAGGCCAGCTTGTCGAAAGGCAACTGGTGCGCATCGACGAGTGAAGGATGGTTCGTCACGTCGGCCTCGGCCACACCCTGAAAGCGTATGTTCCGGTACGCGAGCTCAAATCCCGACTTCCTGTAGTTCGGTTGCTGCGCGACCACGCCATCGAGTCCAACGTTGCGCTTGCCGAGATACGCAATGCCATGCTGCCAGATGCGCAAGCCGAGTCCCTTGCCGCGAAACTCCGGCCTCACGATATACAGGCCTATGAAGCCGAAATGCGCGTCATAGGCGACGGCCGAAATCGAGCCGACCGGTTCGCCTTGCAATTCACCGATGAAGAACCCGTCCGGGTCGGCGGCACGGAAGACGTGCGCATCGTGGAAGCCTGGGTTCCATCCTTCATGCGCGGCCCATTCGATGGCGAGATTCACTTCTTCGGCGTTCATCGTGCGAACGATGAAGTCGCGCGGCGCGTGCGTCGCTTCGTTCATGATGTCTCCTTGTCGCAGCCGGGTGCATCTGCTCACATGCGAACACATATCATGCCGCCAAAACCGTTTTCACGTTCGCGCGAAAGTCGTTGTGCCGTCATGAACTCGCGAATGCAATGGTCGAATATGAACGGCTGATGCATATCTATCCCGCGTTGCGCTTAGCGGTTCATGTGTTGACGAAGACCTCTGCCGTCGAGTGCACGGACCGCGTTTTGCATATGCTCGACGCGGCTTGGGCAACACGCGCGAGGCGTGAGATACCTTGGTGCGAACTAATTCAAACCCCCTTGTTTTCTGCACCTGCGCGCAGCATTCGCGCACCGTCGAAGGGATTATTCAGCAAACGCTAAAGTCGCGATACGATGCGCCGATATGCCGTAGTGGCGAGCGGCTTGATCGAGGCGCGCGGGCCTCTTATTCACCTTCCAATGACCGGGAGTGCGGTGTGACTCGTTCGATGTCGTACGCGGTGGCGCGCATGCCATGAAGCGCAATCCATTCTTCCGTCTGCTTGCGCGTCTGCGCGTGGGCCGCAAGCTGCTGCTGATCTATCTGCTCGATTTGACGGCTGTGGTGTACATCAGCGGCATTCTGATTCACGAGAAATACATTTCGATCGACTTCTCGAACAAGGAGATCGTCGGCAACGCGTATATCGGCACAGTGCGTGATGCCTTGATCGACGTAGCGATGGCGGGCGCGGGACAGCGTCCGCCTGTTGCGCGCCTGAAGAGTGCGCAAACGGATCTCGCCAGCACGGAAGCGCGCTACGGCGCGCATCTGGAAAGCGCTGGGCTGAACACGCGCGTGCGCGCCGCGCTGGACGTGCTGGCGCACGAAGCGCAACCCACTGCCGCGCAAATCAACGAAGCGCTCGAAGCATGCCGCGAACTCGTGACGCGCGTCGGCAATCAGTCGAACCTGATTCTGGATCCTGACCTCGACAGCTACTACGCGATGTCGCTGTCGATCTTGCGTTATCCGGCGTTACTCGAATCCGTGAACCGGATTGGCCGGCAATTGCACGAAGGGCACGAAGGGCACGAAGGCGTGCACGCCGTGCGCTCGCACGACGAACTGCGCACGCGCTATCTCGTGCTGGAAGGGCAACTCGATGCCGTGCTGCAAGGTCTGCGCTCTGACTTTTCCGAAGCGGGCGCGGCCAATCACGCGCTCGATTCGACGCTCGGGCCGTCGATGGCGCGCATGCTCACGGCCGTCGAATCGTACCGGCACGCGGCGCGCATCATCGTCGACAGCAACGGCGAGGTCGATCCCACGCTGCTGTCGATCGTCGACGTGCAGCAGCAGACGCTCGTAGCCAGCGTGCAGGATACGTGGCGCAGCACGGCGGATCAGCTCGACGATCTGTTGCACGCACGCGTGCGCGGACTCTTCTCGCGCATGTGGCTGCATCTGGGCACGGCGCTCTTTCTGTTGTGCAGCATTCTCGGCATGGTGTATTTCGTCGCGCAGCAGATTTCGCGGCCACTGCGCCAGCTTGCGCGCGTGATGGACACGGTGCGCAGAACGGGCGATCACACCGTGCGCGCGAGCTGGCACAGCCAGGATGAAATCGGCCAGCTGGTGCGCGGCTTCAACGAAATGCTCGAACAGCTCGACCGCGAGCGCGACGTACAGAAGGAGCTCGCGGCGACGGCGCGCGCGGCCGCCGCGCAGCATGCGCTTGTCGAATCGACGCCCGTGCCGATGATGGTGACGGCCGTGCCCGGTCATGAAGTGCTGCACGCGAACCAGCCCGCGCTGTACTGGCTCAACGGCGTCACGACCGACCCGTGGGCGTACGGCCTCGATTCGTCGGTGCGCGCGCGCTTTTTCCAGCAGTTGTCCGATCGCGATGCCGTCGACGAATTCGAAGTGCGCTGGAAAGCGAGCACCGAACCGACGTGGGCGATGCTGTCCGCGCGGCGTCTGAACTTCCAGGGCCGCGACGCCGTGCTGACGGCGTTCACTCCGATCAACCAGATCAAGCTGATGGAGCAGCGGCTCGAACTGTGGGCGAAGGTATTCGAGGCTTCTTCCGAAGCGATCCTGATTCTCGATCAGGAACGGCGTCTCCTGACGGCCAACGCGTCGTTCTATCGCGCGACGGGCTACCGTGCAGAAGATATCGCGGGCCAGCCGCCCGCGTTCATCGTCGCTGGCGCGAATGGCGGCGCGGTGATCACGGCGCTCGCGACGCTCGTCGACCGCTCCAGTTCATGGAACGGCGAAGCACAGATCAGACGGCGTCAAGGCGGCGATTATCCCGCGTGGCTGATGATCAGCGCGGTGCGCGACAAACGCGGCAGCGTGTCGCACTACATCTGCACACTGATCGACATCACCGACCGTAAGAAAAGCGAGGCGCGCATCGAGTTTCTCGCCGAGCACGACGTGTTGACCGAATTGCCGAACCGCGCGCTCTTCACGAAACGGCTGGGAGTGGCGCTCGAACACGCGAAGCAGGCTCAACAACGCGTGGCCGTGCTCTTCATCGACCTCGACCGCTTCAAGGACATCAACGATTCGCTCGGCCATCATATCGGCGATGGCTTGCTGCGTTCCGTTTCGCGGCGTCTCGTGCAGGCTGTGCGCAGCAGCGATACCGTGAGCCGCCTCGGCGGCGACGAGTTCACAATGATTCTCGCGGATGCGGGCAGCGCGGCCGATGTTGCGCGCACCATCGACGAACGTCTGCTGCCGCTCGTGCGCGAGCCGCATGCGATCGGAGGCGTCACGCTGCAGGTCGCGTGCAGCGCGGGCGTCGCGCTCTATCCCGACGACGGCACGGACATCGAAACGCTGATGCAGAACGCCGATGCCGCGATGTATCAGGCGAAGGCAGCGGGGCGCAACCTCGTGAAGTTCTTCTCGCCGGATATGGCCGAGCGCGCGCGCCAGCGGCTCGCGCTCGAAGCCTGCATGCGCACAGCTATCGAACGGCACGAACTGCGGCTGGCTTTTCAGCCGTGTCTCGATGCGCAAACGGGCGCGCTTGTCAGCGTCGAAGGTTTGCTGCGCTGGACCCATCCTCAACTCGGCGCGGTGACGCCCGCGCAGTTCATTCCCATCGCCGAAGAGACGCGGCTGATCATTCCGATCGGCGCATGGGTGATAGACGAAGCGTGCCGGCAACTCGCGCGCTGGCGCGACGACGAGATGGGCGGGTTGCGCATGTCGATCAATCTGTCGGCGATCCAGTTGCGCGACGCGGATATCGTCGACACGTTGCGGCGCAGTCTCGCGATGCATGGCGTCGCGCCGCAGCGGCTGGAACTCGAAATCACCGAAACGGTGTTGATGGATAGCGCGGAGAACTATCTCGAAGCGATTCGCGCGATACGCGCGCTTGGCGTGAAGCTATCGCTCGACGATTTCGGCACGGGCTATTCGAGCCTTAGTTATCTGAATCGCTTCCCGCTGGACCGATTGAAGATCGACAGGGCGTTCGTTCGCGACATGCTCGATGCGCCGGCCGATCTGGCCGTCATCAAGGCGATCATCGAGCTTGGGCATGAGCTGGGTCTGCGCGTGGTCGCGGAGGGCGTCGAAAACGAGGACGAAGCGAACACGCTGCGTAGCATCGGTTGTGATGAGTTGCAGGGATTCCTGTATTCGCCGGCGATATCGGCTGAAGAACTGGAGACGTGGGCCGCGCAGCGGGTTGCGGCGGATGTCGAATGATGCGTTGGTATAAGTTACCGGCGCGTTGTCATGAAAACGCTTTCACGCCGGGCTTGAAACGCGCTACACGGCTACAGCAAGCGTTGGCGCGTGAATTGCATGTCACTAACCCCGATGGCGCCTATGCGCTAATCGACAGGGAGAGCGACATGAACCGCGATCAGATCAAAGGTGTTGCGCAACAGGTGAAGGGCAAGGTCAACGAAGTGGTCGGCAAGGTAACGGGCAATCGCACGCAGCAACTGAAGGGCGATTTGCAACAGGCTACGGGGACGGCCCGCAAGGCGTTCGGCGACGGGAAGGAGAAGATCAGAAGGCTGGGCCGGTGACGTTGATCCGTCGGACCGGCCCGTGTTCATTTAAGAACGATCAATGATCGTGCCGCATGCAGGCCGTGGCAGGTTGCTGCGCGGCCTTGCGGCTCAGCATCAGCGTGACGGCCGCTGACACGGCCAGCGTCGCGCCGACCACGTACAGACCCGCTGCATATCCGCCCGTCACGTTCTTGAGCCAGCCGATCGCAAACGGACCGACAAAGCCGCCCAGATTGCCGACCGAATTGATCATCGCGATCCCCGCTGCGGCGCCTGCACCTGAGAGGAACATGCTCGGCATCGCCCACAGCGGCGCCTTCGCCGCGCTGATGCCGACATTGACGACCACCAGTGCGAGCACGATCAAGAGCGCAGTACCTGCCTGACCCGCGAAGATAAAACCGACACACGCCAGCGCGCAAGGAATCACCACGTGCCACGTGCGTTCTTCAGTCCGGTCGGAGTGCCGCGCCCACAACACCATCGCGATCACTGCCAGCACGCTCGGAATGCCCGTCAGCAGGCCGGTTTGCAGCGCGCTGAAGCCGTACTGCCGGATGATGAGCGGTGCCCACAAACCAAGCGTATACAAACCCGCCGACGTGCCGAAGTAGATCAGCGCGAGCGCCAGCACACGCGGATCGCGCAACGCACTCAGCGCGCCCGCCGTATGTCCCGAGTGACCTTTGCGCTCGTCGGCTTCGGCCTTGAGCTTCGCGATCAACCATTCGCGCTCGTCGTCCTTCAGCCAGTGCGCCTTCGATGGCGTGTCGGTCAAAAACTTCAACACGACGAAGCCGAGCACGACGGCGGGCACGGCCTCGATGATGTAAAGCAATTGCCAGTCGGCGAGGCCGAACATCGGCGGCAACTGCATGATCGCGCCGGAGATCGGCGAGCCGATGGCCGTCGAGATCGGCGCAGCGGCCATGAACCATGCGGCGGCTGCCGCGCGCTGCTTGCCCGGAAACCACAGGCTCAGATACAGGATGATGCCGGGAAAGAAGCCCGCTTCCGCGACGCCCAGCACGAAGCGCAACACGTAGAAGCTGGTCGGTCCCGTGACGAATGCCGAAGCCGCCGACACAATGCCCCACGTCACCATCACGCGCGCGATCCAGAGCCTTGCGCCGACGCGATGCAGGATGAGATTCGACGGCACTTCGAACAGAAAGTAGCCGATGAAGAACAGCCCGCCGCCGAAGCCGAATGCCGTCGGCGAAAGACCGATTGCCTTGTTCATCGTCATGGCGGCGAAGCCGACGTTGACACGATCGAGAAAGCTGACGAAGTAGAGCAGCATCACGAACGGAATGATCCGTAGCATGAGCTTGCGCGATACTCGCGATTCGAGTTCGGGTTGCATGTGTCTCCTCCTTGGAGGTTGAGCCGGCTGTGCCGGACAATTCAGGCTTCACGCGTTGTCTGCCGTTTGCGGGTCAGTTGTTGTTGTGTGCGTGAAGCCTTTGGGCGCGCCTTTCGCTGCGCCCGTCGTCGCGGCGGCGAAAGCCGCGCGACAACGGATTTGCATGCGCGTTATGCGGCTACGGGTACTTTTTCGACGAGCGCGCAGACGGCTGCCGTCACTTGCGCCGTCGTCGCCTTGCCGCCGAGATCGCCCGTATGCAGCGACGGGTCCGCGGTGACGGTTTCGACTGCGCTCATCACACGCTTCGCCGCTTCGAATTCGCCGAGATGCTCGAGCAGCATCACGACGGACCAGAACGTCCCGATCGGATTCGCGAGGCCTTTGCCCATGATGTCGAATGCCGAGCCGTGGATCGGTTCGAACATCGACGGATAGCGGCGCTCCGGGTCGATGTTGCCCGTCGGCGCGATGCCGAGGCTGCCCGCCAGTGCAGCCGCGAGGTCGCTCAGGATGTCGGCGTGCAGGTTGGTGGCGACGATGGTGTCGAGCGATGCCGGGCGGTTGATCATGCGTGCCGTCGATGCATCGACGAGTTCCTTGTCCCATTTGACGTCGGGGAACTCCTTCGAAATCTGCAGCGCGATTTCATCCCACATCACCATCGCGTGGCGCTGCGCGTTGCTCTTCGTGATGACGGTGAGCAGCTTGCGGGGGCGCGACTGCGCGAGACGGAACGCGAAGCGCATGATGCGTTCGACGCCGGCGCGCGTCATGATGGAGACGTCGGTGGCGGCTTCGATCGGATGACCCTGATGCACGCGGCCACCGACGCCCGAATATTCGCCCTCGGAGTTTTCGCGGACGATCACCCAGTTCAGGTCTTCGGGCGTGCAGCGCTTCAGCGGCGCGTCGATGCCGGGGAGAATGCGCGTCGGCCGCACGTTCGCGTATTGATCGAAGCCCTGGCAGATCTTCAGGCGCAGGCCCCACAGCGTCACGTGATCGGGCACGTCGGGGTCGCCTGCCGAGCCGAACAGGATGGCGTCCTTGTTGCGGATTGCGTCGAGGCCGTCGGCGGGCACCATCACGCCGTGCTCGCGGTAGTAGTCGGCGCCCCAGTCGAAGTTTTCGAACTCGAATTTGAAGCTGTTGCTGGTACGCGCCAGCGCTTCCAGCACTTCCTTGCCCGCCGGCACGACTTCCTTGCCGATGCCGTCGCCGGGGATCGTCGCAATGCGATAGGTGTTCATGTCTCGCTCCTTCAATTGATTTGGAATGGAGCTGACTGTACCTAACTGGGAGCGCAGTAACCGGTGCTAAACTCAAAGCATCTTTAACTTCAATTCACAAATCGAGCCGTGACCGAGACCGTTCAAGCGACCGACCTGAGCTTTTTCTCGACGCTCGCCGCGTCAGGCAGCCTGAGCGCGGCGGCGCGCGAACTGGGTTTGACGCCCGCGGCCGTGAGCAAGCGTCTGACGCAGATGGAGCAGCGCGCGGGCGTGCCGCTCGTGAACCGGACGACGCGCCGGATGATGCTGACGCCCGAAGGCGAGGTGTACCTGGAGCACGCGCGGCGGATACTCGATGAGATCGACGCGCTGTCCGAACTGCTGGGCAGCGCGAAGAAGAGCCCGAAGGGTTTGTTGAGGGTGAACGCGACGCTTGGGTTCGGGCGCAGCCATGTTGCGCCGGCGATCTCGCGTTTCGTGAACCGTTATCCGCAGGTCGCGGTGCAGTTGCAGCTGTCCGTTACGCCTCCGCCGCTCACCGACGACGCCTTCGACGTCTGCATCCGCTTCGGCGAGCCGCCCGATACCCGCGTCGTCGCGCGACGGCTTGCGGCGAATCGCAGGTTGTTATGCGCGGCGCCTTCGTATATCGCCGAGTATGGGATGCCGCTCACGCCGCATGAGCTGGTGAGGCACAACTGCATCGGCATACGGCAGGGCGACGAAGCGTATGGCGTGTGGCGGCTCGCGACAGGGCGCGGCGCCGCGCGCAAGACAGAGGCGGTGCGCATCAACGGCAATCTGACGACGAATGACGGCGAGATCGCGGTGAAGTGGGCAGTGGAAGGGCACGGCATTCTGATGCGCGCGGAGTGGGATATCAATGAGTATCTCGCGGATGGGCGGCTCGTGCAGGTGCTACCCGGGTATGAGACGCCGGGTGCCGATATTTTTGCGGTGTATTCGCAGAGGCATCAGATGTCGGCGCGGATCCGGACGTTTGTCGATTTCATTGCGGGGGAGTTGAGGGAGGCGCGGGAGGGGTATTGAGCGGCGGCGCGTCCGTTGCGCCTTTACCTTGTTTTACAGAGTGGCTTGAGTTTCATGCTAGATATACCGTCTCTTTCTGCAGAGATTGATTCGGATATCTATGCAATGGAATACGCTCGATGTACCGCTGGAGAATGGGTGGAAATGTACGCTGCATCCCGCGTGGCAGTATCGGCGGCTCTCGCGGGAACTGCGAAGGTCGCCGTCATTAGGCGGACGGGATAGCTGGACGCGCGACGGGTCGTCCTCATTCCGGATCGACGCCGGAGGCGAAGCGGAAGAAGAGGCGCGCAAACAGCGCGAACGGGATAAGCGCGACTTCGATCTTTACTTTCGGCCGTGCTCGGACCTGCGAACGGCGACCGGTAACCGTGAACTTGATGTCGTACGTTCGTTTCTGCGCGATCTGCTGGATGTCGCGCATTGGAACCTGCCGATCGATAACAAAGGTATCGAAAAAGCGCTGCGGGAAGCGGTTGCTACGGGGCGACTCGTGCCCATTATCAACCGGGAATGGCGTGCTCTGCCGCGAGTGATGCGCCCGGATTGTGCGCCGGAGCGATGGTCGTCGAATGGTAGTGGGTTCAGCAGCGCTGGCGGATTCGGCCGGGGAAAATGGGCCGCTTTCGAGAATGCCGGTCCCGGTCCGCTGGTGTTGAACGGCGAGCCGGTATTGAGAGGCCCATACGATCCTGCTACGCGGGAAGCGCAGTTGAAGGCGGCGTGGGCGGAGTTGGCGGCGCTCACAGCCGGCATTTGCTCGAAGAATAGTGACGCCGAGGGCATGCCAATACACGCCAACAACGTGGCAGACCATTTCGCCGTTGACGAAGAAGGCTCGGATGGTTCGACTCGATTCAGCGATGCGCGGTCCTTCAAACTCGATGTATTGCCTGAGAGTGATAACGTATTGACGATGGCCGGGCGCGGTGTAAGCGAAGTGCAGGAGGCGGAATGTTTTGCCGAATACGAAGCGCGTCTGGAGCAGTGCAAACTTTATGCGGCAATGACGGGTGATCCATACACATATGTATCTTGCAAGGCGAATGCATTCGGGATTTATAACCAGTGTCGAGGGCATTGATGCAACATCCACTCCCTAAAAGTTCTTTCGTTGTGTCTTACGACGATGCGGAAAAAAAACTATCCGTCTTCGTCGTCAAGGATTCCGACATTCAGTCGTTCAAAGAGTCGACAGTCGTTGCAGACTGGCCACTATCCTCCATCGGAGACGAGTTGGGCGAAGAGGTAGCTCGTCGGCTAGGGATCACAGCGCTCAACGTTCTCGCGATTTATCATCCAGCGTTAAAGTCGCTGGTAACGGTAAAGCTGGAGCAGCCGACGCTCCCCGATCAAGATGTCGGTCCTTGAATTCGACTAGCCGAACGTGTCAATGACTAGTGATATCAAGACTCGGGGTTGGAGGCTTGCCACAATTGGCGAGTTTCTATTGAAGATATTCACATACTATCCAGTTACCTCATCGCCCTTATTAGCTTGTCCTACTCACGCAGCCGGTCCTGGTGCAGTTCAAGCATCGATTGGGCGATTTCCAGGCGGGCTTTCAGTGCCGCGACCTGCGCATCGATCTCCTTATCGCGCGGCGAAAGATTTTCTTCGCTTCGTTCCTTGCTCATAGCGTGCTCCTCGTTTGCAGAACACGAAAACTGGCAGCAGTGGCTGACGCATCTGTCAAGCAGTGCAAAGGCTCGCGCGACGCTCGCGGAGCGCAAACAACGCGACACTCCCTTGTCCCGCAACCGACGAAATCCGCACCACATCCGCGCTACCTCCACGCACGCCCACAGTGCTGCGCTGCACCAGCAAAGTGCCGGCAAGCCTCACCATGAATCAGCGGACAACCTCGCAGTCAAACCCGCAAACCGCTCGCAAACCCAATCCAGCAAAGCCTCCGCGCCACGAATAGCCCACATGGCACACACCTTGCGATAAACCCCACATCGCGGCTCAACGACGAGCCGCAAAGCAGCATCCCCACGCACCGACGAATTTTGGACAACGGCGTCCCCTGAATCTGGTCTCGCACCCGATTCGCGGGACGCCGTAGTCGTTTACAGGCCTGGAACATGACCGACAAAGCCACATCGATCGATCTGCTGAACTGGCGCACGCCCGCCATGCGCGCCTTCCACTTCGCGTGGATGGCGTTCTTCGTCTGCTTCTTCGCGTGGTTCGCGTGCGCGCCGCTGATGCCGCTCATCAAGCAGGAGTTCCACCTCACAGCGGATCAGGTCGCGAACATCAACATCGCCGCCGTCTCGATCACGATTCTCGTGCGTCTGATCGTCGGTCCGATGTGCGACCGCTTCGGTCCGCGCAAGGTCTACGTCGCGTTGATGATGGTCGGCGCGCTGCCCGTGCTCGGCGCGGCGCTCGCGCACAGCTACACAACGTTCCTGTTGTGCCGGCTCGGCATCGGCGCGGTCGGCGCGAGCTTCGTGATCACGCAATATCACACGTCGGTGATGTTCGCGCCCAACGTGGTCGGCACGGCGAACGCGACGAGTGCAGGCTGGGGCAATGCAGGTGCAGGCGCCGCGCAGATGCTCGTGCCGCTGATGCTCGCCGGCGCCGTCGCGCTGGGTGCGAGCAACGGCGACGCATGGCGTCTGACGCTCGTGCTGCCGGGCATCGCGATGCCCATCATGGCCGCGCTCTACTGGCGCTTCACGCAGGACTGCCCGCAAGGCAATTTCACGGAACTGCGCGCACGTGGCATCGCCGTCGATAGCGGCAAGAAAGGCGGCTGGGCGAGCCTGCTCACGGCCTCGCGTAACTATCGCGTGTGGATGCTGTTCGTCACGTACGCCGCGTGCTTCGGCGTCGAGGTGTTCATCCACAACGTCGCGGCCATCTATTACGTCGATCATTTCCAGCTGTCGCTGCGCGACGCCGGTCTCGCGGCTGGCAGCTTCGGTCTGCTCGCGATCTTTGCGCGTCCGCTCGGCGGTCTGTTGTCGGACTGGGGCGCGAAGCGCCGTGGGCTCTCTGCGCGCTCGATGCTGCTGTTCGCGCTGATCGCCGGCGAAGGCGTCGGCCTGCTGCTTTTCTCGCAGGCAAACCACGCGGCGCTCGCCGTGATCGCGATGCTGCTGTTCGGTCTCTTTACGCACATGGCGTGTGGCGCGACCTACGCGCTCGTGCCGTTCATCGATCGCAAGGCGCTCGGCGGCGTGGCGGGAATCGTCGGCGCGGGCGGCAATGTCGGCGCGGTGGCAGCGGGCTTTCTGGCGAAGGGCATGGGCGACCTGCATCAAACGCTGTTGACGCTCGGCGGCTTCGTCAGCGCGTCCGCGATCTGCGCGATCGCCGTGCGCTTCTCCGCCGAACACACCGCCCGCGATGCCGCACTCGGCGCAACGAATTAAATCAATGAATCCCCTCTCTGACAGGATCGGCGACATGAAAGTCATCGTTATCGGCCACGGCATGGTCGGCCACAAACTGCTCGAATGCCTCGCGGAACAAGCCACGGCGCGCCTCGACATTACCGTGCTGTGCGAAGAGCCGCGTCCCGCCTACGATCGCGTGCATCTGTCAGAGTTCTTCTCGGGCAAGTCCGCCGACGATCTGTCGCTGGTCGCCCCCGGCTTCTTCGATCGCGACGACATGGTGCTGCGGCTGAACGCGAAGGCCGTATCGATCGATCGCGACGCGCACACGGTGACGACCTCGACGGGCGAAACGCTTTCGTACGACAAGCTTGTGATCGCCAGCGGCTCGTATGCATTCGTGCCGCCCGTGCCGGGCAAAGATCGCAAGGACTGCTTCGTCTACCGCACGATCGAAGACCTCGAAGCGATGCAGGAATGCGGCGCGCGCTCGAAGACGGGCGTCGTGATTGGCGGTGGCCTGCTCGGTCTGGAATGCGCGAAAGCATTGCGCGACCTGGGCCTCGAAACGCATGTCGTCGAATTCGCACCGCGTCTGATGGCCGTGCAGGTCGACGACGGCGGCGGCAAAGTGTTGCGCGGCAAGATCGAAGAACTCGGCGTGACCGTGCATACGCAGAAGAACACGCTGGAAATCGTCGACGGCGAAGACGGCACGCACCGCATGCAGTTCGCCGATGGCACGCATCTCGACACCGACATGATCGTGTTCTCCGCGGGCATCCGTCCGCGCGACGAGATCGCGCGCGCCAGCGGCCTCGCAGTGGGCCCGCGCGGCGGCATTGTGATCGACAATCATTGCCGCACTAGCGATGCCGACATCTACGCGATCGGCGAATGCGCGCTGTGGAACGGCCAGATTTTTGGGCTCGTTGCACCGGGCTACGAAATGGCGCGCGTGACGGCAAAGCAGTTGCTCGGCGAACAGGAGGCCGCGTTTGCGGGCGCTGACATGAGCACGAAGCTCAAGCTGATGGGCGTCGATGTGGCGAGCCTCGGCGACGCGCACGCGGCGACGGCGGGCAGCCGCACCTATCAGTTCAGCGACGAGCGCAAGCAGGTCTACAAGAAGCTCGTCGTGTCCGACTGTGGCAAGTTCCTGCTCGGCGGCGTGATGGTCGGCGACGCGAGCGAATATGGCACGCTGCTGCAGATGATGCTGAACCGCATCCAGTTGCCCGAGTCGCCGGAATTCCTGATCCTGCCGCAAGCGGACGGCAACGCGAAGCCCGCACTCGGCGTCGATGCTTTGCCCGAAAGCGCGCAGATCTGTTCGTGCAACAACATCTCGAAGGGCGCGATCTGCGCAGCCGTTTGCGCCGGCGCGACGACCATCGGCGACGTGAAGGGCGCGACGAAGGCTGGCACGGCATGCGGCGGCTGCGTGCCGCTCGTCACGCAGGTGATGAAGGCCGAGATGAAGAAGCAAGGTCTCGCCGTCAACAATCATCTGTGCGAGCACTTTCCGTTTTCGCGTCAGGAGCTGTATCACATCGTTCGCGTCGAGCGCATCGAGACTTTCGGCGCGCTGCTAAACAAGCATGGCCACGGCCTTGGCTGCGATATCTGCAAGCCCGCCGTCGCCGGCATTCTCGCATCGTGCTGGAACGAGTTCGTGCTGAAGAAAGAGCACGCCAGCCTGCAGGACACGAACGACTACTACCTCGCGAACATCCAGCGCGACGGCACGTATTCCGTCGTGCCGCGCATGCCGGGCGGCGAAGTGACGCCGGACGGGTTGATCGCAGTCGGTCAGGTCGCGAAGAAATATGGTCTTTATACGAAGGTCACGGGCGGGCAGCGCGTCGATCTGTTCGGCGCGCGCGTCGAACAGTTGCCGTTGATTTGGGAAGAGCTGATCGCCGCCGGTTTCGAATCGGGCCATGCGTACGGCAAGTCGCTGCGCACGGTGAAATCGTGCGTGGGCTCGACATGGTGCCGCTATGGCGTCGACGATTCCGTTGGCCTCGCGATCGATATCGAGAACCGCTACAAGGGTCTGCGCTCGCCGCACAAGATCAAGTTCGCGGTGTCGGGCTGCACGCGCGAGTGCGCGGAGGCGCAAAGCAAGGACGTTGGCATCATCGCGACGGAAAAGGGCTGGAATCTCTACGTGTGCGGCAACGGCGGGATGAAGCCGCGCCATGCTGAACTGATCGCTTCGGATCTGGACCGCGAAACGCTGGTCCGCTATATCGACCGCTTCCTGATGTTTTACGTGCGCACGGCCGACCGGCTGCAACGCACCAGCGTGTGGCGCGAGAACCTCGAAGGCGGACTGGATTATCTGCGCGATGTTGTCATCAACGACAAGCTCGGCATCGCGGCGGAACTCGAAGAGGAAATGCAGCACGTGGTCGACACGTACGAATGCGAGTGGAAGAAGGCCGTCACCGACCCCGAAACGCGCAAGCGCTTCCGTCACTTCGTCAACAGCGACAGCGCCGACGACAACGTCAGTTTCGTCCCGACGCGCGGTCAGATCCGGCCCGCCATGCCCGAAGAGCGCCAGCGGCCCGTGCGCATTCCCGTCGTCGTCGAGCAGTCGACGCAATCGACAGAAACCGCGGAAACGGTTTGACCAGAAGCACCCACGTCACTCACTCACCGATAGAACGGAGATCGACATGAACAACGACCGTTTGCCGACCACCTGGACGTCCATCTGCACGCTCGACGACATCGTGCCGAACACGGGCGTCTGCGCGCTCGTCAATGGCGAGCAGGTCGCCGTGTTTCGCGTCGAAGGCGAGCGCGGCGGCGTGTACGCCATCGACAACTTCGACCCTGCATCGCAGGCGGCCGTGCTGTCGCGCGGACTGATCGGCAGCCTCGGCGATCGCATCGTGGTCGCTTCGCCGATCTACAAGCATCACTTCGATCTGCGCACGGGCGAATGCTTGGAAGCGCCCGACAAGTCCGTCAGCGCGTTCGCGGCGCGCGTCGAAGACGGACACGTGTGGGTGTCGGCGTAATCTACTGAACGGGCTCTGACGATGGCGTGCGAGAACATCAAGACGGTTTGTCCATACTGCGGCGTCGGTTGCGGCATGGTGCTGCACGTCGAGGAGGGGCAGGTCGTCAAGATTTCCGGCGACAAGGATCATCCGACCAATTACGGGCGTCTCTGCACGAAAGGTCAGTCGGCGCATGTCGCGCTGCGCAAGTCGGGCCGTCTCGAAAGCGCGTTCGAGCGGCGCACGCGCGACGCCGATCCGATTCCCGTTCCCGCCGATCTCGCGATTCCCGATACCGCCCGCCGTCTGCGCGCGATTCTCGATGAGCATGGTCCCGACGCGCTGTCGTTCTACGTGTCGGGGCAGATGTCGATCGAGGCGCAGTACCTCGTGAACAAGCTCGCGAAGGGCTTTATCGGCACCAACAATATCGAGTCGAACTCGCGGCTGTGCATGGCGAGCGCGGGCAGCGGCTACAAGCTATCGCTGGGCGCGGACGGCCCGCCCGGCTCGTATCAGGATTTCGACAAGGCCAACCTGTTCTTCGTGATCGGCGCGAACATGGCCGACTGCCACCCGATCCTCTTTCTGCGCATGATGGATCGCGTGAAGGCGGGCGCGAAGCTGATCGTCGTCGATCCGCGCCGCAACACGACGGCGGACAAAGCGAATCTGTTCATGCAGATCAAGCCGGGCACCGATCTCGCGCTGCTCAATGGCCTGCTGCATCTGCTGCATAAGAATGGCCGTACCGACGCGCGCTTCATCGGCGAGTTCACGGAAGGCTGGGACACGATGCCCGCGTTCCTCGACGACTACACGCCGGAAAAAGTCGCCGCGCTCACGGGCATTCCCGAGGCCGACATCCGCCAGGCCGCGCAATGGATCGGCGACGCGCCCGAGTGGATCAGCTGCTGGACGATGGGCCTGAACCAGAGCACGCACGGCACCTGGAACACGAACGCGATCTGCAATCTGCATCTGGCGACGGGCAAGATCTGCCGTCCCGGCAGCGGCCCGTTCTCGCTGACGGGTCAGCCGAATGCCATGGGCGGGCGTGAGATGGGCTACATGGGTCCGGGCTTGCCGGGCCAGCGCTCCGTACTGGTCGAAGAAGACCGCGCGTTCATCGAAGACCTGTGGCAAGTGCCGCGCGGCACGCTCAAGACGAAGCTCGGCAACGGCACCGTCGACATGTTCTCGCGCATGGCGGCAGGCGACATCAAGGCGTGCTGGATCATCTGCACGAACCCGGTGGCGAGCGTCGCGAACCGGCAGAACGTGATTGCCGGATTGCAGGCCGCTGAATTGGTCATCGCGCAGGACGCGTTCCTCGACACGGAGACCAATCGCTACGCCGACGTCTTGCTGCCCGGCGCGCTGTGGGCCGAGGCGGAAGGCGTGATGATCAATTCCGAGCGCAACATGACGCTGATGCAGAAGGCCATCGATCCGCCCGGCGCCGCACTCGCCGACTGGCAGATCATTGCGCGCGTCGCGTGCGAGATGGGCTTTGCGGATGCGTTCACGTACGGATCGGCGGCCGAGGTGTTCGATGAAATCGCGCGCGTGTCGAACCCGAAGACGGGCTACGATCTGCGCGGCGCGAGCCACGCGCGTCTGCGCGAGACGCCGCTGCAATGGCCGTGCGCGCCCGATGCCCCATCCGACCGCAACCCGCTGCGCTATCTCAACGACGGCGTGAGCCAGACGCTGAAAGTGCTGCCCGACGGCACGCGCCCCGCGCTCGTGTTTCCGACCGCGAGCGGCAAGGCGTTGTTCTTCGCTCGTCCGCATGTCGATCCCGCCGAGATGCCTGGCGCGGAATTCCCGATCGTGCTGAACACGGGCCGCCTGCAACATCAATGGCACACGATGACGAAGACGGGCAAGGTGCCGATGCTCAACCGTCTGAACCCTGCGCCCTTCGTCGAACTGCATCCGGAAGACGCCGCGTCGCTTGGCGTGCGCGACAAGGACCGCGTCGAAGTGCGCTCGAGCCGGGGACGCGCCGTGCTGCCCGCCATCGTCACCGAGCGCGTGCGCCCCGGCAACTGCTTTGCGCCGATGCACTGGAACGACGTATATGGCGACGACCTGTGCATCAACGCGGTGACGAGCGACGCAATCGACGCGATCTCGCAGCAGCCCGAGCTGAAGTTCTGCGCGGTGGCGCTGGCGCGCGTCGAAGCCGATGTCGTCGAAGCCCTGCCACACGACACTGAAGAAGCACCGGCCGTCGCGAAGGAAATGCCCATCGCGATGGTCCGTCAGCCACAGGAACTGGATATGTCCCGTATCGACGCTCTCGCCGCCATGCTCGGCATCACCGACACGCCCGCGCCGACGCTGGACGACACGGCGCGGCTCTACATGGCGGGCTTTATCAGCGGCTTGCGTTCGTCGCAGGGCGAGGCACGGGGCGTGCCCGCGTTGCCTGCAAATGCGCCGCTGTCGGCGAATGCGCGGCTTTGGTTCGACGGCATGCTCGCGGGTCTTTTCAGCCGTGCGCCGGAATCCGGCATGGCGCTGACGTCCGTTACGCAACCCGCAGCGGTCGGCGGGCCTGCTGTGCGCATCGCACACGCACGGCCCAAGGTCGCGCTGTTGTGGGCATCGCAGACGGGCAACATCGAATCGCTGACCGAGCAATACGCGACGCAACTGATGGAGTCCGGCTTCGAAATCCGCATGTCGTGCATGGCGGACATGCCCGTCGCCGCGCTCGCGCAGAGCAAATACGTGCTGCTGATGACGAGCACGTTCGGCGACGGTGACGCGCCCGACAACGGCCAGAGCTTCTGGAACGCATTGCAGGCCGACAGCACGCCGCGCCTCGTCGATCAGCAATACGCGGTGCTCGGATTCGGCGACCCCAGTTACGACCAGTTCTGCGGCCACGGCCGCAAGCTCGACGATCGCTTCGCCGAGCTGGGCGCGAAGCGGTTGCATGCGCGTGTCGATTGCGACACGGATTTTCAGCCGGCCGCCGACAAGTGGCTAGAAGCCGTGATCGCAAAGATCAAGGCCGACGACGCGTTGCTGTATGAAGTGCCCGCGCAAGGCGTGATTCCCTCCGTGCTGCCGGGCGCGACGCCGTCGAAGACGAGTCCCGCCCAGTCGCGGCTCGTCGACAATCTGCGCCTCAATCGCAATGGCACGAAGGACACGCGCTACTTCTCGCTGGCGATCGGCGATTCGAACCTCGAATACGAAGCGGGCGATGCGTTGGGCGTGTGGCCGAAAAACTGCCCTGAACTCGTCGACGAACTGATCGATCTGTCGGGCGTGAAGGCGGATGCGTCGGTACATGTGACAGGTGTCGGCGACATGCGGATCGCCGAGGCATTGGCGCGGCACTATGAAATCGCGCGGCCGAGCGCGGAAGCGCTGCAACTGATCGCATCGCGCAGCCGCAACGATGCGCTCGCGAAGCTGCTCGCCGACGAGCGCAAGGCCGATCTGAAGCAATGGCTGTGGGGCCAGCAGCTCGCCGACGTGCTGCACGAGTTTCCCGCCGATCTGTCGGCCAGCGAGTTGCTCGGTGTGCTCAAGCGTCTGCAGCCGCGGCTCTATTCGATCGCATCGAGCCCGAAGGCGCATGCGGGCGAGGTCCATCTGACGGTGGCTGCCGTGCGCTACAACAATGGCAGGCGCAACCGCAAAGGTGTGTCGTCGACGTTTCTCGCGGATCGCGCGCACGACGTCAGCGTGCCTGTCTTCGTGCAAAAGTCCGCGCATTTCCGTCCGCCGCGCAGCGGCGACACGCCAATGATCATGGTCGGGCCGGGCACGGGCGTCGCGCCGTTCCGCGGCTTCCTGCACGAGCGCAGCGCACGCGGCGCGACAGGGCGCAACTGGCTCTTCTTCGGCGAACAACATGCGGCAACCGACTTCTACTATCGCGACGAACTCGAAAGCATGCAGCAAAGCGGACTGCTGACGCGGCTCGATCTGGCGTTCTCGCGCGATCAGGCCGACAAGGTCTACGTGCAGGACCGGATGCGCGAGCAGGGTGCGCAACTGTGGGCGTGGCTCGAAGAGGGCGCGCACTTCTACGTGTGCGGCGACGCGAGCCGGATGGCGAAGGACGTCGATGCCGCGTTGAAGGAAGTGGTCGTGCAACACGGCGGGCTGAGCGCGGAGCGCGCGGAGGAATACGTTGGCGCGATGACTAAGGACCGGCGCTACGTGCGGGATGTGTACTGAAGCGGGCGGGCGCCTGCCCGCAACCTTTATGTAATGTCAAGCATTTCCGATTAAATCGCACACGATGTATAATGCGTTCTTGTAGAGACATCCGTCTCGTGCCAACGAGGACGCAAATGAAGACCACCGCCAAGGCAGAAGACACGAACCCGAAGCTCGCCGACTTCCTGTGCTTTGCCGTTTACTCGGCGAACCTGGCATTCGGCAAGGCTTACAAGCCGATTCTGGAAGAACTGGGACTCACGTACACGCAATACATCACCGTGATTGCGCTGTGGGAAGAGGACCATCAGACCGTCAGCAGTCTCGGTGAGAAACTGTTTCTCGAATCGAACACGCTCACGCCGATTCTGAAGAAGCTCGAAGGGATGGGCTATCTGGAGCGCCAGCGCGATCCGGAAGACGAGCGCCAGGTCCGCGTCAGCCTGACCAAGGCCGGCCGGAAGCTGCGCGAAAAGGCGTTCGGCATGGACCTGGTGGAGGCTTGCGGCCTCGCGCCCGACGAGTTCTCCAAGATGCAGAGGTCCATCGTCACGCTGCGCAACAACCTGATCAAGGCGGTGAGCGAGCAGGACTGAGCGCCGCCTGACGGGGCGCGGCGGGGCTTGCCGCGCCAGTTCTCCGTGCCAGGCGCGTCATCAAGCCGGATTTCCGGCTTTTTTCTCGACAAATACATCGCACACGATTAAATCGCGCTTGACAGGAAAAAATTTGAACGTAGAATGTGTCGTACGCGATGCAATCGTGTGCGTTTTAAAGAGGTGGGTGACGTCGGAGAGGCGTGATCCACGGAATTTTTAAAGTTATGGCGCCCTTAGGCGGGTGCCTCTACCTGGCGGAGTTCAACATGAACAAGTTCTTCAAAGTCGCAGTCTGGTTTGCCCTTGGCGTAGCAGCGTCCACTTCGGCCTTCGCGAGCGGCTACGGCCCGGCGCCGCATTACAACCCGCTGCAGGGCGCGCCCGTGTCGCAGCAAGGTCCCAGCGCCATCGTTGCCGACGCAGGCCGCAATGCAGCCGCCAACGACGATATGGGTGGCGTAGCGACCCAGACCGTTCAGTCGGGTCACCGCACCATTTCGAGCGAGTTCGGCCTGTCGACCTTCAAGCATCACTAATCGGCGAACAGAGGATAGAGAACATCATGGCAAGAATCGATAACGTCCTGTACACAGGCAAGACGCAAACTACGGGCGGCCGTGAAGGCGCGGCGCGCAGCTCGGACGGCCGGCTGGATATCCAGCTTTCGCCGCCGGGATCGAGCGGCAAGGGCACGAACCCCGAGCAACTGTTCGCGGCAGGCTGGTCGGCGTGTTTCATTGGCGCAATGGGACTGGCGGCGCGCGATCTGAAAGTGACGCTGCCCGCCGATACCAATGTGAACGCCGAAGTCGACCTCGGCACGGGCGAGGGCGGCTACTTCCTGCAGGCGCGTCTGAATGTGAGCCTGCCGGGCGTGAGCGCTGATGTCGCGCAGAAGATCGTCGATGCGGCACACCAGACGTGCCCGTATTCGAAGGCGACGCGCGGCAATATCGACGTCGAAATCGCGTTGGTGTGATGTGTGCGCTGCGGTGGCCGGTTCGCCGGCGTCCTTCAGACGATGGATGCGGCGGACCGGCTATTGCGCTTTGCCGCCCGATTGCGGCGGCTGCGGGTTATGAGCGGGATTCGTGTCGTACTTGAACACGCGTTCGATGCCCGACGCACGGTCCAGCGCCAGCGACGAGAGCGCTGCTTCGAGCGAGTCGGCCGTCTCTTTCGCATAGATCTGCTCGCCTTCGACGTACACGGTGAAGGAGCGCAGATACTTCGCTTTCTTTTCCGGGTTCTCGATGGTCTGCCGCGTCCAGTCATAGAGCGGGTACGCAGCCGTCCCGGCCTCTTCGGCTTCCTTGACGTAATCGGCGAATGCGTCGAACTGGCATTTCAATTCCGCGCGGTGCCGTTTCAGCACGTCATGCAGCGGCGCGTATGACTGCGCAGCAGGATCGGCGCGCAACGCGCCAGCCCGTTCGTCTGAAACGGTGATCCGGATCTGGAACTGCCATGTGTCCTGCATGGTTTTCCCCAATCGAGCGATGCCGCGATTCTAGCGAATGGCTGAACTCTCAGCCTGCGTATCCGGGCCGATTCTGAGGTCTCAGAACGGCATCGTCAGCGCTTGTTTGTCGGTCTATAAAACGCTTTATAAATCAATGATTTAAATAATCTCTCCTTGGCGAAAAACTGGCATGACCCTTGCGCTATAGGCGTCCACTGGCCACGGCCATAGACAAGCGGTGCCACCCGCGCATCCAGATCAAGGAGACATGCTTTGCAAACCACTTCTCACGCCCACGGCCCTTCGCAGCCGGCGCCCGCGCAGCAACCCGCCACCAAAGCACGCTTCTGGCCGGAAGGCTGGTGGAAGCTGATGGAATACCGGATCGGCATCATTCCGCTGCCTGTCTACTTCATCCTGCTTGCGCTGATCACGGGCTTCGCCGTAACCGGCAAGGTGCCCGGCGAAATTTCGATGGCGATCGCCGTGCTGGCGTTCTTCGGCTTCACCTGCGCCGAGTTGGGCAAGCGTCTGCCCATCCTGCGCAATATCGGCGCTGCCGCGATCTGCGCGACCTTCGTGCCGTCGGCGCTCACGTACTATCACCTGCTGCCGAAACCCGTCCTCAACCTGACGACGGAGTTCACCAAGCAGACGAACTTCCTGTACCTGTTCATTGCGTCGATCATCGTCGGCAGCATTTTGAGCATGGACCGGCGCGTGCTGATCCAGGGCTTCATCAAGATCTTCGTGCCGCTGGCGGTCGGTTCGATTGCGGCGGCCATCGTCGGCACGGCGGTCGGCGCGATGTTCGGACTCGGCGTGCGCCATACGCTGCTGTATATCGTCGTGCCCATCATGGCGGGCGGCGTCGGCGAGGGCGCGATTCCGCTGTCCATCGGCTATTCGGAAATCATGCATCTGCCGCAGGGCGAGCTGTTCGCGCAGGTGCTGCCGCCCGTGATGCTCGGCAGCCTGACGGCGATCGTGCTGGCCGGCGCACTCGACATGCTCGGCAAGCGTCTTCCGCATCTGACGGGCAACGGGCGTCTGCAGGTCGGCGAGAAGGATGAAATGGACCCGGTGAAGGAAGAAATCAGCGGCCATATCGACGTCACGCATATTGCCGCCGCCGGCATCACCGCGATCACGCTTTACCTGCTCGGCCTGATGTGCCGCAATCTGTTCGGTCTGCCCGCGCCCGTCGCAATGCTGTTCCTCGCGGTGCTGGTGAAGCTCGCGCGCGCGGTCTCGCCGCAGTTGCAGGAAGGCGCGTTCGTTGTCTACAAGTTCTTCTCGACGGCTGTCACGTATCCGCTGCTGTTCGCAATCGGCGTCGCGATGACGCCGTGGGACAAGCTGATCGCCGCATTCACGTTCGCCAATATCGTGACCATCGTCGTGACCGTGGCGACGCTGATGGGCACGGGCTTTGTGGTTGGGCGCTTCCTGAAGATGTACCCTATCGACACCGCGATCGTGAACGCCTGCCACAGCGGCCAGGGCGGCACGGGCGACGTCGCGATCCTGACGGCGGCGAACCGCATGACGCTGATGCCGTTCGCGCAGATCGCGACGCGTATCGGCGGCGCGATCGTGGTGACGCTGACGTTGATCCTGCTCGCGCATTTCGGCTGACGCGTCCGCGCCCGATGCGGCGCGGCGGCGGGCGGCGCGATCAGCTTGCGCCGCCCGTTTTCGTATAAGGTGCCGTGCGCGAGTCCAGCGCAAGCCGGCATACGGCGTCGGGCATCGATGAGGTTGAATGTGCGCGTGAGAATAAGAGGCATACCGTTGTGGGCATGGGCCGCTGCTGGCGCGCTGTATCTCGGCGCGGCGGCCGCGGCCGTCGAATTTGCGTGGGACCGCGCGATCGATGCGCTCGCGCAAGTCGGCGCGCATCGGCTGGACCTGTACGCCGCCAGCCTGAAAAGCGAGCTGGGCCGCTTCGAGATGATGCCCGCCATCGTCGCGCGGCAAGATAGCGTGCGCGCGCTGCTGGGCGCAGGCTCGCGCGCTTCGCCCGAACTGCTGCACGAGGTCAACACGTATCTCGAAGCCGTCAGCGACGACGCGGGCAGTCTCGCCGTCGATGTGATCGACCTGCAAGGCGAGGTGATCGCCGCGAGCAACTGGAACCAGTCGTTCAGCTTCGTCGGCACCAATGTTTCCTATCGGCCGTACTTCAACGACGCGCTCGCGCACGGCGCGGGGCGCTTCTTCGGCATCGGCACGAACACGGGCATGCCGGGCCTGTACTTCTCGAGCGCCGTGCGCGACGCAGGCAAGCCGATCGGCGTGGCGGCCGTGAAGCTGAGTGTCGATGCGCTCGAAGCGGCATGGCGCACGCCCGGCGAGGCGGCTGTGGTGATCGACGGCAACGGGGTCATCGTCATCTCGACGGTGCCGGCGTGGAAGTTCACCGCGTTCCGGCCGATCACCGCGCAGCAGCAGCGCGATATTCAGGCTTCGCGGCAATACGCGGGCCGCAACGTCGATGCGTTGCTTTATCGGCGGGTCGCCGACTGGGACGGCACGGCGTGGCTCGGGCGCTTTCCCGACTGGCGGCGCGCGGGCCGCACCACGCAGTTTCTCGTGATGTCGCGGACCGCGCCGCAAGCGGGCGACTCGATCATGGTGCTGCTCGACGTTGCCGCCGCGCGGCGTCAGCAGCAGATTGCGCTCGCGTTCGTGACGGGCGCGTTTCTGATCGCCGGGCTGTATGCGTTGTACGCGACCCAGCGACGCCGCACGATTGCCGAAAAGCTCAAGGCGCAAGACGCGCTGCGCCTCGCGAACGACCGGCTGGAGATGACCGTCGCACAACGCACCGCCGCGCTCGTGGAAACCAATGAACGGATGAAGCAGGAGATCGTCGAGCGCAAGCGGACCGAGCAGCGTCTGCGCGACTCGCAGCAGGAAGTCGTGCATGCGGGCAAGCTCGCCGTGCTCGGGCAGATGGCTGCGGGCCTCACGCACGAGCTGAACCAGCCGCTCGTCGCGATCCGCACGCTGTGCGACAACGCGCGCACGTTCTTCGAGCGCAATCAGCCCGCGCAGGCGGTGGCGAATCTGGAGCGTGTGGCGAAACTCGTCGACAGCATGGCCGTGCTGACGGGCGAGTTGAAGACCTTCGCGCGCAAGCCCGATGTCGAGCGGGTGGCGGTGGCGCTGAGCGAAGCCGTCGCGCACGCACGGCTCATCTACGAAGCGCGCATCCGCGACGAAGGCGTGCAACTCGACGTGAAGATTCCGGCGGGCACGACGGTATGGGCGGAATCGAGCCAGTTGCAGCAGGTGATCGTCAATCTGCTGGGCAACGCGCTCGACGCCGTGCGCAACGAACCGAAGCGCGTGATTACGATTGCTGCCGCTGATCCCGACGCGCGCGAGCGCGTGCTGTTCACTATCGCGGATAGCGGCCCCGGCATCGCGCCCGACGTGCTCGCGCATCTGTTCGAGCCGTTCGTGACGACCAAGCCGCGCGGGCAAGGCCTGGGCCTCGGGCTCGCCATCTCGTCGCGTATCGTCGAGGGTTTCGGCGCGAAGATTTCCGCCGCGAATCTTGCAGACAGCGGCGCACAATTCACTATCGAATTCGCGGCGGCAACGTCGCAGAGGGTGGTTCATGGGAGATGAAATTCGCGTGCTCGTCGTCGAGGACGATGAGAATGTCCGCTTCGGCGTCGAGCAGGCCGTGGCGTTGGCGGGCTTTCCCGTCAGCGCGTTCGAATCGGCGGCGCAGGCGCTGGCCGAAGTCGCGCCGGGTGCGCCACTTGTGATCGTGTCGGATGTGCGAATGCCGGGCATCGACGGATTGCAGCTGCTCGACAAGGTGATGGCGATCGATTCGCAGATCCCTGTCGTGCTGATTAGCGGGCATGCCGATATCTCGACGGCCGTGGGCGCGATGCAGGTCGGCGCGTACGACTTCATCGAGAAGCCTTTTTCGTCCGACCATATCGCGGGGCGCGTCGCGCGCGCGGTCGAGAAGCGGCGCCTCACGCTTGAGGTGCAGGGCTTGCGGGCGGCGCTCGACAACTGGCAGGGCATCGAGGCGCTGGTGCTCGGCAAGTCGCCGGCGATCGCCGAAGTGCGCAAGAAGATTTTGCGGCTCGCCGACACGTCGGTGTCGGTGCTGATCACGGGCGAGACGGGCACTGGCAAGGAGTTGATCGCGCGCAGCCTGCACGACTTTGGCGGACGGCGCGACAAGCACTTCGTCGCGCTCAATTGTGGCGGCCTGCCGGAACAGATTTTCGAAAGCGAGTTGTTCGGGCACGAAGCGGGCGCGTTCACGGGCGCGATCAAGAAGCGTGTCGGCAAGATCGAATGGGCGCACGGCGGCACGCTCTTTCTCGACGAAATCGAAACCATGCCGGTCGCGCTGCAGATCAAAATGCTGCGCGTGCTGCAGGAACGCACGCTGGAGCGGCTCGGCGCGAACGAGTCGATTTCCGTCGATTGCCGGGTGATCGCTGCGACCAAGGCCGATCTGACGGCACTTTCCTCCGACGGACGGTTTCGCTCGGACCTGTTGTACAGGTTGAACGTCGCGCAGATCGAACTGCCGCCGTTGCGCGAGCGCCGCGAAGACGTGCCGTTGCTGTTCGAGCATTTCGTGCTGGCGGCCGCGCGCCGCTTCGGACAACCGGCGCCTGTCGTGTCGGCTTCGCAGGTTTCGGAGCTGATGACGCACGCGTGGCCCGGCAACGTGCGCGAGTTGCAGAACGTCGCGGACCGCTTCGTGCTCGGTCTCACGGGCGATAGCCTGCTGTCCGAGGGCGGTAGCACAACAGTCAAGGGCGGCACGCTCGCCGATCAGCTTGCGTATTTCGAGCGCAGGCTGATCGAGGACATGCTGCGGCGTCACCACGGCAACGTGGCGGAAGCGAGCGAGGCGCTCGGCATGCCGAAGAAGACGCTGTATCACAAGCTTCGCCAACTAAAAATCGCCGCGCGCGATGCCCAGGGCGAAGAGATCGACACGTAGCGTTTTATCAGGCGCTTTCAGCGCTTCAGACTCTCCATCAACACCTGCACGAACGCCTTGCTCGCCGCCGTGCGATACGCGTCCTTACGCTGCAGCAGGGCGGCCGTGCGCGCGGGCAGCGGCGGATCGAGCGGCACGGGCTGCAGTTCGGCATGCTCGCGCGCGATGCCGTCGGGCAGCACGGTCGCAAGCTGGCCGTGACGCACGATCTCGACGATCGCGCTGATCGAATTCACCTCGATGGCAACCTGCGGGCGAACGCGATGCCGCGCGCAATACTCGTCGATATAGCGGCGCGTCGCGAATGCCTTGTTCAGCAGCACCAACGGTTCTTTCGCAAAATCCTGCGCGGAAAGCGGCTTGCGACGCGACGCGCGCGCATGGCCGCTGCCGACCACGAGGCTCAGCGTCTCCTGAAACAGCGGCTGGCTTTCGATTTCCGCTGCGTACACCGGCTCGAACGCGATGCCGGCATCGAGCTTGTCGTCGGCGAGTTGCGCTTCGATCTGGTCCTGCGTCATTTCCTGAATCTCGATCGCGATGCCGGGATGCGACGCATAGAAGCGATCGATGACGGGCCCCACCAGATATGCCGTAAACGTCGGCGTGACGGCAAGACGCAGATTGCCGCGGCTCAGCTCGCCGACATCGTGAATGGCTCTCACGCCCGCATCGAGATCCTGTAGCGCGAGTTTTGCATAGCGCATCCATGCCACGCCCGCATCCGTCAGTTGCACCGTTCGACCCGAGCGGTCGAGCAACTGCGTGCGCAGTGTGTCTTCCAGTTGCCTGATCTGTTGCGACAGCGTGGGCTGCGACACGTGCAGCGCCTCGGCGGCGCGCGTGAAATTGCGGTGCTCGGCGACGGCCAGAAAGTAGCGGATATGACGTAGCAGCATGTCTGCCCCTGTCGGGTAACTATTGGTTATGCCTATAGCCACAATCATAAACCGGTCTTGGACACTATGGCTGATCGCGTCCATTCTTTGTTCAACGCAGCGCAACGCAACCCAACGCACTGAGCGACGGAATGGAGCGAATCATGCAAGAGATCATCGACGGTTTTCTGAAGTTTCAGCGCGACGTCTTTCCGGCGCGCAAAGAGTTGTTCCGCAAGCTGGCTACCAGCCAGACGCCGCGAACGCTATTCATCTCGTGTTCGGACAGCCGGATGGTGCCCGAACTGGTCACGCAACGCGAACCGGGCGACCTGTTCGTGATCCGTAATGCCGGCAACATCGTGCCTTCGTTCGGGCCGGAGCCGGGTGGTGTGTCGGCCACGGTCGAGTATGCGGTGGCCGCGCTGGGCGTCACCGACGTCGTGATCTGCGGCCATTCGGATTGCGGCGCGATGACGGCGGTTGCAACGTGCAAGTGCCTCGATCACATGCCCGCCGTCGCAAACTGGCTGCGCTACGCCGATTCGGCGAAGCTCGTCAACGAATCGCGCGATCATGCAAGCGAGCGCGAACGCATCGACTCGATGGTGCGTGAGAACGTGATCGCGCAACTCATCAATCTCAAGACGCATCCGTCCGTGGCGCTGGCGCTCGCGCAGGGCCGCCTGAAGCTGCATGGCTGGGTCTATGACATCGAATCCGGTTCCATCGATGCACTCGACAGCACGACACGTCAGTTCGTTTCGCTGGCCGAGCATCCGGATGTCAACGCGACGCGTGAGGAATGTGTCGCAGCGTTTTGATTTTCGCCTCGTCGTTATTCCCTGCCTCACTCATTCAAGGAGCAACACCATGACCCAATCGCAAACCACCCCGCACGCACGCGAAGCCCTGACCGAAACCATCATCGACGCCAAGACGCGCAAGAACCTGACGTTCGAAGCGATCAACGAAGGCACGGGCCTGAGCGTCGCATACACGACGGCCGCGCTGCTTGGCCAGCACGCACTGCCGGAGAAGGCGGCGAAACTGGTTGCCGAGCGTCTCGGTCTCGACAACGACGCCGTCCGTCTGCTGCAGACCATCCCCGTGCGTGGCAGCATTCCCGGAGGCGTGCCGACCGATCCGACCATCTATCGCTTCTACGAAATGGTGCAGGTGTACGGCACGACGTTGAAGGCGCTGGTTCACGAGCAGTTCGGCGACGGCATCATCAGCGCGATCAACTTCAAGCTCGATATTCAGAAGGTGCCGGATCCTGAAGGCGGCGAGCGCGCAATCATCACGCTCAACGGCAAGTATCTGCCGACCAAGCCGTTCTGATTTCCTCAGTCCTGCACGAACCCAAGCACAGCAACAGACCTCGTAAAAGGAGAGTCGACATGTCTTCGCAACAACAGGAAATTCGCCCGCCGCTTCCTCCGTTCACACTGGAAACGGCCACAGAGAAAGTGCGCCTCGCGGAAGACGGCTGGAACTCGCGCGATGCGGCGAAAGTCGCGCTTGCCTATTCGCTCGATACGAAGTGGCGCAACCGCGCGGAGTTCGCGAACAACCGCGCCGAGGCGCAGGCGTTTCTGGAGCGCAAATGGCGCAAGGAATTCGAGTATCGACTGATCAAGGAGTTGTGGGCGTTCGGTGGCAATCGGATCGCGGTGCGCTACGCGTATGAATGGCGCGATGACGCGGGCAACTGGTTTCGTTCGTATGGCAACGAGAACTGGGAGTTCGGCGAAGACGGTCTGATGCAACGCCGCTTTGCCTGCATCAACGACATGCCGATCAAGGAGTCGGAGCGCAAGTTCCATTGGCCTCTGGGCCGTCGTCCCGACGATCACCCCAGCTTGAGCGATCTCGGCCTTTGAACGTGAAGCGCACGCGTTACGCCTGAAATGCTCAAGGCGTGACGCGTGTTTTCGTCGTGAGCGGGTTGCGGCTGGTATCTACGAAGAGTTGCGAGACGGGCACGGGGCGCTGGTAGAAATAGCCTTGACCGAACGGGATGCCCAGGCTGCGCAGCGCTTCGTGCGTCCGCGACGAATTCCTTGCGCTCCAGATCCATTGGCGCGATGTTGACGACGACGCGCAATGGGCGGATGTCCGTCTTTTGCGTGATGCCCTCTGTCGCGCGTTGCAGCGCAAAGAGGGTGACGCTCGCCAGCAGGCTGCTGCTTTCCACTTCCGTCATGAACGCACTGGGGCTCACGGCGCCCCATTTCGGATGTGTCCAGCGTATCAACGCCTCGACGCCCGTCATGCGGCGCGTGGCGATCTCGACCACGGGTTGATACGCGATATGCAATTGCCCATGCCTGAGCGCGCGGCGCACGGCTGAAAGCAGCAGGCGGCGCGGCGCAAAGACGATCAGGTATCCAGCCGCAATCAGCAGATTCACGCATCAGCGTACGTAGTCCATTCGAATGGCATTACTGATCAATTGATTTGCATGCCCTTCGTTGGAATGCGGTTCTTTAATGACTATTTCGACGAATTAGTGGATTCAGGAAATAAAGGCGAGAATCGACTTATGTCTTTTATGGAAAACCCGTATGTCCGCTTATGCGAAATAAATGCCAATACGAGAACACGTTCCAAATCGATTTTACTCATCACGCATAGTAGAAATATTCGAGAAATATTTTGTAATGGAAGTTGACACGCTGACGTTTGCCCAACTAATCTACCGTCCATCGTAAGCTGACAGTCATTCAAAACGGGCGCATCAAATTATTATCGCGCGCGTGGTCAGCCCTGCGAGTCTGTGCGCGTGGCGTTCGCCGCGCGTCGTTGTCATGCCGTAATTTTTTCTCTAGTTCACGTTCTAAAAATGTAAATATCAGCGAATTGGGCTGAGGCCTGTTTTCGTCTGTTTATTGCAATTCTTTCATTCGCCTTAAAGCGCGTGGGGGAGACCTTTTTTCGTGATTTTTAATAATAAATAGAGACGCATAACCACACATTTCCAGAGCTGCTTTATCCGATAGGACGAACCATGCGACCATATTTTCGGTTAAAGGCGCAGTGCCTGTTGCTGGCTGCGACACTGGCGTTGAGTGCATGTGGTGGTGGAGACGATGGAGGTCTGGCTTCGAGCAAGTCCGCCCAGGTGGGTGCGACGGCACCGGCGTCGCAACCTGCGCTCGCGGCGCCGGAGTCGCCTATAGTCGCCGATACGTCGATCAACAAATCGGTGCCGCCCGTCGAGTTGCCCGACACCGTGAAGCCGATCAACTACAAGCTGTGGTTCCGGCCTAACCCGGATCTGAACGCGTTCGACGGCCGCGCCGATGTCGAGATCCAGGTCACGAAGAACATCAATCAGATCGTCATTGCCGGGCATCGCATCAAGTTCGTCAACGGCAAGACGACGCTGCAGCCGGGTAACATCCAGCTGATCGCGACGCCGCAGGACGACGGCGATTTCTATCAGTTGCGGCCCGTCAGCGGCCAGATTCATCCCGGCAACTATTCGCTGCATATGGAGTGGTCGGGCATCATCAACTTCAAGACCTACGACGATCCCGCCACGAAAACAGGCGGCAGTTGCGGCGACGATCCGTATCCCGGCTGCTCCGCGGCGGAAGGCGTATTCCGCGTCGATCTGAAGTCGACGGACGGCACGACGAGCGGCGCGATCCTCACGCAAGGCGAAACCAACCTTGCGCGCCAATGGTTCCCGGGCTGGGACGAGCCGGCTTTCCGGATGACGTATGAGGTGTCGGCGGAAGTGCCGCAGAACTGGCGCGTCGTGTCGAATGCCGCGGAGAAGCCGTCCGTCAATGTGGACAGCGGCTACAAGCGCGTCACGTTCGACAAGACGCCGCCGATGCCGCAATACCTGCTGTTCTTCGGCGGCGGTATGTTCGATACGCTCGAAGACGACTTCACGAGCCCGTTGAAGGACGGCAAGAATCTGCATCTGCGGATCTTCACGCCGCCCGGCATGCGCGACTGGGCCGTGCCCGCGATGCAGCAGACCAAGCAGGCGCTCGATTATTACTACCGCTACACGGGCATCCCGCTGCCGCTCACGAAGTTCGACACGATCGCCGCGAACGATGCGTTCAAGGAGCAGAAGGACCTGAACTTTGGCGGGATGGAGAACTGGGGCGCCATTCTCGAATTCGCCGACGACATTCTTCCGCCGCCCGGCACGCCGATGTCCGACTATGGCGTGGTGGTGCTGACGCACGAGGCCGCCCACCAGTGGTTCGGCGATCTCGTGACGCTCGACTGGTGGGACGACGTGTGGATGAACGAATCGTTCGCGACGTACTTCGAGAACAAGACGAAGATTCTGTTTTTCCCCGATCGCTTCAGTTGGGTCGACGAAGTGAAGACCAAGTACGCGGTGATGTCGCGCGACCTGCGAAACACATCGTTCCCGGTGCAGCCGAACTTCAACGACTGGGCATCGAATGATTTCGTGTTGAGCGCTAGTCCGTTCACGTACGACAAAGGCGGCATCGTGCTGAAGATGCTTGAGAACTATCTCGGCGATGGCGTGATGCGCAGGGGCCTGCAGTCGTATCTGGCCGACTACTCACTCGGCAACTCGACGCCCAAGCGTCTGTGGGACGAGCTGGCGAAGGTGAGCGGCGAGCCGATGGTCGCCATCGGTGACAGCTTCGTGCGGCAAACGGGTGTGCCGCTGGTATCGCTCGATACGCAATGCGATCTGACGAGCAATCAGACGGTCGTCACGCTCAAGCAGTCGCCGTATCCGAACCAGAATCTGTATCCGGGCATTCAATGGACGGTCCCGTTGACGCTCGCTTACGGTGAAGGTCTCGCGCGGCGCAAGACGGTTGCGCTGAAGGACACGCAGATGCAGGTGCGCGTCAACGGCTGCTCAGCAGTCGTCGCGGACCCGAGCGGGCTCGATTACTACGTGACGAACTATGGCGACAACGCGTGGAGCCAGTTGCTCGCGCAGAGCAGCGCGTTGACCGATCCCGTGTTGCTGACCAACCTGCAGATGGAAGCGAAGATGCTCGTGAATTCGGGCCTGGCCAATCCTTCGCGCGCTACGACGATCGGCTCGATCACGCCGCCGGTCAGCGCGATGGCGCGCCGTCAGGTGCTGGTGACGCCGCAGGCAGAAACGGTTCGTCCGACGCTGCGTTATCAGGGCAAGCTGAAGCCGCGTAACAAGACGGAGTAACGTCGTTCTCGTATGACGGCGCGCGCCCGTCCGCATCATGCGGACGGGCGCGCAATTGCTTTGCGCTCGGTAGTCACGCACGGTTCACGCGTCAGGCGCGCAATTCCGCAGGCTCGAGAAAGAAGGCCTTGTTATCCGCGAGCCGCTCGATCATGAAGTCGATGAACGTCCTCACACGCAGCGGCTGTTCGGTGCGATGGCGATAGTAGATGTAGATCGATTCGCGCTGCGTCATGTGCTGCGTCAGCAAAGGCACGAGCCGTTTGCTACGAATATGCGAGACGGCCGAGAAGCTGCCTAGCTGGCCGATTGCGAGACCCGCCAGCACCGCGTCCGTTTCCGCGTCGATATCGTTCGCGCACAGCGTCGCGGCGACGTCGCGATAGACGATTTCATTGCCGATCAGAAATTCCCACGGCGCCTGCTTGCCGGTGTTCGCGCGCCGGTATCCCGTGCAGCGATGCGCATCGAGTTCATCGACCGTCGATGGCTTGCCGTGACGCTCGATATACGCCGGCGACGCGCACACGATCAACTGGATGGGCAGCAGCCGCCGCGCAATCGTGCCGCCCGATGGCGGCGAACCGCCGCGAAAACCGACGTCGGCGCGATCACTGACGAGATCGGTGAAGTGATCGTCGAAGCGCACGTCCAGTTGCACCTCGGGATAGAGCGCGGCGAATTCGAGGACGGACGGCCATAGCACCGCGCGCCCGAGCGCCATCGGCGCGCTCACACGCAGCGGGCCCGCCACTTCGTCTTTGGCGCGGCGCGCGTCGTCGATTGCCGACGACAGCGTGGCGAGCGCCGGCTCGACGCTTTGCAGCAGCCGCTGTCCTTCCTCCGTCAGGCTCAGCTTGCGCGTGGTCCGATGAAACAGCCGCACGCCGAGCGACTTTTCCAACTGCATCACCGCGTGGCTGGCCGCCTGAGGCGAGATGCCCTGATCGACGGCGGCCTTGCGCAGGCTGCCGACGGCAGCGGCGCGGACAAAGATCGAAATGGCGCGGACCTCGTTCATCGGCTGTTCCCGATTAGCAAATAAAAGTTGATTATCAGTCTAGCAATTGACGGCTAGTTTGTGCGAATCGGACGTCCTATTCTTCGTTTCACTCTCACCACGAACGTAGGAACACGATCATGAGCAACGTCACGAAACAACAGTTCAAGCGCGTCTGGTTCATCACGGGCGCTTCGCGCGGTCTGGGCGCGCTGATGGCCGAAGCGGCGCTGGCGGACGGCAATGCCGTCGTCGCTGCGGGCCGCAATGCCGCCGCAATTGTCGAGCGGCTCGGCGAGTCGCCGGCCTTGCTGCCCGTCGCGCTCGACGTGACCAGCGAAGCGCAGGCGAAAGCGGCCGTCGAGGCTGCCGTCGAGAAGTTCGGCCGGATCGACGTGCTGATCAACAATGCGGGCTTCGGCCTGCTGGCGGCGGTCGAGGAATCGAGCGACGCTGACGTGCGCCGCATGTACGACACCAACGTCTTTGGTCTGCTGAATGTGACGCGCGCCGTGCTGCCCGTTATGCGCAAGCAGCGCTCGGGGCATGTGATCAACATGTCGTCGATCGGCGGGTATCGCTCGGGGGCGGGCTTTGGCGTGTATTGCTCGACGAAGTTCGCTGTCGAAGGCATCACGGAAGCGCTGCATGCGGAGTTGAAGCCGCTCGGCATCCACGCGACCGTGGTTGAGCCGGGCTACTTCCGCACGGACTTCCTGGATGGGTCGTCGCTGATCGTCGGCAAGGACATCATCGACGACTACGATGAGACGTCGGGCAACGTGCGCCGCTTCGCGGTCGGCATGAATCACAACCAGCCCGGCGACCCGCAGAAGCTGGCGACCGCGCTCGTCACGCTCGTCGATGCGCAAACGCCGCCGCTGCGGCTTCCGCTCGGCACCGATACGCTGAAGGCGATCGCGGAGAAGAACGAATACGTGACGACGGAAACGGAAGCCTGGAAGACGCTGTCGGCATCCACGGACTTCCCCGTCTAAGCCGGTATTGATAGGACGAAAGTAAAAACAACGGCGCCGCTGCGAGAGCAGCGGCGCCGTTGTGCTTTGCGTGAATAACCCGCGTTATTTCGGCGGCGGCAGCGAGGGGTCTAGCTTGGCGGAATCGCGGACCAGTTGGTCCGTCGCCGCTGCGGCGATAGGGTTCGAACCGGCGCCGGGTTTCATCGCCCGTTGCTGTTGTTCCGTCGCGGCGCGAACGGCCGACATGTTCGGCGGCGGCAGCGAAGGATCGAGCTTCGCCGAATCGCGCACCAACTGGTCGGTTTGCGCAGCCCCCGTTTGATACGCGCCGCGAGACGCGCTGCGCGGGTCTGTGCTCGCCGTGGAGGGCGTCTGCGTTGGCATTGACGTCGGAGGCGGCAACGAAGGATCGAGCTTCGCCGATTGCCGGACCAGTTCGTCCGTTTCCGGCGTCGCGCCCTGATTCGCTGCCGCACGGCGGTCCAGGTTTTCGCGTCCGCGTTGCGCGCGAGGTGCTGGTGCTGGCACCACTTTCGGCGCGCCCGCGTTCTGCACGTTCACCGATGCGACGGCCGTCGACGGCGCCGGCTTCGCCTGCTCAGTGCTCTGTGTGACGGCAGCGCTGGGCGTTGGCGTAGGTGCGGCCTTCATCGGCGCGGGTGCTGCCGGAGCGGGAGCGGGAACGATCGGCTGCTGCTCGACGGCGGCGCTCTTCGTGATTGCGCGCGACGGCGTCGACTGGCCAATACTGCCTTCCGTCATATGACTTTCGCTGACGCGCGAATCGACGGCGGCAGGGCGCACGGTTTCATCCATGCCGGCCTTGACTTCGGCCGTTGCACGGCGGTCCGCCTGAAGCAGCATCAGGTACGTGGTCAAGGCGGCGCCGAGCACGAGCCCGGCGAGAATCATCAAAATCTTTCGGGTGGTCATCATACTGATGGTCTTTCGATCGACGCGGGCGTCGATCATCGACGGCTCGCGGCTTTAAGTCAGACAAATGCCAGCAATTGGCACGCCTGACGAGTGGAAACAGGCGAGCAATAAGCAGAGAATCGCGCTTCCCAAAGGGACAATGACCGCCAGGCGCATGAACGCGGCGAGTCGAAGCTTCTCCGATTATCGAACGCTTCGGTTTAGTTTGCGTGTCGAGGACGCGCGCTACTGACGGCGCGTCGATTGCACAACTAACGTCTGATCATTCCCAGGGATTCGGTGCGAACAGTCCCTGTTGGCGGCGCATGCCATGACGCAGGAACCAGTGCCGGATAGCACTGAACTTGCGCGGCAAACCCGGCATCCGATTGCCTTCGATGCGGGCTTTTGCGCACGACGTCGCGTACTGGATCGCCTCTTCCTCGGAAGAAAAGTAGCCGAGGATGCCAAAGGCTTTACGCCGTCCGCTGGGGCCGGTGACGAACACGCTGGCCGCGTATCCGCGAGTGCCCACGGACGCAAGTGGGATGATGACGTGGCGCCGGTAATGTACTGCATGCCTGTCCATGATCATCTCCAAGGGTTTTGCCCTAGGTCACATGGTACACGTTGCGAAACTGTGCCGGCAATTCATTGCGGGTGCGAAAAAAAATTCGCCAGCGGATGCGCTGGCGTCAGGCGCGATGCAGGCAATGGGGCGGCATCGCGCGTGATGTGGAGCGTTTTTGCCGCTCATGCTGCTCCTGCCGCGCCATGCGGCGTGAAGCGCCTGCTTAAGCGCTGCGCTCCATCGGTTCGCCGAGCACGAACATGCCGCCCTGGAAGCGTTGCGCCGGGTCGTCGTATTCGGCTGTCGGCGACGTGACGGGGAAGCGGTCCGAGAACTGCGTGGAGCTGTCGCGCGGACGGAACCCGAGAAAATTCGCCTTCGTGTTGTCCCACCACTTGATGGGGTTGTCCGACGCGCCATACACGACGGCATGGCCGACACGGTTCGTGAACAGTGAGCAGCGCACGAGTTCGATGAAGTCGCGGTAGCTCAGGTACGTGACGAGCATGCGCGGATTCTTCGGTTCTTCGAACGACGAGCCGATACGCAGGCACACGGTCTCGATGCCGAAGCGGTCGAAGTAGTAGCGCGACAGCGACTCGCCGAAGCATTTCGTCACGCCGTACAGGCTGTCGGGGCGTTGCGGCGCGTCGGCGTCGAGCACTTCGGTGACGGGATGAAAGCCGATTGCATGATTCGAGCTGGCGAACACGACGCGCTTCACGCCATGTTTGCGCGCGGCTTCGTACAGGTTGTACGTGCCGCGGATGTTCGCTTCGATGAGATCGTCGAACGGCGCGTCGATCGAAATGCCGCCCAGATGCACGATCGCATCGACGCCTTCGACCATGTGCATCACGGCGTCACGGTCCGCCAGATCGACGACGCTCGCTTCCTCGTGCGCAGCCGCGGCGCTCACCGGGACGATGTCGCTCACGCGCACGATGTCGGCCCAGGCGGCCAGCGCATCGCGCAGCTGGCGGCCCAGATTGCCACCCGCGCCCGTCAGCAACAGGCGGCGGAACGGTTTGCGCGACCCAGCAGATGTCTCGTTCATTGCTAATCCTTCGAAATAACCTAAAATAAGGAAAACGTTTTCCAACTATAAAGGCGACGCCGGCTGTGCGTCAATCGCCAGATTCATCAAGCCGCGAGAGGTCGGCGAACAGGTTTCACTGCAGGTGTTTTCTGCGACAATCCACTCACGGCAAAAGAAAACGTTACCTTCCGGATGAAAAAAGTTTCCCCAACGATTCGCGATGTCGCTGGCGACGCGGGCGTGTCGGTCGCGACCGTTTCCAAGTACATCAACGGCGCGCAGCGTTTCTCTCCCCCCGTCGAAGCGCGGCTCAAGGAAGCGATCGAGCGGCTCGGCTATCGTTCGAACCCGCTTGCGCGCTCGATGATCACGGGCCGCACGCGCACCATCGGGCTCGCGATCCTCGACATCAGCAATCCGCACTTCACGAACGTCGTCAAGGGCGCGAACCGCGTCGCGCTGCAGCACGACTACACGCTGCTGCTGGTCGACACCGAAGAAAACCAGGCGCGCGAGCGTTCGCTGATCGAGGCGCTGGCGCAACGTGTCGACGGTTTGATCGTCAACTCGCGGATGCCCGACGAAGAATCGCAGTGGATGCTCGAACTCAACAAGCCGCTCGTGCTGTTGCGGCGCAGTCCGGGCCTGCCGATTCCGAGCGTCGGCATCGACAACCGGCTCGCCACTTACATGCTCGCGCGTCATCTGCTGAACCTCGGGCACCGGCATATCGCGTATCTCGGCTTTGGCCAGGCGCGCATCAACGACGAGCGGATTCGCGGCGCGCGCGAATGTCTCGACGAAGCCGGCCTCACGCTCGACGTGCACGACGCGCATGCGCCCACTGCGCAGGCGGGCGAGCAGGCCTGCTCGCGCGTGATGCTCGGGCCGCAGCGGCCGCAGGCGGTGATCTGCTACAACGATCTGATCGCGCTCGGCTTCATGAAAGAGGCGGCGTCGCTCGGATTCAAGCTGCCGCGCGACGTCTCCGTGACGGGCATCGACAACGTGCCGTATGGCGAGTACGCCGCGCCCGCGCTGACTACCGTTGATATTCAAAGCGAGAAAATGGGCGAACTGGCGATGCAGAAGCTGATCGACGGACTCGCAGGCCACGCAGAGGCCGAGCATTCGATGTTCGAGCCGCGCTTGATCGTGCGCGAGTCGACGGCCGCTTGCGGCTGACGATCGACTCGCGCGCCTCGCGCATATTGCGGCGGCACGCGCGCCGCGCAACGCGGCGCGGCATGCCGGATTACGCATCGAGCTTCGCGGGCGTCATGCGCGGCGTCAGCAGGTGCATGACGACGAGCGCGATGAGGTAAGCGAGCGCGCCGATCGCGAACAGCACCCAGTAGTGGCCCGTGCGTTGCAGCACCTGGCCGATCACTTCGGAGAACAGCACGCCGCCGACCGAGCCCGCCATCCCGCCGATACCAACCACGGCGCCAAGCGCGCGGCGGGGGAACAGGTCGGATGCCGTCGTGAACAGATTCGCCGACCAGCCCTGGTGCGCAGCCGCTGCGAGACCGACGATGCCGACGGCAACCCACAGATTGTCCACTTGCGAGACGAACGCGATGGGCAGCACGCAGCATGCGCAGATCAGCATCGCCGTCTTGCGCGCGGCATTCACGGTCCAGCCCTTACGCAGCAATGTCGACGAAATCCAGCCGCCGCCGATACTGCCAACCGTCGTGATCGCGTAGATGACGACGAGCGGCAAGCCGATGTGCTGCATGTCCATGCCGCGCGACTCGTTGAGCCACTTCGGCAGCCAGAACAGGTAGAACCACCAGACGGGATCGGTCAGGAACTTGCCGATCAGGAACGCCCACGTTTGGCGTTTGCGGATCAACTGGCTCCAGCCCGGCGCGGGGGCGTTCGCATTGCGGGCGTCGAGCGCGTCGGCGTCGTCGCCCGTATCGTCCGCTTCCTCCAAGTCGCTACGGTCGGCGGGGCGGTAGACGACGAGCCACACGGCCAGCCACACGATGCCAATCGCGCCGATGATGATGAACGCCGCGCGCCAGCCGTACAGCACGGCGATGGGCGGAATGATCGCGGGCGCGAACACCGCGCCGATGTTCGCACCCGAGTTGAAGATGCCCGTTGCGAGCGCGCGCTCGCGGCGCGGAAACCACTCGGCCGTGGTCTTGATCGCGGACGGGAAGTTGCCGCCTTCGCCGATGCCGAGCAGAGCCCGCACCATCGCGAAGCCCGTCACCGAGCCGACGGCCGCGTGCAGCATCGCGGCGATGCTCCAGACCAGCATCGCGGCCGCGTAGGAAATGCGCGTGCCGAGCCAGTCGACGATGCGCCCGAAGCCCAGCAGGCCGATTGCATAGAACGCGGAGAAGGCGATCACGATGCGGCCGTACTGCACCTGCGTCCAGCCGATTTCGTGCTGGAGCACGGGGGCGAGCAGACCGAGAATCTGCCGGTCCATGTAGTTGATGACGGTCGCGAAGAAGAGCAGCGCGCAGACGGTCCAGCGGAAGCGGCTGGCAGATCGCACGACGCCGACGACGGCAGATTGCATGTATGTCTCCGTTCGCGGCATCGCTCGTCGCGCCGCGTCTTTATTCATGGCCGGCGACGAGCGCCGGTGCGGGATGCGTCGCGCGCTGGGCGGCTGCGCGGGCATTTTTCCGTCACGTTGGGAAAACGTTTTTCCAAGAATAGGTGGTTTGTCGCTGCTTGGCTAGTACGTGTTTTCATGGATGCGCGGCAGGATGGCGTTTTCTGTGGGGACGGATTGGTGTTCAGTAGGTTAATCGTTTTCTAAAAGACGTGTAGAAAGCGAGAGTCCGGCGCGCTGGCGGAGGGTGTCCCGCTTATGCGCGCATCAGAAAAACGCACCTAGGTGGGGCGTTTGCTGCCTCAGTAGACTCGATTCAAGCGCTCAGAGGCGGATGCCGGTATTTTTCGCATCACTGCGTGGACTGTGCAGGGGAGAACGAGGGCTGTATGCTGTAAAAGCGCAACCACGCTAAAGCACTGGGGCAAAAAATGACCACGAACTCCGCCAAACTCCCGCCAGACGTGGAAGCACTATCGACGTTGTCCGAATATCTCGAGCGTGCGCTCGACAAGGCGCTCAGCCTGATCATGCTGCGCACAGGCGTCGAAGACGCAAGGCTGTATCTCGGTGACGTGAGCGCACCGAAAGAGGAATGGGCGAGCTGCGGGACCATTCACCGTGAACTGTCGGACGCGATACTGGTGGCGACGCAGTCAGGCCTCAATAATCTCAGTATCGACGGGCAGACGTACCGCTTCACGAGAGTGTTTGCTCAAGCGGAAAACCGGGGGGCAATCGTCTTCACCCCTGCATAACCTGGCATCCGCCAGGAGCACTGATAGCCGGCCACCATTAAGGCTTGGATGGAGGCAGTGGCACGCCGTCGTGCGTGTCCATGACGCGACGGCGTATCGATCAACGGATAGCGGAGAGTAGCGCGCCGCTCAGTTCGGCAGCAACACCGGTAACTGCGACACGCGTCCCGTCTGCACGTCGAGCCACATCTGCCGGCCGCTTGCCGAATGACTGTAGACGAGCGCGCGCATATCGCGATGCGTGCCGAGAAAGCCCATCAGCGCGCGCACGTTGCGCTTGCCGTGGTAGCGCAGCGAGCGCGACGTCTCGCCATTGACGATGACGACAGGATTGATCCGCACGAGCCGCGCAATGAGTTCAGGGTTGACTGTATCCACGTACGATCCTCGAATGAAGTTACTGTCTTCGCTAACGTCCCCAGGACTTGCTTCTTGAGTTTTCGGAAGGATCGGTAAGCGTGCGCCTGGTCGTGCACATCAATCGCGCACATGCGTGACCGCAATCTGCAACACGCTCTCCAGTTCCGGCAGATCGACGGGCTTGGTCAGGTGCAGATCGAAGCCCGCCGCTTCCGTCTTCGCGCGGTCTTCACTGGTGCCGAGCCCGGTCATCGCGGCGATCACGGTGCCTGGCGCCGCAAGCGCCTTGCGGATACGCGGCAACGCTTCGAAGCCCGTCATCTTCGGCATCGACAGATCGAGCAGCACGAGATGCGGCTGCAGCGTCTGCGCCAGTTCGATGGCGGCCGCACCGTCGTACACCGCGTGCGCTTCGTGGCCGAGCACCTGCACGAGCGTCGCCATGCTGTCGGCGGAATCGACGTTGTCGTCGACCACCATCACCTTCAGATCGACGGGCTGCGAGGGCAGCGGCGCTTCTTCGCGCACGGCTTCGGCGGCGATCGGATGACTGAACTCGGGTAGCCACACGGTGAACACGCTACCTTTGCCGCGACCTTCGCTGTGGGCTTCGATATGACCGCCATGCAGATCGACGATGGCGCGCGCAAGCGTCAGCCCGATGCCGAGACCGCTCTTGTCAGCCTGTTCTTCCGTCGGCGTTTCCTGCACGAACAGATTGAAGATCGCATCGATCGCATCGGGATCGATGCCGCGCCCGGAATCGTGAATGCGGATCGCGAGCAGACGGCCCGAGCGGAACACCTGCAAGCTGATCGACGCGCCCGCCGGACTGAATTTCGATGCATTGTTCAGCAGGTTCTGCACGACCTGCACCATCCGCGTGAGATCGCCTTTGATAGTCATCGGCGTGTCGGGCAGCACCACATCGAGCGTCTGTTCGCGCGCCGCGAGCAACGGCGCGCTGCCTTCGATGCTCAGTTGCGCGATGGCCTGCATCGACACCGGCTTCGGCTCGATCTGCACGCGTCCCAACGTGACGCGCCCGGCGTCGAGCAGGTCGTCGACGAGGCGCGTCAGATGTGACAGTTGCCGGTCGATCAGTTCGTGCTCGGGCACGAACGCGTGATGATCGGCTGTCTTCAGTTGCAGCATGCTGACGGCGTTGCGCAGTGGCGCGAGCGGATTGCGCAGTTCGTGTCCGAGCAGCGCGAGGAACTGGCTCATGCGCTGGCTCGACGCCTCGAGTTCTTCGAGACGCCGCCGCCGCGACATGTCGCGTGTGATCTTCGCGAAGCCTTGCAGCGCGCCGTTCGGATCGCGCAAGGCCGTCGTGATGATGTTCGCCCAGAAGATCGTGCCGTTCTTGCGCACGCGCCACTCTTCCATTTCGACGCGGCCTTCGCGCGCGGCGAGTTCGAGATCGCGTTGCGGCCGGCCCACCGCGATGTCTTCGGGTGTGTAGAAGAGGGCAGCCGGCTGGCCGATCACTTCATGCGGCGTGTAGCCCATCACCTGCGTCGAACCCGCGCTCCACGTCATGATGTGACCGTGCGAGTCGAGCATCGTGATCGCATAGTCCTTGATCGCATCGACCAGCACGCGAAAGCGCTTGTCGAGTTCCCGCGCGTTGAAACGCTCGGTGACGTCGCGAATGAAATACGCGAGCTCGGTATGGCCGTCGAACTGCACGGGACACACGGACAGCTCAGCAGGAAACTCGTTGCCGTCGATGCGCCGCGCGATCAGCTCCGTGCGGCTGCGATGCGAGGGGGTCTGCGCGCTCTGTTCCGGTGCGCTTTTGAACACGTCCAGTTCGGCATAGCGCGCCTTGCAGCGCGCCGGAAACAGCGTGTCGAGTATCGGGCGTCCCGTCATCGCGTCACGCGCATAGCCGAATGTGCGCGTCGCGGCATCGTTCCATTCGATGATGACGCCGTCGGCGTCGGTGCACACGAACGCGTCGTGCGTCGTGTCGAGCACGAGACGGCGGCGGCGCAGCGATGCTTCGAGCTTGCTATCGGCCGCTTCGCGCAGGCTGATCTCGGTGCGCAGCCGGGCGATCGTGATGGTGTTCTGCTCGATCAGTGCGCGGTTCTCCGCAAACACGCGCTGATGCGCCATGCCCGACGCGACGAGCGACGTGATCCGTTCGAGCGTCTCGATGTCGTCGGCGGAAAATGCATCGGTGCGGCTCGCCATCAGCTTCACGACGCCCGCGACTTCGGACTGATAGAGCAGCGGCGCGACGACCATCGACGTCGCGCCCACGCGCTTGCACGCGGCGGCATCTACGCGTGGATCGTCCGATGTGTCGCTGCTGTACAGCAAGTGCTTTTCGAGCGAGCACAGACCCGACAGGCTGCCGATGCGTTTGAGGCGCAAGCCGATGTGATGCGCGATGGTGCCGCTGCACGCGCGATACACCATCTCGTCGCCATCGACCCATTCGACCACGGATCCATGCGCGGCAGGCACGAGTTCGAGCAGCGAGTCGGTGACGAGCGACAGAAAGCGGTCGAGGTCGAGCTTCGCAGCGGCGATTCGGGAGTGCGCGTCTATCAGTTTTCGCAAACGTGCGTTTGCCAGGCGCTCGTGGTTGAGCTGCGTGGCGGTTTCGCTGGTGTCGATCTGTCGGTCCTGGCTGGCGTTCATCGTGAGCAGCTCCATTCTTCGCGGGTGGCGCATGCGGGCGCGATTCGGTGTGATGTGTGCACGGTGTGTCTATGCATGCTGCATGGATGCGCGAATCGCTGTTTCAACGGTTATACACGCTTGCAAGGCGCTCGCTCAAGGACACTATGTAGCGCTTTTTTTTGGTTCATCGCAGGGAGCGGGGGATGCGTTTTGCGTAGCGGAAGCGTTGGTGGTCGGGTTTTGCTTTTGCTTTTGCTTTTGCTTTTGCTTTTGCTTCTGCGCTGGCATCCGCGTATTGCCTTCGTGCTTCAAGCGTCGCCCCTGTGCGGGGCGGCACCTACTTTTCTTTGCCGCCGCAAAGAAAAGTAGGCAAAAGAAAGCGGCTAACACCGCTAATTCTTCTCCCTGCCTGAGGGCCCCCAACCGGTCCCGCGCTTCGCACGGCAACCACGTGACTCATGCTCGTTGCCAACGCTTCGAATGACCGCATCACCCGCTTCACGCGCCCGCGTCGCCACATGCCGCGCCAGATAATCCACTGCCGCCCAGGTGGAAAACTGTGTGTAGGTCGTAGCACCACACCCGCCTCACTTCGGACCGATAGCGCACGCGTTCCACCCTGTCAGAGCGCTACCCTATACGACGCGACAACCTACACACAGTTTGCCACCTGGGCGGCGCAAACCATTCGCTGCCCCTAGCTCTTGTTCGGGTGTTTGAAGTGGGTGAGGCGGTCATTCGAAGCGTTGGCAACGAACGCGAACAAAGACGTTGCCGTGTGAAGCGTAAGACCCTTTGGGGGCCCTCAGGCAAGAAGAAATGTTGGCGGTGTTAGCCGCTTTCTTTTGCCTACTTTTCTTTGCGGCGGCAAAGAAAAGTAGGTGCCGCCCCGCACAGGGGCAACGCTTGAAGCACGAAGGCAAAACGCGGATGCCAGCGCAAAGGCAAACACACCGCCCGGCTCAAACCGGATGCCAGCGCAAAGGCTAAAACACCGACTGGCAACGCCCGCGCCCGGAAGGCTCAACCGCAAATACCAGCCAAAACCCAAATCAAAAGCCGTTGCAAACCAAAAAACCACCTTCCATCGAGTCAATTATAAAAAATGCACTCCGTTCAGATTGTGCGCGAGTGTTCCGTAATAGGCGATTGATCAACTCATTCATCAACGCATTCGCACAGGGAACCCCGCATGGGCATGCGCTCCATCGCAGTCAAACTGAGCCTCATATTCGGCGCGGCGCTCGCGGCCACGATACTGGCCATCACGCTATACGCGACGCTCAACGTGCGCCGCCAGGCCGTCGACAACTTCAACGACGCGGGCCTAGGCCAGATTCGCCAGATTGACAGCAGTCTGCGCGAGACCTTCAAGCGCATCCACGACAACGTTGTGTTTCTGTCGGACCTGCCGCTCGTACAGTCCGCGGACACGTCCGTCACCAACTACCTGACGCACGGCGGCCAGATGACGCCCGACACGAATGGCGGCGTCGAGACGGATATCTTTCACCTGCTGCAACGCTTCGGCGACAGCCATCCCGATCTGCGCTACGTCTACGTAGGCACGCAATGGGGCGGCTACGTGCAATGGCCGAAAGGCAAATTCACGAGCGATCACTACGATCCGCGCGAGCGTCCGTGGTACGTGCAGGGCATGCAGGCAGCGGGCGGCGTGCGGCGCACGGCCGCCTACGCGAATTCGGGCGGCGACAACAACGTGATCATCAGCTTCGTGCGCTCGATCCAGAACGCCCAAGGCAAGCCCGTCGGCGTGCTCGGCATGGATATCTCGCTGGATGGCTTCGCGAAGATGATCGGCCAGGTGCGTTTCGGCGAAACGGGCTATCTGATGGTCGTCGAAGACAGCGGCACGGTGCTGGTGGACCCGCACGACGCCGCACACAACTTCAAGGCGCTGAAGGATCTCGGCGACGGTTATCGCGACCTCGCGGCGATGGCGAACGGCACGCTGTCCGTCGATATCGGCGGCGCGCGGTATGACACCGTCGTCTATACGTCGCCGGAACTAGGCTGGAAATACATCGGCCTGATTCCGCATGCGGAAATGATGGCGTCGGCCAATCGGCTGAGCGCGATGCTGATTGTCGTGGGTCTCGTCGTGCTGCTGGTCGCGCTCGCGCTGACGACGGCGCTCGGCAGTCGTCTGACGGCGCCGCTGCGCCAGCTGTCGAACAGCATGCAGGACATCGCATCGGGCGACGGCGACCTCACGCGGCGTCTGCCCGTAGGCAGCAACGACGAGGTCGGTGTGCTCGCCGAGCAGTTCAACGCGTTCGTCGAGAAGCTGAACGGCGTGCTGCTCGACATCCGCGACAGTAGCGCATTGCTGCGCACGGCGACAGGCGAGATATCGACGGGCAATGCCGATCTGTCCGCGCGCACCGAGCAGCAGGCGGCCGCGCTCGAAGAAACGGCGGCGAGCATGGAAGAGCTGACGGCCGCCGTCAAACAGAACGCCGAAAGCGCGCGCCAGGCGAGCACGCTCGCGAGCGACGCCTCCGACGTGGCGCGCCGCAGCCACGAGGCCGTCGAGCGCGTGGTGTCGACGATGACCGACATCAGCCAGAGTTCGAACCGGATCGCCGATATCACGGGCATCATCGAAGGCATCGCGTTCCAGACGAATATTCTCGCGCTCAACGCCGCGGTCGAATCGGCGCGCGCCGGCGAGCATGGCCGCGGCTTCGCGGTCGTCGCGAGCGAAGTGCGCAGTCTCGCGCAACGCTCGTCGAGCGCCGCGAAGGAGATCAAGGAACTGATCGGCGCGTCGGTCGACCGGATCAGAGATGGCTCGTCGCTGGCGGGCGAGGCAGGCGAGACGATGACGGAAGTGACGCGGGCCGTCGGCCAGGTGACGGCGATCATGAGCGAGATCGCGGCGGCCTCCGAAGAGCAGAGCCGCGGCATCGCGCAGGTGAACCTCGCGATCACGCAGATGGACGACGTCACCCAACAGAACGCCGCGCTGGTCGAGCAGGCGGCTGCCGCGTCGCGCTCGCTCGAAGATCAGGGGCGGCAGCTCGATGAATCGGTGGCGGCGTTCCGGTTGAAGTCGGCGACAGCGGCGTAAAGACCAGTCGAAGAAGGCGTCGCGAGCGCCGAAGATATCGACACGGCGATACGCACGGGCTTCGGCCTGCGCTTCGCTGTGCTCGGCTTGCTCGAGTTTATCGATTGGGGCGGCTGCGACATTCTCTATTACGCGTCGCATTACCTCGCAAAGTAGAAGGGCGATCGGTTCCTGCCTGCGGAGATCGTCAGCGGCAACATGGCGGCATCACGCAAAGGCTTGCGCGATGAGACGGGCTTCTATGACTATCGCAATGTCGATGTCGGCGCGTATGTAACGAGCGGCTCGAAACGTTTGGACGCATGCTCGAGCACCTCGGTCTCGCGCCTGCGTTCAATACAGCGAATAGCGGGAGTACGTCTCGATCGGAATGATGGCATGCGATGGCACGGCCGCGCCTTCGCGCGCACCCTTCAGATGATCGACGGCGGTGCGCAGCATGAGGCGTATATCCTGCGTCAGCAGATAGTCGATCGCATCGGAACGCAACAGCGGCTCCGTGATGCGGTTGACCTCGTGCGTCACGTAGAGCGTGCGGCCCGTCAGATTGTGTTCGCGCAGCGCGGCGGCAAGCCCCTCGTTGCCACCCGCGACGTTGTAGATGCCGTCGAGCTTGCCATGCGCCTTCAGGAAGCGGGTCGTCGCTTCGTAGGTCGCCGCGCCGGAATCGGCGCCCTTGATCACCTCGACCAGATTCACATGCGGGAACCGTTGGCGCAATAGCGAACGGAAGCCGATCTCGCGATCCTCGTGGCAGGTGTACGAAAACGTCGCGACGATCACGGCGACATCGGGCGACGCATGCGCCTGCAGATGCCGTCCGAGTAAAAAGGCCGCCGACTGTCCGGCCGCGCGGTTGTTGACGCCGACGTATGTGTGACGCGCGTCGGCGTCCACATCCGTGATCAGCGTGACAACGGGTTTGCCCACCGCCATGCATTCGCGCAACGCCGATGACGTCGTCGCGGTGTTCGTGCAGATGATGCCGATGCCGTCCACTTCCGCCGTCGCCTGCCGGATACGGGCCGCGACTTCTTCGTCGGATGCCCCGACGCACTTCTCCACTTCAAGCCGCACGCCGTTCGCCTCGAACTCGGCTTCGAGCGCTATTGCCGTTCGGATCAACTCGTCGGTGAACGCGTCGCCTGCTTGCGCGAGCAGCCGGAAATCATAAGCGGCCTGCTTCGCGCGAACGGCTGACCTTGCAGATGGACCGGTGCCTAGCTGCTTCAACGCGGCTTCGACCGCATGGCGCGTGCGCGGGTGCACGCCAGGCCTGTCGTTCAGCGCGCGATCGATCGTCGCGCGGCTGAGCTGCGTGATCTCCATGAGTTGCTTGAGCGTCGGCTTGTTTTTCATCGCGGGTCCTCGCGCGGCGGGTCGAGTAATTGCATTGGGTCGATTTTGACTCATTTTGAGGCGTTTGTGTGAGGCATCAATTAACGGCATTGTATTGTCACGCCATCAGGATCATGGATTACCCTTGGTGGCTCAGAATGAGGCATAAATGGTTTTGACGAATGCTCATTACGAGTCTTAAATGCACTCAACGATGATCACTGCCTCAGGCAAAACACCGCCCGAGCGAAACCGTCAAGCCAGCATCAGGAGCCATGCATGTCCGCACAGAAAGACAACTCGAAACCAATCACGATGGACGACTGGTACAAATGCCCGCTTGACCGCAAGGTGCTCAAGGAACTCACGCGCCGCAACGACCGCGACGCGCTCCTGTACCTGAGCGGCTTTCTCGCGATGGTCGCAGGCAGCGGCGTGCTCGCGTGGCTGTCGCTCGGCACGTGGTGGTGCGTGCCTGCGTTCCTGCTTTACGGGACGATCTACGCGTTCGCCGAAGCGATGGAACATGAGTTGCGCCATCGCACGCCGTTTCGCAGCGAATGGCTGAATGCGTCGGTGCACTGGCTGATCTGTTTCATGACGTGGCGTGAGCAGATCTACAGCCGCTGGTCGCATGCGCAACATCACACGTACACGCATCTGACGGCAACCGTGCCCGCCGATGTCGAAATCGCCGTGAAGCGGCCGCCGAACTATCTGAAGCTCGCGACCGATTTTCTGCGCGTCTCGCACGGCATCCATCATCTGGGCAACATCGTGCTGCACAGCCTCGGCATCGTGTCGCGCAGCGCGAAAGCCGTCGTGCCGCCGATCGAATATCGCGCGATGTGCCGGAATTCGCGGATCGTCCTCGCGCTATATGTCGGCGTGGTTGCGTGGGCGATCGTCGCGCATAGCTGGCTGCCCGCGGTGTTTCTTCTGCTGCCGCGTGCGTATGGCGCATGGCTGCACGAACTGCTGGCCATCACGCAGCACACGGGGCTGCGCGAGAACGAACTCGACCACCGCTTCTCGACGCGGACCATCCGGCTCAATCCCGTTCTCCAACTGCTCTACTGGAACATGAACTATCACGTCGAGCATCACATGTTTCCGAACGTGCCGTTTCACGCGCTGCCGAAATTGCGCAAAGCGATCGAGGCGGACCTGCCGCCTGCTTACGACGGACTGTTCAGCGCCTGGAGCGAGATTGTGTACTTCCTGCGCATGCAGCGGCACGACCCGGACTACATGATCACGCCGCGCGTGCCGGGCAAGACGCCCGCCACGCAGGCGCGACCCTCCGACGACGAAGCACTCGTCGCCCAGCCACGCTGAACACGAACGGAGCACGCAATGAACATTCTGCAATGGCATCAGGTCTGCGCATGCGACGACATCGACGAAGAAGACGTGATGGAGTTCGAGCACGAAGGCAAGCTGTATGCGGTCTATCACACGGCCACGGGGTTCTACGCTACAGCGGGACTCTGCACGCATGAAACGGCGCGGCTCGCCGATGGTTTTGTGTTTGGCGAGGTGATCGAGTGCCCGATGCATATGGGGCGCTTTCAGATCCCGACGGGCGCCGCGAAGGGCGCGCCCGTGTGCGTGAACCTCGTCACATATCCCGTGAAGACGGAAGACGGCAACGTATTTATCGGCCTCGCCGCCGACTGATCGAGCAAGGCAACGCAGCAAACTGCCGGCGCGAGACGCCGGCAGCCACAAACATGGAGACAGCGATGAGATTACCCGTCATGAAGGCGCTTTGCGTCGCCGCAGCGGTCCTGAGCATGGGCCTGCATGTCGATGCGAATGCGGGGCCTGTAGCGCATTTCGATTTCATCACGCATGCGCCGGATTCGGATGCATGGTGGAACACCGTCAAAAACGGTATCAAGCAGGCCGATGAAGATTTCAACGTGCAGACCGACTATCGCAACCCGCCGAATGGCGATATCGCCGATATGGTCCAACTCGTGAATCAGGCTGCCGCGCGCAACTACGACGGCGTGGTGACGACCATCGCTGACTTCGATCTGCTCAAAGGCTCCGTCTCGCGTCTGAAAGCGAAGAACATTCCGTTCGTCACGGCCAACACGGGCACGGAGAAGCAGAGCGCCGATCTTGGCGCATTGCTGCATGTGGGACAGCCCGAGTACCTCGCGGGCAAGGAGGCGGGAAAGCGCGCCAAGGCCGACGGCATCAAGACGTTTCTGTGCGTGAACCACTATGCGACGAACCCGCTGTCATTCGAGCGCTGCCGCGGATTTGCCGAAGCGATCGGCGCAGATATGAAAACCTCGGTTCTCGACGCGGGCACCGATCCGACGGATATCGAATCGAAAGTCAGCGCTTATCTGCGCGCGCATCCGAACACGCAGGGCGTGCTGACGCTCGGGCCCACTTCCGCTGATCCGACCATTCGTGCCGTCACGAAGATGGGGCTCGCGGGCAAGATCTGGTTCGCAACCTTCGATATCGACTCTGACGTCGCCAAGGGAATCAAGGACGGCACGATCAAGTTCTGCACCGATCAGCAGCCGTATTTGCAGGGCTATATTCCCGTCGCGATGCTCGCGATCATGCACAAGAATCACAACACGGACGTCGCGCAGGCTCGCAATGAACTGGAGAAGGACCCGAAGTTCATGAAGCGGCTGCAGGACTATGGACTAAAGCCTGTCTACGAGGCGCGCAATATCAGTTCGGGTCCGGGATTCATCACGCCGCAGAACATCGAGAAGGTGTCGGCGCTCGCGGGAAAGTACCGATAAGCGGGTTTCGTTTTGCAGGCGTCTCCACCGCCAGCACTTTTCCCACTACGTTTTGAGTGGGCGATATGGGCCAACTAATGGTCCATATCGTTTATTTACGGATCAAGGCTGGTTCAAACAGGAAAACCATCCGAAAAGCGCTCGCGCAAATAGCCGACGAACAGCCCGACCGCACGCGGCACATGCGACGCATAAGGCCGCACGATATAAAGCTGCTCGGCGAACGCGCCCGTCACGCGCCAGTCCGGCAGCACGACGACCAGCTTGCCAGCCTGCACGGCGGCCTGCGCGGTGAAGTCCGGCAGCAGCGCAATGCCCAGGCTTTCGAGCGCCGCGTCGCGCAGCGTCTCGCTGTTGTTCGCGGAGAACTGTCCGTTGACGGGCAAGGTGACGGGTCGGGTGCCTGCCTTTCGCGCCGCCTTTCGCTCGAACGACCACATCGGTTCGCCCGACGAGCGCGGATAAAAAAGGCAATCGTGAGAAGAAAGTTCTTCCGGTGACCTGGGCGTGCCGCGCTTTCGCAGATAGGCGCGCGTCGCGACGATCACGGAATGCGTGTCGCAAAGCTTCCAGGCGACGTGCGTATCGGGCGGCTCGGCGCTGTGACGGATCGCGAGATCGAAGCCTTCCGTGGCGAGCGATACGAGCCTGTCCGACACCTCCAGTTGCACCCGAACCTCGGGATTGGCCACCAGAAACTCGGGCACCTTCGGCACCAGTTGCTGCCGCGCGAACGCGACAGGCGCCGTCACGCGCACGAGCCCGCGCGGCACGCCCGACAGCTCGCGGACCTGCGCGAAGCTGGCGGCGATCTGCGCATATTGCCCGCGCGTGCTGTCGACGAGCTGCTGGCCGGCTTCCGTCAGCCGGACGCTGCGCGTCGTGCGCTGCACCAGCGAAATCCCCGCAGCGCGCTCCAGTTCGGAAATGCGCTGGCTCATTGCCGCTTTGCTGACGCCCAGGCGCGCCGCGGCCGCCGTGTACGTTCCCTGTTCGGCGAGCATGGTGAGCCAGTGCAGATGCGTCCAGAGTTCTGCGATATTTTGCGTATCCATACACTCATTGTTCACGGTGGCTAACATTGATTTCAATGTTAGCCTCTTTCCAGCGCGTCCGCACCTTCCTACACTGCTTCTCAAGCCAATCACGAAGGAGCCGAGACATGCAAGCCTTTACCGACAGCGCAGACGTGGGACATTTCATTCACGGGGAGCGCGTCAGCGGAACGGGAAGCCGTAGCCAGGCCGTCTTCAATCCGGCCACGGGTGCCCGGGCCCGCAAGCTGCTGCTCGGTGAGGCCGCCGATGTCGACGCAGCCGTCGCGAGCGCGAAGGCTGCGTTTCCGAAGTGGGCCGACACGCCGCCCATCAAGCGCGCACGCGTCATGCTGCGTTTTCTTGAACTGATGAACCGTCACCACGACGAACTCGCGGCCATCATCACGGCAGAGCACGGCAAGGTATTTTCCGATGCCCAAGGCGAAGTTGCGCGCGGCATCGACGTGATCGAATTTGCGTGTGGCATTCCGCAACTGCTCAAGGGCGACTACACGGAACAGGTTTCGACGGGCATCGACAACTGGACAATGCGTCAGCCGCTGGGTGTCGTCACGGGCATCACGCCGTTCAACTTCCCGTGCATGGTGCCGTGCTGGATGTTCCCCGTCGCGATCGCGGCCGGCAATACGTTCATTCTCAAGCCGAGCGAGCGTGACCCGTCGGCGGCGCTGTTCATGGCCGGATTGTTGAAAGAGGCAGGTTTGCCCGACGGCGTGTTCAATGTCGTGCAGGGCGACAAGGTTGTCGTGGATGCATTGCTCACGCATCGGGACGTGAAGGCCGTGAGCTTCGTCGGCTCGACGCCGATTGCGAACTACATCTACGAAACGGGCGCGAAGCACGGCAAGCGCGTGCAGGCACTGGGCGGCGCGAAGAACCATATGGTGGTGATGCCCGACGCCGATCTCGACAAGGCTGTCGATGCGCTGGTCGGTGCCGGCTACGGTTCGGCAGGCGAGCGTTGCATGGCGATCTCGGTTGCGCTGCTGGTCGGCGACGTGGCTGACAAGATCGTGGAGCGACTCGCCGAACGGGCCCGCAGCCTGATCGTGAAGAACGGCATGGAGCCGGACGCGGAAATGGGTCCGATCGTCACGCGGCAGGCCTTGGAGCGGATCGAAGGGTATATCGCCGAGGGCGTGAAGGAAGGCGCGACGCTCGTCGTCGATGGCCGCGGTCTGAAGGTGGCGGGTCATGAAGACGGCTTCTTCACGGGCGGTACGCTGTTCGACAACGTGACGCCGGAAATGCGCATCTACAAGGAAGAGATTTTCGGGCCGGTGCTTGCTTGCGTGCGCGTGAAGGACTTCACGGAAGCCGTCGAGCTGATCAATGCGCACGAATTCGGTAACGGCGTGGCGTGCTTCACGAGCGATGGTCATGTTGCGCGCGAATTCGGCCGCCGTATCGAAGTCGGCATGGTCGGCATCAATGTGCCGATTCCGGTGCCGATGGCGTGGCATGGCTTCGGCGGCTGGAAGCGCAGCCTGTTCGGCGACACGCATGCATACGGCGAAGAAGGCGTGCGCTTCTATACGAAGCAGAAGTCGATCATGCAGCGCTGGTCGGAGAGCATCGAGAAGGGCGCCGAATTCGCGATGCCGACCGCGAAGTAACACGCTTTAACCCAAGCCAGACAGCCCTTTTTAGAAGGGCTGTTTTTGTTTGTGCGCTTTGATCTGATGTTTGACGATGCAGTCAATCGACGCGATAGCACGCATTGTTCCCGATTTGAAAACTGTGAATTCTGCGCAGCCCGGTTGATGATTCCGTCAGGAGGTTTACCCTACGTTCATAGGCCGACGTTTCAAATTCGACGTCGCCACAGGCTCTACTGAGGATCAGGCAATGAAGCGCGAATCTTTGAACTTCCGGAATATCGACGACCATAGCGGCGCAGGCGTACGCACGCGCATCGAAGCAGTATCGAGCGAGAACGCACAAGCTGCTGCTGTCCCGCGCAACTGGGCATGGGCGCATTTCAGCGATTCATACGACTGGATGGACTCGCATAGCCCGTCCGTGGTGACGGAGTCGCTGGACTGAATGCGTATTGCGAAGTGCCGTTGAAATTCGCAATAACGTATTGCTGGCCGCGCGATTAAACGGCGGCCAGCAATTTGAGGCACGAATCGATGCGTCAGACGAGCGTGAGCTTCACGTCGATGTTATTGCGCGTCGCATTCGAATATGGGCACACGATGTGAGCCTTGTTGACCAGATCTTGCGCGGCATCGCGCTCCATACCCGGCAATGATATTTTCATCTCGACTTCGATGCCGAACCCATTTGGAATCGGCCCGATCCCGACGCTGCTGTCGATCGACGCATCTGCGGGGATCGCGATCTTATCGCGTGCGGCAACGAATTTCATCGCACCGATAAAGCAGGCGCTGTAACCGGCGGCGAACAGCTGCTCCGGGTTCGCGCCGTCACCGCCTTTTCCTCCCAGTTCCTTTGGCGTGGTGAGCTTGAATTCAAGGTTGGCTTCGGGCACCGTCGCGCGGCCGTCGCGGCCTCCCGTTGCGGTTGCGTGAGCAGTGTAAAGCGCCTTTTCGAGCGACATGGCAAACTCCTTCGTTGAAGAGCTACGCGTTGTTGGAAGACTGCAGGTCAGGCTGATTTCGCTGCTTTGAGCTTTCGATACTCGAGGGCAGGCAGACCGCCCCAGCCCCAATTATCCGTCGGCACTTCCTCGATCACAACGAAGGTGGATTCGAGCGGCTTGTTCAGCACGTCGAGCAACACCTGGCTCACGCCCTTGATGAGTCGCGCCTTTTCTTCGGCCGTCACGCAATCCGCGCCGGGTTTCGTCCCTTCTCGCGTAACCTGAATTGTGACAATCGGCATCTTGCTCCCCTCGATCGTAGTTGAGGAATGGGCGGAGAGCTAGCGACTGTCAAACGCTCTCCACACCCACGATGAGTTCGCTGCCCAGCCATCCCGCCAGCAGCGCACCCGCTTTCGCCACGCCATCCGCGTCACCCAGACGCTCGACGAGCAGATCGCATAGTGTTGCAAAGCTTTCATTTTCCTGCAGATGAAGGAGCGCTTCGTACTCGGCGGCATCGACGCGCTTGAGGCACGACACGAACTGCCGCCGCCAGACGATCAGGCCGCCCGGTTCGTCGAGCATTTCGCTTTCGGGCGGCTCGGCGTTGGCGGATAGGGCGGACCAGATGCTGTCGGCATTCGTCGTGGCGGGGCGATGCCTGAGCGACGGCGCAAAGCGCAGCCGTGCCGCGTCCCAGTCGACGGAAGCGAGGGCGTCGAGCGGCAGCGGCTGCGCGTCATGCGCAACGAAGGCTTCGGCCAGCGCATTCTCGATCCACGCGAGCTCGTGCACGTCGGGGTTGTGCGGGAACAGCACGCTCAGCGTGTCGCCGAAACCGTATGCGTACGCGTCAGGTGTCCACGCGTGCGGCGGATGGTGGTTGATGTGGGTCACGACGGCATGCAGAAACGCATCCTCGCCAAGCAACGTCCGTACCTGTGGAAACGAATGCTCGAGGCATTCGATCAATTGCCCGCGATAGTTGTTCTGATAGACGGACAGGCCGCGTGATGCATCGCCGCCGACGCGGCGGGCGGCTTCTTCCGATGCATCCGTAAGCCACGAGCGGAAGTCCTGTTGCCACGCGGCGAGTGTCATGCGGCCTCCGCAATGCGCGTGTCGCGTGTGACCTGTGCGTCCTGTTGCGCATGAGCGCCGAGCTTGCGCGCGATCCACAGTTCCCTCAGCAGTTCGTTCAGCGGCGGCACGTTGCCGTCGCGCTCGATCATCGTCGCGACGGGACCGAGCCGCGCCATCGCGTTCTCATAGAGTGCCCAGACTTCATCGCACACGGGGCTATCGTGCGTGTCGATCAGCAGATCGCGGCCTTGCGAGTGTCCTGCGAGATGGATCTGATGCACGCGATCGACAGGCAGTCCGTCGAGATAGGCGAGCGCATCGAAACCGTGGTTCGTTGCGCTCACGAAGATATTGTTCACGTCGAGCAGCAGGCCGCAGCCGGTGCGCTTCGACATCGTGGAAATGAATTCCCACTCGGTCATCGTGGCGCCGTCGAACGCGAGATAACTGGACGGATTCTCGAACAGCATCTGGCGCCCGAGTGCATTCTGCGCGATGTCGATATTCGCGCATACGGTGTCGAGCGCTTCGTCGGTATAAGGGACGGGCAACAAGTCGTGTGAATTGAAGCGGCCGATACGCGACCAGCTCAGATGATCGGACACGAACAGCGGTTCGATCTCGTCGACGAGCGACTTCAGCCGGCGCAGATAGTCACGGTCGATGCCATCCGCCGAGCCGATCGACATCGACACGCCATGCAGCACGACGGGATGCTTCTCACGCACGCGCCGCAGAATGTCGCGCGGCTGGCCGCCTTCGACCATGAAGTTCTCGGAAATGACTTCGACGAAATCGACGGGAACGTTCGTTTCCAGGAAGTCGCGATAGTGTTCCTTGCGCAGGCCAAGGCCATAGCCTGCAAAGCGGGGATTGGGAGAGAGCATGAGGCGTACCCGGCTGCGGAGTGTCGGTGAATGGACTGGCCCGGCAACGCATAGCCGGGCCAACGCTAGCGTGACTTACTTCGGCTCGGTCAGTGTGCCGCCCAGCGACAGACATTCGCTCGGCGTCTTCACGACTACGCCTTTGCCCTTGCAGCTGTTGAGGCCCTTGCAGTCGTTGTGAGCCGTCGCGCACAGCGCCTGGCCCTTGCATGCGTTGACGCCGTAGCAGCGGCCGGGTTGCTCGCCCGTGGCGGCGCTCGCGGAGGTCGCGACGGTTGCCGATGCGATGGCGAGGAGAGCTGCGGCTGCAGCGAAGCTGACGCGGGATTTGACGGTGCTGTTCATGGTTGCTCCATGGTGGGTTGAGTGAAATGCGATTGGGAAAATGGCTTTGCGTTTATTTCGCGTGCAGCGCGGCTTCTTCGATAACCTTCGCGACGGCTTCAGGCTGCGAAATTTCGATGGCATGGCTTGCCTTCACTTCCGTGACCTTCGAGCCCGCACGCTTGTACATCCAGCGTTGCAGGTCGGGGTTGATCACGCGGTCGTCGGTCGCGACGATGCCGTAGGTCGGCTTGTTGTGCCATGCGACCGTGAACGGCGCGGAGGCAAAGTCGGCGACGGTGGCGGGCACTTGCGAAACGGCCATGAAGTCGGTGCGGTTCGACACGAGATCGCCGGCGTAGTCCGTGCCGTATTTGGCGGGGTCGAAGTAGTAGTGACCGTCGATGGTCTTCTGCACGCCGTCCGTGAGCTTCGGCATCGATCCAGCGAGCTGATTCACGCTTTCGCCGACGTCGGGCTGAAACGCGGCGACGTAGACCAGCGCCTTCACCTTGGGACGCGCGCCCGCTTCCGTGATGACTGAGCCGCCGTAGCCATGGCCGACGAGAACGACAGGGCCTGTCTGTCCGATGACGGCGTTGTTGGTCGCGGCGACGTCTTCTGCGAGCGTCGTCATCGGTTGCTGGACGATGCGGACGTTGTAGCCCTTATGGATCAGGATGTCATGCACCGCGCGCCAGCCGGAGCCGTCGGTGAACGCACCGTGAACGATCACGATGTTCTTCACGCCAGCCGGCGCGTCCGGCGTTGCGGCGAATGCTGCGCCTGAAACGGCGAGCGCTGCCGCGGCGAGGGTCAAAGTCGAAAGAATGCGCATAGTGTTTTCGAATGGAGGCCACGCGGGCCGTGTTGTGGATATCGGGTGACGAGGGTTCGGTTAGTCCGCGGTGCGCGAGCGGCCCAGCAGATGATCGATCGACCATTTGCCTGCGCCATGCGCGATCAGCGGAAGAAGCAGACCTGCCCAGGTCAGATGCGTCGGCCATGCGTCGGGATAGACGAAGATCTCGATCACGGCCGTCATGCCCAGCAGCACCAACGCGGCGGAGCGCGTGAACAATCCGAGCACGAGCAGGATCGGGCACAGGTGCTCCGCATACGTGGCGAGGTGCGCGGCCAGCTCCGGAGGAATCAGCGGCAATGCGTATTCCGAGCTGAACAGGGCATACGTCGACGGCTTGATCGTCAGCAGGCCGGTTACTTTCGTGCGTCCCGACAGAAAGAAGGTTGCTGCGATACCGAAGCGCGCCACCAGCAGCAGTAGCGAAGGCGAAAGCGCGCCCGACAGGCGCTCGGTGACGGCTGCGCGGAGTTCCGACACGCCGCCCTGTTTCGCGAGGGACGAGCGGGAAACGCGCGCGTCGCGGGTTTGGGAGTGCAGCATCATGACTTCGCCTTCAGCGCGCCGTAGCCCTTCGGCGTCTTGATCGTCGTGCAGGTGCCCTTGTCGACCATGACGAACGCGTCGCCCTGATAGTCGACCTTCGACGTGGCTGCGCAGCTCGTGCCGGGACCGGCTGCGCAATCGTTCTTGCCGGCGAGCGACACGCCAAAGCATTTTTCTTGAGGCTTGGCCTGCTCGGAGCCGGCATGCGCGCTGGTGGCGAGGACAGTAAGCGAAAGGGCGAACGTGGCGGCGAGTGCTGCGCGAGTGCTTTTCATATTCATCTCCGGTGGTGTGACAGTCAGGTGGTCAGGATAACTAAATCGCATACGATGGAATCACATGCGAGATGATACTGAGGTCTAGGAATTTGTCAATCGGTTGCGAGTAAATCGCGTGCGATATATATGTAAAAACGGAATGGCGTGATACTCGATAATCTCGCTGGATTGGGAGAGCGAGAGCGGAAAACCGGGCCATGAGCCCGCAAAGGCGCGTGCAAACGCGAATAATGTGTTCATCGATTGTTTCCTGATGTTCAATATTTTCGGGGATTGATGGCCGTTGAACGCGGCATGCGAAGCACGCGGCGATGCGTTAACATTTGCGCGACAAACGACGCCGAACACCTGGAGATTTCCGCATGTCGAACGCACCCGCTCTCGATCTCACCGCCTTTCCTCGTTACGCATTGATCGAAGGGCCCACGCCGATCCAGCATCTCAGCCGCTTGAGCAAGCTGCTCGGCGACGTGGATATCTACGTCAAGCGCGACGACGTCACGGGACTCGGCGGTGGCGGCAGCAAGCTCAGGAAACTCGAGTTCCTGTTGGGCGAAGCACTCGCGCAGGGCGCGGACACGGTCATCACGGTGGGCGCGCGCCAGTCGAATCACGCGCGGCTCACGGCCGCAGCGGCGGCGCGTGCGGGCCTTGCTTGCGAGGTCGTGCTGACGCGCATGGTGCCGCGCGAAGACGACGATTACGTCCACAACGGCAATGTGCTGCTCGACGAGCTGCTCGGCGCCCGCATTCATGATCTGCCCGGCAATGCCGATGCGATGGCGTTCGCGCAAAACCGCGCGGACGAGCTGCGCAAGGCCGGACACAAGGTGTATCTCGCGCCGCTGGGCGGCTCGTCTGCTGTCGGCAATCTTGGTTATGCGGCGTGTGCGGTGGAAATTCTCGAACAGGCGCGCGCGCTGGGTGTTTCGTTCGACCGCATTGACGTGCCCAACGGCAGCGGCGGCACGCAGGCGGGTCTCGTCGCCGGCTTGCTGGCGATGGGCGAGGACCCGACGCGTGTCGTCTCGCATAACGTGCTGGCGACGCATGAGAACACCTTGTCCAATACGCGATTGAAGGCGAAGGAAACGCTTGCGCTGCTGCGGCCCGATGCGGTGCTTCCCGACGCGAGCGTGATCGTTGAGGGCGGGCAGCGCGGTGAAGGCTATGGCATTCCCACCGACGCGATGCGTGAAGCCGTGCGGCTTCTGGCGAGCGTCGAAGGCCTGCTTCTGGACCCTGTGTATAGCGGGAAAGCGTTCGCGGGCCTGCTGCACGACATTAGAAGCAAAACGTTCGCGCCAGGCTCGAAGGTCGTGTTCCTGATGACGGGCGGCCTGCCGGGTCTGTACGCGTATCGCAGCGCATTTTGAGCGGATGGCGCGGCACACACGCCGCGCTTTAGCCACGTCTGCCAACATCAACCCGCACGCGCCAGTTGCTCGCGGACGGCTGCTTCCGTCTTGTCGTAATCGCCTTCGCCGAAATGGCTATAGACGATGTGCCCCTGCTTGTCGATCAGATAGACGGCCGGCCAGTATTGGTTGCCATAAGCGTTCCACGTCGCGTACTGGTTGTCCTGCGCGACGGGGTAATGCAGCCCGTATTCGGCAATCGCCGCCTTGACCTTTTTCGTCTCGCGCTCGAACGCGTATTCAGGCGTATGCACGCCGACGACGACAAGGCCTTGATCCTTGTACTTCTGATACAGCTTCTCGACATGCGGCAGCGTATTGACGCAGTTGATGCATGTGTACGTCCAGAAATCGACGAGCACGACTTTTCCGCGCAATTGCTGCATGGTCAGAGGCGGTGAATTCAGCCATTGATCGATTCCGGCGAATTCCGGCGCAGCGCGGTTGTTTTCGGCAGGAACGGCCGTCGCGGCGCCGCTGTTGGCGACCATTGCACCCAGCCCGGCAACGGCGGCAATGGCAACGACGGTAGTCAGGGTTTTGATTCGGGAGAACATGTCAGCGTCCTTTGATTGGAAGACATGGCTGTATTTGAACGTCCTCGCGTATCTCTGCTGTGTCGCCGTGTCGCGTGTTTGAATCGTCTTGTATCAGTGGGGTGCTTCGATACATTGGGACACAAATGGGCGCATGTTCTGCGCTATAACAAAGGCGTGAATCAATGTTGGAGGCAATCATGAAACGGCTTTTGGCAATCTTCTTCTTTCTCGCGGGCGGGCTTGCAACGGAAATCACTCATCCCGTTCAGTGCGATCTGATGACGGCAAGCGGCGTGCAGCAAAAGCGCCGGAAAACATCGGCGCGCGTTGCACGATAAAGCTCAGGTTCTCCACTTGCCGCTGCGCGCGAGTTCCGCGCAGGCATCGGCGAAAGCTTTGGGCGCTTCCTGCGGCAGGTTGTGGCCCGCGTTCGGAATCTGTCGGTGAATGCGCGGGCCGGTGAACTTCGCTGCTGACGCGCGGCCATCGGTGGCAGGGATCACGCCGTCCGCGAGGCCGTCCAGTGTGATTGACGGAACCGTAATGGGTGAAATCGATGCGAGCTTCTTCTCGATCTCATCGTACTGCGAATAGCCCGCTGCAAGGCCAAGTCGATGCCGGTATGAATGGATGACGATATCCACGAAGTCCGGATTGTCGAATGCTTTCGCCGAACGCTCGAAGGTCGCTTCGTCGAAATGCCACGTCGGCGAATTGTTCTTCCACAGAATGTGCGCAAGCTCGCGTCGATTGGCTTCGAGTCCCGCACGGCCACGTTCGGTCTGAAAATAGTACTGATACCAGAGGCCGCGTTCGATGCCAGGCGGCAGCGGCGCGCCCGCTTTGGAGATATCCTGGATCAGATAGCTGTTCACGGAAACAAGGCCGACGCAGCGCGAAGGCTTGATAGCGGCGACGACGCAAGCCGCGCGTCCGCCCCAATCGTATCCGGCGAGCACAGCCTCGGGAATATCCAGTGCATTCATCAGTTCGATCACGTCCTGGCCGACGGCCGCCTGCTGACCGGCGCGCGGCGTATCCGCTGACAGAAGGCGCGTCGTTCCGAAGCCGCGCAGATACGGCACGATTACGCGAAAGCCCTGCGCTGCGAGCATGGGCGCGACGTCCACGTAGCTGTGAATGTCGTACGGAAAGCCGTGGAGAAGAATGATGGGGCGGCCTTCGGCGGGTCCCGCTTCGTGATAGCCGATGTCGAGCAGATCCGTGCGAACCTGGCGTACAGGAAGCGTTGTTAGCGGCGTTGCGGACGCTGAGGCGTCGCGAGTCGATGCAGCAAGCGCATGCGGCATGTTGCCGAGCGTCGTCAACGTTGCGACGCTTGCTGCGGCTGCGAACATAAAGCGGCGGCGATTAGATAAATCTTCTGACACGATAATCAATCTCTTCGAGGATAAGCGTCGGAAGATTGAAACGTGTGCATGTATCTGATTTGTGTCTGCCGTACATCGCCTGTGTAGCGTTTTGTAGGCGAAAAGTAATGCCTGAAAATGCGTCGTCACTATCAGCGCAACAGATAGCGGTATCCAAACCCTTCGCTTGATCTCCGCAGTGAGCGGTGCGACATTGAGTCACCCGTTCTTCACGCGAGACCTTCAAGCCATGAGCACTCTTACCGCTGTCGAACGTATCGGGCGGTTTGCCGACGTTGCGCACGTCAGTCATCTCACGCCGCAGACCCGGCACTTGCTGAAGCGAAACATCCTGGATAGCCTGGGGTGTGCAATCGCCGCATTGCCAGGCTCGCCTTTCAAGGCGCTCCGGGAGCAGTTCGACGAATATCGCAGCGGCGGCACCTGTACGCTGATTGGCGGCGGCTCGACTTCTCCGGATCAGGCGGCGTTGTACAACTCGGCGCTCGTGCGTTACGTGGACCTGCTCGACAGCTACATGTCGCCAGGCGGTCTTTGTCATCCGAGCGACAACTTCGGCGCGATACTGGCCGCCGCCGAGCATGCATCGGCGGACGGCGAATCGTTCATGCTTGCGCTCGCGGTTGCGTATGAGATCGGCTGCCGCATTACGGCAATCGTTCCCGTCATGGCAAAGGGTTTCAACCACGCAATTCAACTTGCGATTTCGTCAGCGGCCGCTTCGGGAAAATTGCTTGGCCTCGACGCGGATCAAATCGCGCATGCGATCGCCATCGCCACCGTCGACAACATCTCGCTCTCCTGCGTTCACTCCGAACCCGTGTCGTACTGGAAGGGCTTTTCGCCCGGCATAACCTGCATGCGAGCGGTTTATTCGGCGTCGCTTGCGAAGCGTGGTTTTACGGGGCCGCTACGTCTTTTCGAAGGACCGAACGGACTCGTGCGCATGTTCGATCAGCCGGTCGAAGTGGATTGGGAAGATTCGAGGCTGGAGGTGGTCCATCAGACCGTGATGAAGAAGTACTGCTCGCTGATTCACGGTCAGCCCGTGCTCGAAGCCACGCTGGATCTCAAGCGCGCGCACGGCATAACGGGCGGCGACGTCGAAGATGTGGTTTGCGACATCTTCCAGATGGGCTATGACATCGCGGGCGGTGGCGGCTTCGGTGCGAAAGACGATCCGCAAACGAAAGAGCAGGCCGACTACAACCTCAAGTATCTGATTGCCGCTGCCTTGCTCGACGATCAGGTCGGTCCCGCTCAACTGGAACCCGCGCGTGTCCAGGCAGCCGACGCGCAAGCGCTGCTGAAGAAAGTCACGATACGTCCCGACGCCGCCTTTTCGGCCCAATACCCGAAGGCATTGAATACGCGCGTTACGATTCGCTGCCGCGATGGCCGTGTGGTGTCGAAGGAGCATGTGGGCTTTGAAGGCGGTCTCGACAATCCGTTCACTTGGGAGCGGACTGTCGAAAAATTCAACTGGCTCAGCGAGCCCTATGCGGACGAAACGCTGCGTGGCCAGATCGTCGATCTCGTTTCCAGGCTCGAAGAACACAAGATCTCTGAGTTGATGCAACTCCTCACGAAAGTCAATCGAGAAGCGGTGTACCCGGCAAAGCATCCGGGAATTCAATAATTGATTCAGGCATACAGGAGATTCGAATGGCCCTGATTTCATGTGACATGCGATACGGTAGAACGGACGAACAGAAACGTCAGCTTGCAGCGGGTCTGCTGCGTGTGGTCAGCGAGGCGACAGGCGAAACGAAGAACGACATCTTCATTGTGTTTCGCGAGGGCAGGGGTATCAACTTCGTCGAGCATGGCGAGCATCTTCCCGAATACGTGGAAGGCGCAGCCAACGACAAAGAACTGATCAGCCGCCTCAAATAAACATCGCAGGAGTATCAGCATGCCTTTTATCGAATGCCATATCGCCGCTGGATTGACACCGGCGCGCCGCGAGCAACTGATGCGCGACATCATTCAGGTCACGCACGACGCGATCGGTTCCGACCCGAAGATCATCAATGTGATCCTGCATGAGCATCCGCGCGAGAACATCAGCATATCGAGCCGTATCAATGGCGAGGAATTCAAAGCCCAAAAGACGGGTTGAGGCCTTGCCAGAAGCAATGGCTGTGATCAGCGCGCCGATGCACAATCCGGCTTTGGTGTAGGATGACGATCGACCTGCGCCGCAGCGCAGTGCGGGCCTGTGATGACAGTATCCAGGCCTTGTCGATCTCATCGAGGTACACAGCATGGATGTCGCCGACCTCAAGGTGTTCGAGGCAGTGGCCCGTCAAGGCAGCATGAACCGGGCGGCTGCCGAACTTCATACCGTTCAGTCCAACGTGACAGCGCGAATCCGGTCTCTCGAACGGGAAATCGGTGTCGCGCTGTTTCAGCGCCATGTGCGCGGCGTCAGCCTGACGCCCGCTGGGCAACGCATGCTGCCGTACGCGGCGCGCATTGCGAAACTGCTTGCGGACGCGCGGCTCGCAGCGCTCGACGACGGCCCGCCCGCCGGCGCGCTCGCTTTAGGCACGCTCGAAACGACGGCCGCATTGCGCCTTTCGCCGATACTGAGCAACTTCGCCAGAATCTATCCGCAAGTGCGCCTCTCTCTGACTACGGGCACGAGTTGCAGCCTGACGGAAGAGGTCGCCGCGTGCCGACTCGATGGCGCGTTTGTCGCAGGCCCCGTCGAACATCCGGAGCTGCATGCCGAGATGATCTTTCAGGAAGAACTGGTGCTGGTGACGCCGCGCAACCTGCGTTCGATGGATGCGCTGCGCGCCGTGCCCGACCTCAAGACCATCGTGTTCAGATTGGGTTGTTCGTATCGTCAGCGGCTGGAAGCGCTGCTGGCGGAAATGGGCATCGTGACGGCCACGCCGCTCGAATTCGGTTCGCTCGATGCGATCATCGCGTGCGTCGCGGCGGGCATCGGCGTGACGCTGTTGCCGCGCGGTGTTGTGTCGAGCGCGGCGGAACAGGATATCGTCGCGCTTCATTCGTTGCCGCCAGAGAAGGCGCAGGTCGCTACGCTCTTTATTCGCCGGCATGACGCCTACGTTTCGAGCGCGATGCAGGCATTCGTCGAAGTGACGCGCTCGCGTCTCGGCCCTGTGATGGCGGCAGCCTAAGTCAGTAGCTTAAGCAGCCTGCGGTTGGGCTTCCAGCAAGGGCGCCCGCCGCCGTGCGCTGTTGAGACGAAAGAACTCGGTGCAAAAGTCGACAAACGTTCTGAAGCGCGCGGGCAGCAATTCCCGATGCGAATAGAACAGGCAAATTTCGACTTCGCTATCCGAGATCGAGCAGCCGGGCAACACGGGCACCAGCTTGCCCATCGCCACATCTTCCCGCGCCATCGCTTCCGGTAACTCCGCAATGCCAGCGCCCGCCAGCGCGGCCGCGCGTAACAGCACGTCGTTGCCGTCCATCGACGACATCGGAATCACCTGCACAGGCGCGCCGTTTTCGATCACCTGCACGTAGTTCGTGCTTCGCTGGCGCGATTGGGACGGCAACAGCAGAAAGTGCTCGGTGAGGTCCGCCGCGCAATGCGGCGTTCCGCGTTGCGCAAGATAATCGGCGGATGCGACCAGCGAGCGCGACGACTTGAACAAAGTTCTGCGAATGACAGCCGACTGCTCGACCTGATGCGGCGGAAGCATCGCCATGTCGAACTGTCCGTCATAGAGATTGACGGCGCCTTCGTCGACGGAAACGACGAGGTTCACGTTCGGCGCGACGGCGCGGTAACTGGACAGGAACTGCGAGAACGTTTCGCTCACCAGCATCGGATGAATCACCAGACGCAGCTTGCCGCTGTCGACTTCGCGCTCGCGCATGATGCGGCGATTCGCTTCGTCGAGTTCTTCGAGCAGGCGGCAGCAACTGAGGTAATAGGATTGCGCTTCTTCCGTCAGCGTGACGGAGCGCGTCGTGCGATGGAGCACGCGCGTCTGGATGGAAGCTTCCAGCTTCGCAATCGCCTTCGAAATGGAGCCAGTCGTCACGCCCAGCGAGGTCGCCGCCTTGCTGAAACTCTGATGCTGCGCCGCCGAGACGAACGCCCTCAACATGTAAAGCTGGTCCATGCTCAACCTCTGCTCTGTTGCTGCCCAACTGCACTGGCATCACTCTAGCAACAGATCACGAGGAGAACGCGCGGTTTGTTTTGATAGGGGTATCACCCGCGGTGATAGCTCATCACCGTGGCCTTTTCTGCCCGTCATGGATCAGGGGTTGGCGAGCGCGATGCGCTGCTTAGCCAGCCGCCTTCAGGCGCGAATCGAAGTCGAACTCGAGCCGGATGCCGCCGGGTTCATAGATCATCGTGTGACGCTTCGGTCCAGCGCCGAGGTTCTCCGGCGCGAACTCGACCTTGACGCCGGGCCACTGCGAGACGCGCGCGAAAATCTCGTTGAGCGCCTCTTCGCTGCCGACACGCAACGCAAGATGATGCAGGCCGACGTTGGTCTTGCGGTCGAACGCCACGAGCCCTGCCTGATTGGTGACTTGCCACAGCGTCAGCATCACGTGTCCGTCCGACACGAACGCGGCGGGGTAGTCCGGCTTTTCGCCGACCTGCTTCCAGTGCAGGCATTCGACGAAGAAATCGCGCGTCAGGTTCAGATCGCGCACGGCGAGACCAACGTGATCGATGCCGGAGGTGAGTGCCTGGGTAGTCATGTCGAATTGTCCTGTGCAATAGGCGGGCGGGTTGTCCCGTGATAGCACGCGAAACGCAGTAACGCAAACGCCGGTAATGGCGGCCATTATAGGGACGCGCCGCCGCGAAGATTCTTGAGCCGCTGGAAACCAACCTTTGCGGGTCCGGCGTTGCGCGCGACGGCGTTTTGCATGCGTCTGTCCAAACAATCGAGTCAGACAAACGTTTGCCAGGTTGGTCCGGGCGGCCACGTCGTGCATACTTGCTGCCTGCACGCGCTGCGCGCACTGCACGAATGCGATGCGGTAAAAAATTCGAGAGGAGAAAACGAGTCATGCCGTTGGTGCCGCTGTCGCAACGGGAAGTCACGATCGGCGTTCCACTGCCGTTTTCCGTCTACACGGCGGACGGCAGGCTGCTGATGGCGCGCGGGCACATCGTTCACAGCGCGATGCAATGCGAGCGGCTCTTCGCGCAAGGGCCGTTCAGGCATCCGTTCACCGGCGAGCGCCGCGACGACGCGACACCTGAGGACGCGGACACCACCCCCGCGTCCGCCGGGCGCGCGCGGCGCGGCCATGAAGACCAGACGCTCGTGGGTCCATTTCCCGTGTCGGGCTGTATCCCCGAAGACTTCGTGATCACGCTGGCAAACGGCCCGGCCATTTCCTCGCGCACCCGCTTCGTCGGCGCGCTCGACGACGTCAGCCTGCTGCTCGCGGGCGCGGGCGTCGATCCCGCGTTCGCGGCGGGCGAGGCTGTCGAAGGGCAGTTCATCGCGGGGCGTTATCGCCATGCGTTCGAGTCGGAAGTCATCGGCCGCCATACGACGCCGTTCGACGTGCTCTATCTGCGTTACCCCACGGAAGTCCGCTCACGTGCGCTGCGGCGGCATGTGCGCGTCGGCATTGACGTGACGGCGCGCCTCTCGCAAAACGACCGGCCCATGGCGGGGACGGAAGTCCGCGCAGTCGATCTGAGCGCCGCGGGCGTCGGCCTGCTGGTGAACGCGAACTCGAATTCGCTCGCGCCTGGCGAGCACTTCAAGCTCTCGCTGCCGCTCGCGCGTGCCGGCCGCGTGCGCACGGCGCCGTTGAACTGCATCGCGCGCAACCGCCGCACGAAGGACGGGGAAACCCTGGTGGGCGCCGAGTTCGGCAATACGTCGGGCGACGTGCGCGCGCTGGTCAAGGAGTATGTGCTGGACGTGCTGACGGGGGCTGTGCCGCCCGAGCGCCACGCATAGCGCGCCAGCCGCCGCGCGTCTGGATCGGCGCGAAAAAAAGCCGACGTCGTCGTCGGCTGAATCGGTTCCCGTGGTTACGAGGGGGTACACAGGAACCGTCGTCATGATACGGACGGCAAGATGAAGAGACGCTTAAGGACCTGCGAGATGTCGCATTCGCGTCGTTCGCGTCATGCTGGCCATTCGCGTCACTCGCACAGAAAGTGATCGACGCTTTGCCCCGCCGCCACTGCGCGGCGCAGCCATTCCGGGTGCTCGCCGTCGCCCGTCCACGTATTGCCCCACGCATCGCGGTAGCGGATCCGTTTCGCTTCGTCGATATCCTGCTGCAGCGCATGTTGCAGCGCTTCCAATGTGATATTGCACTCCTGCATGCGGCGTGTGAGCCAGACAATCAGGCGCTCGCGCGCTTCGCCTTCGAGATGTTCAATGACGGCGGACACGTTGTTTTTCCTCGTTTGCAAAAAGACGGTTATCCCGTCGCGATGGGTTGAGCCGGGCGTTTGCCCGCGACGTCGACAATGTAGGGAGGCCGGGCGCAAGCGGGTTTCCGCAAGGCACGCGCGGGTTCCGAAACGCACGGCAGCAGGCTGGAATCCGCCGTAAGGCAGGCCGGCCGGGCTTGACGGGCGGGGCCCGAGGCCGCGCGGAGGGTCAGAACTATACCTACATATGATTCTCGCGGCGGGGCGATTCCCATAAGATGGAATCATCTTGAACGGCATTACGCAGAACCGTGCCGTCGTAACCCAACGGCCGAGGAAAGTCGCTTGCACAACCATCCGATCGCTTCAGTCATCGACGACGACGAATCCGTCCGCACCGCGATGTCTAGCCTTGTTCGTTCGCTGGATTGGGACGTCCGGCTGTACGCATCGGCCGAGGCGTTCCTTGCATCCGACGTAGACCAGGTCGCGTGCATCATCTCCGATGTGCAAATGCCCGGCATGAGCGGTCTCGACATGTATCGTCATCTGCTGGACATGGGCGTGACGCAGCCCATCATTTTCATCTCCGCTTTCGCTTCCGACGCGGTGCGCCGCCAGGCACTCGACCTGGGCGCGATGTGCGTGCTGACCAAACCTGTCGACGGCGCCGAAGTGTCACGCTGCCTCGCGCGGCTGGAACCCGACGGCTCGCAGGGCGAATGAGGCCGGCGCGGGTTGCCGCGCCGCGGCCCTATGACGCGGGTTATTGAGCTATTCGGATAGAATCCTTACCGGATCGAAATGGGCCGGCTTGCTGGATGTCCGACTGTCGAGCGACGCGTGTGGCGGCGCGAATCAGGGTTGCGCCGCCCGCTGACAAATGCGGCAGAGAAGCGCCGCTAATAAATGCCGCAGACAAGCGCTCGCGAGGAACGCCTATGCCGAAGATGTGCCGTCCATTCCACTCCACAGCAATACCGCGCGTTCACGGGGCGTCATGATGTTCCGTCAGGGCGCAGGTATGACGTCGGCTCGCGACGCGCGCGTTCTCTTTTCTCTTGCGGGCATCGTCGGCGTGATCGTGTTCGTGATCGACGCGCTGACGCCGCTCGACATCGCCATTGCCGTGCTTTATGTGGTCGTCGTGCTGCTCGTCGCGTCGACGGGCTTGCGGCATGCCACGATCGCAACGGCATGCGCGTGCGCGGCGCTGACGGTGATAGCCTTCCTGATGTCGCACGACGAGAACTATTCGGGCGGCTCGATTGCGCGCGGCATCGTGAGCCTGCTTGCCATCGGCACGACTTCGTTTCTCGCGTTGCGCAACCAGGCGAACACGGTGCGGCTGCAGGAGCAGATCCAGTTACTGAACCTCACGCACGACGCGATCGTCGCCTACGACATGAACGACCGCATCACGTTCTGGAATCAGGGCGCCGAGGAACTGTACGGCTGGACGACCGAGCAGGCAATCGGCCAGCGCATCCACGAACTGACGCGCACCAGTTCATCGATTCCCATCGACGAACTGCGCGACGAGGTCGTGCGCAAGGGCCGCTGGGAAGGCGAACTGGAGCGCGTGCGCAGCGACGGCAGCACCGTCATCGTGTCGAGCCGCTTCGCGCTGTGGCGCGACGACAAAGGCAAGCCGCGCGCGATACTGGCGACCAACAACGACATCACGATGCGCAAGCGCATGGAAGCCGAGTTGCAGCGGCAACAGGAAGACCTGCGCGCGACCATCGACGCGATTCCCGGCATGGTCTGGAGTTCGTCGCGCGATGGCGAACTGAGCTACATCAACCGCCGCTGGAACGAGCTTGGCATCACGCTGACGGGCGGCAGCGGCGACGTCTGGACGTCGATTGTGCATCCCGATGACTGGCCGGCGATGCACGCGGCGTGGCGCGGCGCGATTGCCACGGGCAAGCCGTTCGAGAACGTCGCACGCATCCGCCAGAGCAATGGCTCGTACCGGTGGATGCATATCGGCGCGGACCCGCTGCGCGATCAGAACGGCCAGATTCTGCGCTGGTATGGCGTCAATACCGACATCGAGGAGCGCAAGCAGGCCGAGCAGGCGCTGGAGCGCAGCGAGGCGTTCCTGTCCGACGCGCAGCGCCTGAGCCGCACGGGCAGCATCGCGACGCGCCTGCCCGAGGGCGCGATGTGGTGGTCCGACGAGGTCTACCGGATCTTCGAGTATTCGCCTGACTACACGCCGGGCATCGAGCTGGTTCTCGCGCGCACGCATCCCGACGATCTCGCGCTGGTGCGCGAAGCGTACGAATCGGCGTTGTCGGGCGCGCCGTACATCGACAACGAACACCGGCTGCAGATGCCCGACGGGCGGATCAAGTACGTACACTACGTCGCGCATCTGGCCGTGCCGCAGTCGGCCAGCATCGAATACGTGGGTGCGCTGATGGACGTGACGGAGCGCCAGCTCGCGCAGGACGCGCTCGACCGCTCGACGGCGGAACTCGCGCATGTCACGCGCGTGACGATGCTTGGCGAACTCGCTGCGTCGATCGCGCATGAAGTCACGCAGCCGCTCGCCGCGATCGTCACTGCGGGCGACGCCGCGACGCGCTGGCTAAACCGCGCGAAGCCCGATCTCGGCGAAGTCGGCCAGTCGATCAGCCAGATGGTGCGCGACGCGAAGCGCGCCAGCGACGTGATCCGCCAGATACGCTCGATGGCGCAGAAGCGCGATCCGAGCCAGGCGGTGCTCGATCTGAACGGTATCGTGAGAGAATCAATCGAGCTTGTGCGACGTGAGCTGGACGCCGCGCGGGTCGAGCTGGAAGCCTGCTATGCGGAGCCTCCGCCGCTCGTATGCGGTGACCGCGTGCAGCTTCAGCAGGTGGTCATCAATCTCGTGATGAATGGCGTGCAGGCGATGGCGGGCATGACGGGACGGGCGCGGCGCATGCGCATCGCAACGAGCCTCGTGGACGGGCATTATGGGCAGGTCGCCATCGAAGATTCGGGAACGGGCATCAGCGAGGAGAACGTGGGGCGGCTCTTCAACGCGTTCTTCACGACCAAGACGGACGGCATGGGCATGGGGCTGTCGATCTGCCGGTCCATCGTCGAGGCGCACGGCGGGCGTATCTGGGCCGAGTCTGAAGAAGGACAGGGCGCAACGATGCAATTCGTATTGCCGATCGATAAAGGAACGTGCGATGAGCAGTGATGAAATGAACGACCCGAATCAGTCGATCGTTTATGTCGTCGACGACGACGATTCGATGCGCGCGGCCGTCACGATGCTGCTGCGGTCGGTGGGTTTGCGGGTTGAGGCGTTTGGGTCTGCGCAGGAGTTTTTGTCGTTGGACAAGCCTGATATTCCCAGTTGCCTGATTCTCGATGTGCGGCTGAAGGGGCAGAGCGGGCTCGCTGTGCAGGAGCAGATCGCTGCTGGCAATGTGCATGTGCCGATTATCTTTATGACCGCGCATGGCGATATTGCGATGTCTGTGAAGGCGATGAAGGCTGGCGCGATGGATTTTCTGGCGAAGCCGTTTCGGGATCAGGACATGCTGGATGCGGTTGCGACTGCACTCGCTAAAGACGAGGAGCGGAGAAAGTCCGAACGTTCGGTTTCTGATTTGCGGAAAAGGTATGAGTCGCTGACGCCGCGAGAGCGTGAGGTGATGGCTTTTGTTGCCAGTGGGCTTATGAATAAGCAGATTGCTGCTGAGATGAACCTCAGTGAGATTACCGTCAAGATTCATCGCGGGCAGGCTATGAAGAAGATGGAGTCCCGGTCGCTGGCTGATTTTGTTCTTAAGGCGGAAGCGTTGGGGGTTAAGTCGTTGGAGGTGGGGGCGTCGACGCGGACGCAGCGCGGGTCTTGAGGTTTTTGTTTGTCTTCGACGTTGGTTTGGGTTTGCTTGTGTTTTTTGCTGACATTCGCGTTATGGTGGTTTGCCCGTGGTTTCGCTGGCATCCGCGCTACGATGTCTGCCATTCAAGCGTCGCCCCTGTGCGGGGCGGCACCTACTTTTCTTTGCCGCCGCAAAGAAAAGTAGGCAAAAGAAAGCGGCTAACACCGCCAGTTCTTGTATTTGCCTGAGGGCCCCAAAGGGTCTTCCGCTTCACACGGCAACCACGTGACCCATGTTCGTTGCCAACGCTCTTGCGGTGCGCCTCACCCGCTTCACGCACCCGCGTCTCAACATGCCCCATCAAATTTCCGACGTTCTATAGCGGCAAACTGTGTGTAGGCCGTAGCGCCACACACGCCTCACTTCGGACCGATAGCACGCGCTCCACCCTGTAAGAGCGCCAAGCCATACGTCGCGACAACCTACACACAGTTTGCCACCTGGGCGGCACAAACCATTCGCTGCCGCTAGCCCTTGTGCGGGTGCTTGAAGTGGGTGAGGCGTTCATTCGGAGCGTTGGCAACGCGCGCTAACAAAGACGTTGCCGTGTGAAGCGGAAGACCCTTTGGGGGCCCTCAGGCAAGAACTAGAGTTGGCGGTGTTAGCCGCTTTCTTTTGCCTACTTTTCTTTGCGGCGGCAAAGAAAAGTAGGTGCCGCCCCGCACAGGGGCAACGCGTGAAGCACGAAGGCAAAGCGCGGATGCCAGCGAACCCACAGGCAATCCACCACAACGCGGCTGCAAGCGAAGAAAACCCAAAACCCCCACCCAGCCGCGCCGCCCAAAACAACAAATCCCGCGCCTCGCGCGCCCCAACCGGTATTAAACCTTCATATAGGTTGACGCAACCATTCGACTGCACCGGCAACCCTATGTACGGCTAGTCGCGCCAGGCCCATCCGTTTAACTTTGATTCCATCGCGGCAGCGTTATTTGCGCCGCAATCAAATCACTGAAAACGGAAGAACCTGCCATGACCACCACACTGATCGACCTGCCCGCTCCGCTTGCCGATGTCGTGTCGCGCCGCCAGGCATCCCCCATCGTCGCCGAACAGCAATGGCGCCACATGAACGCGTCCGCGTACGACGCCGCGACGCAGCGCGATAACGTAATCGTCATGCGCTGGACCCACGGCGGCGACGCGCCGCTCGAAGTGTCCAACGAAGGCAGTGTCGCCGATCACTGTATCGGCCTGAATCTGAAGTGCGCGGCGCTCACCTTCGATCACGCCGGACGCAGGCTCGTACACGGCCGTCTGACGGCAGGTGCCGTTCAGGTCACCGCGCCCGGCGTGCCGACCCGAGCCGTGTTCTCGTCGTCCGCCGACGTGCTCCACCTGTTCGTGTCGCAGCAGGTGCTCGCCGAGTGCTATCAGGACCTGTTCCAGCACTCGCGCGACGCCGACATCGTGCTCGACGATCCCGACCTGATCCGCGACCCCGTGCTCGAGCGTCTGGGCCAGGCGCTGGCCGTCTCGCAGAGCAACGACGCCGCGCTCGGCAAGATGTTCACCGACAGCGTCAGCCTCGCGATCGTGTCGCATATCGTCGGGCGTCATTTCGCCGGCGCGACCCGCCGTTCGCGCGAAGCCGCGCCGCTGCCGCAGTGGCGCATGAACCGCGTGATCGAGTTCGTCGAAGCCCATCTTGCCGAACCCATTGGGCTTGCCGACATCGCGGCGAGTGCCGGCCTCACACGCATGCATTTCGCCGCGCAATTCCGCCGCGCAACGGGCGTGCGCCCGCATGAATATCTGCTGCGCCGGCGAGTCGAGCATGCGCAGCATCTGCTCGTGACATCGAAGCACAACGTGATGGATGTCGCGCTGAGCTGCGGATTCCGCTCCCAGGCCCACTTCACGACCGTGTTCAAGAAGTTTGTCGGCGAAACGCCGCATCGCTGGAAAGAGAAGACCAGCGACGCACGCTAAAGCGCCGTCCCGTACTTCAGACAGTCCACAAGCCTCGCCCGAACCGATCGCTTTCCACAGGAGTTTCGACATGCTGGCAAACGCAAACGTGATGGACCCATGGACCCAGACCATCGGTCTGCTAGGGACGACTTCGCGCCTGATGGCCGTCGCGGACGCCGCAGCGCAGCCGCGTCACAAGACGCGCAGCACGGATGAGCCCGTGGGCGCGCAGGTGACGCTGATCGATCGCCCGACGCCGTCGACAGCCACCATCGCGTGGCGCGATTCGACACGCGGCTGCTTCGGCGATCAGGTCTGGCGCATGGCGCGCGCCCGCATGCCGGGCTTCTGCGCGATGAGCGGCCAGGCCATCCGCCCCGGCGACGCCGTGTACAAGCCGAATCCGCGGCCCACGCCCGTCAATGGCGATGCGATGATCCTGGCGTCCGTCCTGCGCGACGCGGACACCCTCTGAACGGCGCGCATCGTGCCATGCTGGCGGCACGCGATGTCCCCTGCAATGCGAATGACGCGGCGCATATGGCATAGTCCCCGCCTTGGGGCGCGATGCGGCCGGGAACGGGCGTGTCGTGCGAGACGGGATAGTCACTTTGCCTGGGTCAGCGAATGGCAGATATCGTCGGCAGCATGCGCGTGTTCGCCCGGGTGGTCGAGACGGGTTCGTTCACAGCGGTCGCGAAAGAGAACGACGTAACGGCTGCGCAGATTTCGCGCGCGGTCACGGCGCTCGAAGAGCAGTTGCAGACGGCGCTGCTGCATCGCACGACACGCCACCTGTCGCTGACGGAAGCGGGCACCCGCTTCTACGAACGCGCGAAGGCGATCCTCGCGGACCTCGATGCGGCAACGGACGAGGCGCGCAACGCGAGCGTGTCGCCGGCGGGCAAGGTGCGGCTGCATTGCGCGCCGGGTCTCGCGCAAAGCACGGTGGCGGCGGCGCTGGTCAGCTACCAGCGCGCGTACCCCCATGTATCCGTCGAGCTGAAGATCGAGCAGAGCATGCCGAATCTGGTCGAGGACGGCTACGACGTGTCGCTGATCTCGGCGACGCAGCTTCCCGATTCCGCCTATGTCGCGCAGTCGCTCGGTTCAGCGTGGTCGTTGATGGTCGCTTCGCCCGGCTACGTGAAGCAGCACGGCATGCCGCTCACACCCGACGACCTCGCCGCGCATACGCTGCTCAAACTCGAAACACCCGTTTCGCCGCCCGACGAATGGCACCTCGAAAGCGCGCATGACACTCAGGTCATTACGCTCGCGCATGCGCCGCTCCAGGTCAATGCGCCCGACGTGATGCGCGCAATGTTGCTGGACGGCGCGGGTATCGGCACGCTCGCGACGTATTCGGTTGTCGAGGATCTCGTCACCGGCAATCTGGTACGCGTGTTGCCGCAGTACAGGCTCAAGCCGTTCACGGTGTACGCGGTGTATCCTTCGCGGCGTTATCTGGAGGCGAAAGTCCGCACCTTGCTCGATCATTTGCGTTCGACGTTGACGCCCGCGCTGGAAGACGCCCGCGCACGTATCGACGCACTGAGCCGCGCGGTCGAGCCGGCCGCGAAACGGGCCTGAATCAATACGATTACCCGCAGCGCTATCAAGTATCTTTATCCCCGCGCCTGGCTTAATCACAGGCGGCCTGCTCAATAGACTGATTCTCAACCGGCATCGACCGGATCACCATTGGAGAATCAGTCATGACGAACACGATCGACCTCACGCATCATACGGTCACTGCAAACGGCATTCGCCAGCACTATGTCGAAGCAGGCGAAGGCGCGCCCGTCGTGCTGCTGCACGGTTTTCCCGAAACGAATCACGCCTGGCGGCATCAGATTCCCGCGCTCGCGCAGCACTATCGCGTGATCGCGCCGGACCTGCGCGGCTACGGCGAAACCGACAAGCCCGCGAGCGGCTACGACAAGCGGACCATGGCGAACGACCTGCGCGCGTTGTTGAGCGAACTGTCGATCGAACGTGTGGCGCTCGTCGGGCACGATCGCGGCGCGCGCGTGGCGACGCGCTTTGCGAAGGATCATCCCGAAGCGGTGGACCGTCTCGTCGTGATGGACAACGTGCCGACGCGCATCGTCGCGCAAGCGATCGATGCGAAGATCGCGCGCGCGTACTGGTTCTTTCTGTTCCATCAGGTGCCCGACCTGCCGGAGACGCTGATTGCAGGCAAGGAGCGCGCGTGGCTGCGGCATTTCTTCTCGGACTGGTGCTATGACCCGAACGCGATTTCGGGCGAGGCATTCGAAACCTATGTGCGCGCGTACGAGGCGCCCGGCGCGGTGCGCGGCGCGATGGCGGACTATCGCGCGAACGCCGTCGACGTTGCGCAGGACAAGGAAGATGCCGACGTGCTGATCGAAGCGCCGACGCTCGCGCTGTGGGGTGAGGCGTTCTATGCGGTGGGGCAGATGTTCGACATGGAGAACGTCTGGAAGGGCATGGCGCGTGATGTCGTGACGCACGCGATTCCGCGCGCGGGGCATCTGCCGCATGAAGAGCAGCCGGAGATCGTCAACCGGATTCTGGTCGACTTTCTCGAAGGCTGGAAAGGTTGATGCTCGCGCGCCCGGCGATTGATTAACGCATCGCTTCGAGGAGAACCCACGCGCGCCGCTGCGCGTCGGCGATCCAGTTCTCCAGCAGGCTGGCCGTCGCGATGTCGTGATGCTTTTCGCAGGCCGCGTGCGCACTCAGCATGAAGGCCGCGAGCCGCAGGTTGTCCGCGCGGAGCTCGGCGAGCATCTGTTGCGGCGGCGCGGCGGGTACATCGTTTTCGGCGAGTCGTTGCAGGCGCGCGATATCGCTAATCGAATGCAGCGTCGTGCCGCCGATCATGCGCACGCGCTCGGCAATCGCATCGGTGATTTCGAAGATGCGCTCGCCTTGTTCATCGAGCAGCAGATGACAGTCGCGGAACTGCGGACCGAACATGCGCCAATGAAAGTTCTTCGTCTTGAGATACAGCGCGAACACATCGGCGAGCAACGGGTTCAGGTGCGACGAAATATCCTCGACAGCATGTTCGCTGAAAGGCCTGAACTGCGCGGCGGGTATTGCGTCGACGAAGGCGTAGGAATGGGACATGACGGTGTTCCAGGAATGTGAGGCCGACGCGGCCTGAAGCGTGGCCGCATCGTCGAACATAGAAAGCGTCACTCGCCCGCGTGCGCTTCGCCAATGACCTTGCCGCGGAAGATGTAGTACTGGTACAGGTTGTAGCCGATCATCACGGGGAAGATCAGTCCGATACCGGCCAGCATGAACGCGAGCGTGTGCGAATCGGAAGCCGCCTGCACGATGCCCAGCTTGCCGGGCACGAAGTCCGGGAACAGGCTGACGGCAAGGCCGACGAACGACACAATGAACAGCGTCACCGCGCCGCGAAACGGCCCGCGCGACGCGCCCATGTACAGCGACGCCACGATGAACGCGAAGGCGAGCGCCGCCGCGAGGCCGAGCGCGATCAGCACATGCATGACGCCCGGCTGCGTCCAGCGCTCGAGGCCGACATCGCTGAAGAACCATGTCGCGATGGTCAGCAGCAGCGCGGCTGCGACCGTCAGCATCGCGCTCAGCAGCGCGAGACGCCGAGACCATTGCTCGATCATGCCTACCGTCTTCTTCACCAGATACGTCGCGCCCAGCAGCGTATAGCCCGCGACCACGCCGATCGCCGCCACGACGATGAACCCCTGGCTCATCTCGCCCGGCACGAGACCCGTGATGATCTTGCCGAGCACGACGCCTTGCGCGAGCGCGGCGACGAGACTGCCGATGCCGAACACCTTGTCCCACAGCGGACCATGGTCGACGCTGTGGCGGAACTCGATCGCCGCGCCGCGCATGATGAGCCCGGCGATCAGCCCCATGATGGGCAGATAGAGATCCTGCATCAGTTGCGCGTACGCAATCGGAAACGCGCCGAACAGTCCGCCGCCGAGCACGACGAGCCAGGTTTCGTTCGCGTCCCAGACGTGGCCGATCGACTCGACCATCACGTCGCGATCTTCACGCCGCGTGCGCAGCAGGCTGAGAATGCCGACGCCGAGATCGAAGCCGTCGGTCACGACGTAGAAGACCAGCATCAGGCCGAGCAGGCCGAACCACACGTAGGCCAGCAACGAATGTGTAGAGCTATCCATGAAGCAACCTCTTGAGCGGAGTACGCGGCATCAATAGCCGGAAATGGATTTCGTCGTCGCGGTGCGCGCAGCGTCCGCTGTGACGATCGCAGGCGGCACGCTGGTCAGATCGGGGCCCGTGCGCAGCCAGCGGCGCGCGAGGACGAAGAACGTGACGAGCAGCACGACATAGAACGCGAAGAACATCACCATGCTCAGCGAGATCGACGAGGGCGCGACTGTGGATGCCGCCTGACTCGTGCGCAGCAGCCCATACACCACCCACGGTTGACGTCCCACTTCACGCACGATCCAGCCCGCTTCGACGGCGACGTAAGGCAGCGGAATGCACAACACCCACGCGAGCAGCAGCTTGCGGCGCGCGAGCAGCGCATCGAGGCTGCCGCGCGCCTTGCGCAGCGCGTAGACGGTCCAGAACGACAGCAGCATGAAGCAGAAGCCGATGCCCGCCATCACGCGGAACGCGTAGTAGAGCAGGGGGAGCATCGGCGGCTGGTCTTCGGGTTTGAAGTCGGTGAGGCCCTTCACCTGGCCGTGCAGCGAGTGCGTGCCGAGCACGCTCAGCATGCCGGGAACTTCCAGCGACCAGTCGTTGCGCTGCGCCGTTTTGTCGGGCCACGCGAGCAGCGACCACGACGCGCCCGTGCCGGGCGCATTGGTGTGCCAGTGGCCTTCGATGGCCGCGCCCTTCGCGGGCTGCGTTTCGAACACGCTCACGCCGCTGGAATCGCCGAGCCAGACCTGCAGCGGCGCAGCGATCACCAGCACGGCGAGCGCGATCTTGAACGAGCGCGCAAAGAAGTCGGGGTGGCGCCTGCGGAACAGGTTGTACGCGGAGATGCCCGCGATCACGAACATGCCCGTTTCGATTGCCGCGACCCACATGTGCGACACGCCCCACACCATGTCGGGATTGAAGATCGCGGCCAGATAGTTGGTCACCTCGATCTTGCCGTCGACCACGGCATAACCCGCCGGCGTCTGCATCCACGAGTTGGCGACCATGATCCAGAACGCCGAGATGCTGGAGCCGAGCGCGACCATGCCCGTCGCAAACAGGTGCACGCCACGCGGCACGCGGCCCCAGCCGAGCAGCATCACGCCGACGAAACCCGCTTCAAGCATGAACGCCATCGCGCCTTCGAAACCGAGAATGTTGCCGATGAACTGGCCGGCATACTGCGAGAAACCTGCCCAGTTGGTGCCGAACTGAAACTCCATCGGAATGCCGCTGACCACGCCGACCGCGAAGTTCAGCACCAGCAGCTTGCTCCAGAAGCGCGCCTGACGGTACAACATCACGTCGCCTGTCTTGATCCACAGCGCTTCGACGAGGAAAAGAAACGCGGACAGGCTGATGGTCAGGATCGGCCACAAAATATGGAAGATGGCCGTCATCGCAAACTGCGCGCGCGACAGGTTGGCAACATGATCAAGCATGGCTGGCCTCCTCGGCTTGCGGCGCAGCTTGCACGACGATGGCGCGCGTTGCGGAGTCGGGGCCGACGGCGGCGGCACGCACGATCTTCACGGGCACCGACTTGTACGAGGGCGTGCGGCTTTGCGGATCGAACGCGTAGAGCGGCACGAGCGGATTTACCTCCGGGTAGTACGCGCCGCAGCATCCGTCGGGCAGCGAATACTCGACCACCTTGAAGCTGCGGACAACGCGTTCGATCCCATCCGTCGAGAGCGCGACGATATTGACGCGCTCGCCCGGATGCAGCCCGCGCTTTTGCAGCTCGTGCTGATTCATGAACACGACGTCGCGCTGGCCGAACACGCCGCGATAGCGGTCCGAGTGCGAATAGAGCGTGGTGTTGTACTGGTCGTGGCTGCGCATGGTGGTGAGCCACAGCGCGTCGGGATCGTCGTGCCACGGGTTCTCGTCGAGCCCTTTGAAGACGAGGAAATTGGCGCGGCCCGTCGGCGTATCCCACACGCGTTCGCGCGCGCTCGACGTGAGATGGAAGCCGCCCGGCACGCGGATGCGCTCGTTGTACGCCTGGAAAATCGGGAACACGATTTCGATCGCATCGCGAATATGGTCGTAGTTCGCGACCATCTGCTCCCAGGGCACACGCGACTTCTCGCCGAGCGTCGCGCGCGCAATGCCCGCGACGATGGCCGGCTCGCTCATTAGATGCGGCGACGCGGGCTCGTTGCGGCCGGCGGACGCGTGCACCATCGACATCGAATCTTCGACGGTGATCGACTGCGGGCCTCCCGCCTGAATGTCGATTTCGGTGCGGCCGAGGCACGGCAGAATCAGCGCTTCCTTGCCGTGCACGAGATGGCTGCGATTGAGCTTGGTCGCGATGTGCACGGTCAGGTCGAGCTTGCGAATCGCTTCCTGCATGCGTACCCAGTCGGGAATCGCCGCCGCGAAATTGCCGCCCAACCCGATGAACACTTTTGCATCGCCGCGCATCATCGATTCGAGCGTTGCGATCACGTCGTTGCCGTGGTTGGTCGGCGGGCGAAAACCGAAGGCGCGCTCGATGCCTTCAATCAAGCCCTTGTTCGGTTTCTCGGTGATGCCGACCGTGCGGTTGCCTTGCACGTTCGAATGTCCGCGCACCGGGCAAATGCCCGCGCCCTCGCGGCCGACGTTGCCACGCAGCAGCGCAAGATTTGCTATCTGCTGGACGTTCTCCGTGCCGCGATGATGCTGCGTAATGCCCATGCCGTACACGAGAATCGCATTCTCGGCCTGCATGTAGATGTTCGCCGCGTTCTCGATATCGGCGCGCGACAGACCCGAATGCCGTTCGACCGCATCCCACGATGTCGCGCGCAGATCGTCGAGCAGCGCATCGATGCCGTGCGTGTGGCCCTGGATGAATTCGATGTCGAGGATGCGCGGTTTATCGGCGGCAAGCGCGGCGTCGTCGGCTTCGACGATGGCCTTCATCATCCCCTTGAGCACGGCGACGTCGCCGCCTACCTTGACCTGATACAGGAACGTGCTGATCGGCGTGTAGCCTAGTGTCGCCATTTCGACGGGATTTTGCGGCGACGCGAAGCGCTCCAGCGCGCGCTCGCGGAACGGATTGAACGACACGATCTTCGCGCCGCGACGCGACGCCGAATGCAGGTCGCTCATCATCCGCGGGCTGTTGGTGCCGGGGTTCTGCCCGAAGATGAAGATCGCATCGGCGTGTTCGAAGTCTTCGAGCAGCACCGTGCCTTTGCCCACGCCGATCGATTGCGGCAAGCCGACGCTCGTCGCTTCGTGGCACATGTTCGAGCAGTCGGGAAAGTTGTTGCTACCGAACTCGCGGACGAACAACTGGTAGAGAAACGCCGCTTCGTTCGACGCCCGGCCCGACGTATAGAAATCGGCCTGATCGGGATGGTCGAGCGCGTTCAGATGGCGACCCACGAGCGCGAAGGCATCTTCCCAGCTGATGGGCGCATAGCGGTCCGTGATGGCGTCATAGACCATCGGATGCGTGAGGCGGCCGACCATTTCGAGGTCGTAGTCGTCCCATGCGGTGAGCTCGGAAACGCTGTGCGCGGCGAAGAACTCCGGCGTGCAGCGGTTCACGGTCGCTTCCCACGCGACGGCCTTCGCGCCGTTCTCGCAGAATTCGAACGACGACGTGTGCTTCGGGTCGGGCCATGCGCAACCCGGACAGTCGAAGCCTTGCGGCTGGTTCATGTGCAGCAGCGTCTTTGCGCCGGACACGGGGATGCCTTGAAGCGTCAGCGCTTCGCCCGTTGCCTTGAGCGCGCCCCAACCGCCTGCGGGGTCGCTGTAAATGCGGATCACCTTTTTTTTGCCCATTTCCGTTTCCTGTCCAGTCGAACCAGTGTCATTGAGCGAATGATCGGGTCACGGAAACAAAGCGTCTTGTCTGTTTGCCCGCTGGTTTTATTTCCACACGGAGTTGCCTGACCGGTTGCGAGGTGATTAAGCCCGCGAGCGATTCGTTTGGTGCCTTGTTTTAGCGGTCAGCCAATGAAGAAGCGAACAGCGTCGTTCATCACGAATGAAAAAAAAAGCGGGCGATTTGTCTGACACAAATCGCCCGCTTTTTTAAGCGCGAAAATGAACTGTGAGGTTACGTCCAGTATTTGTAATCGGTCACGCTGCGCTGGTATCCATACATGCCACGATGCGCATGCCGGTCGCGCAGCGGCTCGCCGAAACTGTCGAGCTTTTGCATCGCAGGCCGCGCTCGCGCGGGCACATGTTCCTTCCACGGCGATGAAACATCCGTAGCCGACACGGGCGTTGGCTTGCCGGCTTCGGCGGCCAGACGCTCGAGCGGCAATTGCGCATTCGCGCCGACCACGAGAATCGCCTGCATTATGCCCGGCGCCTGATACGCACAGGTCGCAGCCAAGGCAACGCTACATGCGGCAACCGCATAGCTGGGTCGGAAAAAAGGAAAGGCGATGGTGCGCATCATGCATTCTCCATTACGCGCGCTACACGGCTGAAGGTTTGATGTTGGTGCTCGTTTAAAAGGCGGGCGTCGAGCGCCTCTCTCAGATGCGACGTCATGAAGTCGATGAAGGTCTTGATCTTCGCGTCGATATGATGCCGGCTTGAATAAACGGCGAAAACGCTCGTATTTTGAAGGCGCGATTCGGGGAATAACTGAAGCAGCCTTCCATTACGAATGTCGTCTATCACGCAGTGCACCGGCAATGCCGCGACGCCCGCGCCCGCCAGCGTCGCAATGCGGATCGCCTCGGTGTCGTTGATCGCGAACTGGCCGGCGCCTTCCTGACCCGTCGATTGTCCCGCCGGCTTCACCAGGCTGAGCTTCACGGGATGGCCGTTCGGCTCGACACGGAACGGCATCGGCGTCAGCGCGTGCTCGTCGAGATCGCTCGCCGTTTCGATCCGATGCGTCTGAAGAAAGGCAGGGGAGGCGACCAGCACGCGCTCGCTGTGACCGATCAGCTTGCAGACGTTGCGCGAGTCGGGCAGCGTCGGCGCGGCGACGATCGACACATCCACTTCGTCTTCGAGCAGATTCGCCATGCGCGGCAGAAACTTCAATTGCACCGCGACGGTCGGAAAGCGCTTGCGATACTCGAGAATGGAGTGCGTCAGTTGCGCGAGGCCCAGATCCGTCACGCAGTGAATCCGCAGCGTGCCGCGCGCGCTGGTATGCGCATCGCCCGCTTCGGCTTCGGCGTCTTCCAGATCGGCGAGGATCTTCTTGCACTTCTGGTAGTAGCGCTCGCCCGGTTCCGTCAGCGAAACCTTGCGCGTCGTACGTTGCAGGAGTCGCGCGTGCAGATGGTCTTCGAGCGACGACACGGCGCGCGACACACTGCCCGTGCTGCAGTTCATGTGGTCTGCCACCGCGCTGAAGCTGCCCGACTCGACGACGCGCGAGAAAATACGCATGCTCAAGATCTTGTCCATGGAACCGTTCACCTCGTGCTGTCTAATCCGTTTTGTCTTGTGCGGAATACGACTTTTTGCCGCTTGAGACAAAGATAGACCGAGGCGACGGAATGAACCATCGTACGTTGGGACGTCTGCTTAATCCAAGTAGTCAGGGCCTCATACGTTGGTATAGGGCGGCGGGCATGATTCGATGCGGATACCTGATCCGTTGCGCGCAGCTTGATGAATCCGTCCACGCTGCAATCCCGCATTGCGCTGGACGCAACCAAAAGCGAGCGGCGGCAGGCGTATGCTTCGTGCGCCTCGCAACGAGTCGTTTTCAGGAAATTTAAAGGGCGAAACCGCGCGCGACGCATCCGCCTACACGGCCAGCAGCAATGTGTTTAGTAGAAACGCGAGGTGTTTCGCGGCACGCGCCGCGCAATGCTGTGAGCATGGCAGGCGCTAAAAAACAGGGGAATCCGGCATTGAAGCACGCAAATTTCATCGCGTGTATTCAGGTTTTTTAATGCATCGACAAAGTATTCTTCACTCCGCATTGCTACGCTGCAAGGTGCATTGGAGCACATGGCCGGGCGTTATCCGGCGCGGAGGAGTCAACATGAACAAGAACGTTGCTGGCGTCGACATTCCCGACGGCGTGCTGGCTCGCGCGGCTTTCGAGCATGTTCGCAGTATCGAGCCCGAGCTGTTGTTGCATCACGCGCTGCGCGTGTTTCTGTTCGCTGCGTTGATAGGCTGCAAGGACGCGCTCGCATTCGATATGGAACTGCTGTACGTCAGCGCGCTTTTTCACAACGTCGGGCTGAACGAGCGGTATAGCCATTCGCCGAACCGCTTCGAGATCGACAGCGCAAACGCGGCGCGCGAGTTTCTGCGCAGTCATCGCGCCGACGAATCCGAGGCGGCGCAAGTGTGGACCGCGATCGCGCTGCATACCACGCCGGGCATTCCCGAACACATGTCGCCGCTCGTCGCGCTGCTCAGCGCCGGCGTGCACATGGATGTGCGCGGCGCGCGCTATCACGAGTTCATGGCGCAGCAGCGCGATGACATCGTGCAGGCGTTTCCGCGCGAACGCGGCTTCAAGACGAAACTGATCGAGGCGTACGCGTGCGGCATGGAGCATCGGCCCGAAACGACGTTCGGCACGGTCAACGCGGACGTGCTCGACAGATGGGACCCGGACTACCGGCGCCTGAATTTTTGCGGGCTGGTGCTGGGATCGGAGTGGCCCCACTAGCGGCCGCTCGCGTCAACACATTCAGTCAAGGCAAAGCAAAGTAATGAATACCCCGGCGATCAACCCTCCAGATCTTCTGTCCACCCAGCCCGATGCGGGCGCGCCGGATCTGGCGATGCCGTATTCGTCGCTGGAGTTCCGGCAGCATCAGATGTTTCCCCGCTTGTCCCCTGCGCAGATCGCGAGCCTGCGTCGCTTCGCGCAGCCGATGTCGTTCAAGGCGTGCGAGCTGATCTTCGAAACCGGGCGCATCGCACTGGGGCTGTTCGTGCTGTTGCACGGGCGTGTGCGAATCTGTTCGCGCGACAGCTTCGGCCGCTCGACGCTCGTGACCGAGCACGACGACGGCCATTTCATGGCCGAGATGGCGCAGCTGTCAGGCAAGCCCGCGTTGATCGACGGCATCGCGCTGACCGATTGCGAAACGCTCGTGGTGTCGCCCGACAAGCTGCGCGCGTTGATCGTCGCCGACGCGCAACTTGGCGAGCACATCATGCGCGCGCTGATTCTGCGCCGGTTGGGGCTGATCGAGCAGGGGCTCGGGCCGATCATCGTCGGCAATGGCGACGATGCGCGCCTCGTCCGGTTGCAGGGCTTCCTGCGCCGCAACGCGTATCCCGCGATGGTGATCGACGCGCGTCACGACGCCGAGGCCGTCACGCTGCTCGCGGGCATCACGACAGGCCCCGACGATTTCCCGCTGGTGTTCTGCCCGAACGGCTCCGTGCTGCGCGCACCCGATGAAGCGCAGCTCGCGTCGTGCCTCGGCCTCGTGCCGACTTTCGAGCGCTCGCATGTGTATGACGTCGCGATCGTCGGCGCGGGTCCGGCGGGACTGGCCGCCGCCGTGTATGCGGCCACGGAAGGTTTGTCCGTTGCCGTGTTCGACCAGCGCGCGCCAGGCGGGCAGGCGGGCGCGAGTTCGCGGATCGAGAACTACCTCGGCTTTCCGACGGGCATCTCGGGCCAGGCGCTCGCCGCGCGCGCGTTCCAGCAGGCGTTGAAGTTCGGCGCGCATCTGGCGATTCCGGGCAAGGTCACGTGCGTCGACAGCGAAGACGGCATTCACGGGCTGACGCTGCTCGACGGTCAGCGCGTCAATGCGCGCACGGTTGTCGTCGCGAGCGGCGCGGCGTATCGCAAGCCGGGCGTCGCGGGCTTCGATCGGTTCGAAGGGAACGGCATCTACTACTGGGCGTCTCCCATCGAGGCCAAGCTGGTCAAGGGGCAGGACATCGTGCTGATCGGCGGCGGCAATTCCGCGGGCCAGGCCACCGTGTTTCTCGCCAACTTCGCGCGCAGCATTCGCGTGCTGATTCGCGGCGCGGACCTGAATGCGAGCATGTCGAAGTATCTGATCGACCGCATCGGCTCGTTGCCGAACGTCTCGGTGTGCACGCGCTGTACGCTGCAAACGCTCGAAGGCGACGAGGCGGGCTTGACGCACGTCCATGTGCGGCGCGAAGAAGAAGGCGACGAGACGATTGAAACGCGTCACCTGTTCCTTTTCATCGGCGCCGATCCGAAGACCGACTGGCTCATGTCGAGCGGCGTCGAACTGGATAGCCACGGTTTCGTCGTGACGGGCTTCGCGCGGCGCTCGCACACGCAAGCCGGTACTGGCATTCACTATCCGCTCGAAACCAGCTTGCCCGGCATGTTCGCGGTCGGCGACGTGCGCTCCGAATCGACCAAGCGCGTGGCGTCCGCCGTGGGCGATGGCGCGGCCGTCGTCAGCCAGATTCATGCTTATCTCGCGCATTGCCACGCGGCTGCACAGAACGTTTAACAACAATTAGCGGCCGCGATTCGACAGACTCGCTATGCTTCGACGCATGTCGCAGCGAGTGAGTGAACATCAATGATCCGTCTTCGTGCGTTGCGCGCGGCGCGATCTCGTCGCGGCTGCGCACATCGCGTTTCCCGGTCTTGCGCGTGTCCGCGAGGATCGGGCGACGTACCAACGGGTGCTCGCCAACGACGACGCCGCGCCAAAGCGACGAGGTCTATGCATCGCCAACACGCCTTCGCTTTGATGAGGGCTCCATGCCGGACCCTCGCAATGAATGCCCTTGCAACGACTTCAAATTTTTTGAACAGATCGTTCGGATTTTTCCACCCATGCATCAGCCGTGCCGTTCTAGACTGCCAAGCACATCATTCGGTATGCAGCATGCTACGCATTGTGTCTTGCTCTATCCGCGATTCCTTTCGACTACGACTCAGCGGCGCGTGCCGTGAAGCGTTGCGTGCGCATGCCTGCGCGCTCCGCTCATGACCCGGGTCGGACCGCTCGACATCGACCTCGCGCGCCGTGAAGCACGCGTCGACGGCATGACCGTGCGCATCGGGAGTCGTGCGTTCGACATACTCGAACTGCTGATCGAGGCGCAGGGCGGCCTGGTGTCGAAGGAAACGATTCTGGAACGCGTGTGGCCAGACTCGGTAGTTGGCGACAACAACCTTCAGGTGCACATGTCCGCGCTGCGCAAGCTGCTCGGCGACAGCCGCGACCTCATCAAGACGATTGCGGGGCGCGGCTATCGGCTCATAGGTTCTGCTTCCTCTGTGCAGCACGAAGATGAAGGCGCGCCTTTGCACGACGCGCATCACATGCTCGCGCAAAGCGCCGTGCCGAACAATCTGCCTGCGTGCGGCTCCGTGCTCATCGGCCGCGACGAAGCGACTGCGCACGTTAGTACCGTTCTGCGCAGCGCGCGTCACGTGACGCTGGTCGGCTCGGGCGGCATCGGCAAGACGCGCGTCGCGATCGAGGTCGCGCGCCGCCTGCTGGAGCACGCGCCGGGCGGCGTCTATTTCGTGTCCTTGAGTTCGGCGTCCGACATGAGCAGCGTGCTGGCGATGATGGCATCCGTGCTCGGCGTGCCGCCCGAAAGCGGATGTTCGACGCGCGAGCGCATCGTTGAGGTGATCGGCGGGCGGCGCATGCTGATCGTGCTCGACGGCTGCGAGCATGTGATCGACGTGGCCGCGCAGCTTGCGAACCATCTGCTGAACGCATGTCCGCGCTTGCGCATGCTGTCGACGAGCCGCGAGCCGTTGCGCATTCCGTCTGAATCGTTGTACTGGGTGCCCGCGCTCGACGTCCCCGAGCCGAACGACGATACACCGCGCGTGCGCCGCTGCAGCGCCGTGAGCCTGTTCCTGATGCGCGCCCGTGCGATCGACGCCCGCTTCGCCGCCGACGACGCGAGCCTGCATGTGACGGGCATGGTGTGCCGGCGGCTCGACGGCATTCCGCTGGCAATCGAGCTTGCTGCGGCCCGCGCCGCGCTGCTCGGTATCGACACGCTGGCCGCGCATCTCGACGACCGCTTCGGCATGTTGACGGGCGGCACGCGCACCGCGTTGCCGCGCCACCAGACGCTGAAGGCGACGCTCGACTGGAGCCACGCGCTGCTCGACGAAGCCGAACGCAAGACCTTGCGCCGTGTCGGCATTTTCGCGGACCGCTTTCCGCTCGAAGCCGCGATTGCGATCGCGAACGATCATGAAACGCGCGAACTCGATGTGGTGGCGGCGATGGCGGCGCTGGTCGAAAAGTCGCTGGTGGTCGCGAGCACCGGGCCGGGCACCGCGTCGTTCCGGCTGCTCGAAACGACACGCATGTACGCGCGGCAGAAGCTCGACGACAACGGCGAGCGCCGCGCTGTCGCGTTGAATCACGCGCGTTATTTGTCCACGGTGATCGACGGCAACGCGCGCGCAGCAGGTCAATGCGCTGGCGAACGCTGGCGCAGCGGGATTCCCGCGCTGCTCGACGAGGTTCGTGCGGCGCTCGGCTGGGTACTGTCCGAAGACGGCGACGAAGCATTGCGCGAAACGCTGCCCGTCAATGCCGTCTTTCTGTTCTACGAGCTGTCGCTGATCGACGAGTGCTGCACGTGGGCGCGGCGCGCGCTTGCTGCCATTCCGCCGGCGGACAAATCCGCGCATGCGTCGCCACGCCCGCGCGCGCGGCTGCGGCTTCTCGCGGCGCTGGGTGCGGCACTCGTGCTGGTTCACGGCCCCAACGCGGAAACGCATGCGATCTGGAAAGAAGTGCTCGCGTCGGCGATCACATCGGGCGATGAAGCGTTCGAGGCGCGCGCGTTGTGCGGCTTGTGGAATGCGTGTCAAACGTCGGGCTCGGTGCACGATGCGCTCGAATACGCGCGGCGTCACGCGGCCTTCGTCGCCGATGCAGCCGATCTGAGAAGCGCCATTCTGGGTTATCGGCTGATGGGCGTCGCTGCGCACTACGCGGGCGATCAGCGTTGCGCGCGTCTTTCGTTCGAGCAACTGCTCGAAGTCGGCGGCGGTCTGAACGCACGCGCACCGGCTGGACATTTCGCGGATCAACTGCTCGTGAGCCGCGCGTCGCTTGCGCGCGTGTTGTGGCTGCAAGGTCTGCGCGACCAGGCGCTCGCACTCGCGGAAGACGCGGTGATCGAAGCGTGCAGCAAGGATCAGGCGATGGTCGTCTGCTACGTGCTGGTCGAATCGCTCGTGCCGCTCGCGCTGTTGTCGGGCAAACGCGACAGCGCGCGGCGCGGCATCGCTGTGTTGCGCGACGTGTCCGCTCGCGCGCGCCTGCACATCTGGCAGGCCAGCGCCCGCGGTTTCGACGCGTGGCTGCGTTCGCTCGACGATGTATCGGCGGAAACACTGGATGACTTTCGCGCGGCGCTGGCGGAACTCGATGCACTGAAATTCGGCGCGCCGTTCGCGATGCTCGCCGCGCAATACGCTGTCGCGCTGATGCGCGCGGGACGTCGCGATGAAGCGAAGCAGGTTCTCGATAGCGCGCTTGCACGTTGCGAACTCGCGGGCGATCACTGGTTCATCGCCGAATTGCGGCGCTTGCGCGGCGAGCTGTCGTTGGTGAACCACGCGGCCAGTGAAAACAACAGTGACGCTGTCCGCGACGCCGAGACATGGTTCATGGCCGCGCTCGAAGAAGCGTCGACGCAAGGCGCGCGCTCCTTGCAATTGCGCGCGGCGACGAGTCTTGCGCGACTCTGGTACGCGCAAGGCCGGGCGACCGAGGCCGCGCAATTGCTTCAATCGGCTTGCACGAATGTATGCGAAGGCCGCGATTTCGACGACTTCGAGGCTGCGGGGCGACTGTTGATGCAGGTGAAAGGGCTGGTGCAGATCGCTGCCGGCACGTCCTGCGAGCGACGGCATGCCGAGGCGGGGAGCAGAGGCTCGGGCGCTACGCGGCTGCGAAAATACGCATAGCGCCCTGCATCACTCGACGCGTCAACTCATTGCCACGAGCCGTTGCGCGACGTCGTCGATCAGGTCCGACCGGTCGAGTTGATCGACCCACCAGCGCAGCGCCTTGCCGGCTTCGTCGTCGCGCCACGCCAGATAGAAGTGCGTGACCGAGCGCATCCCCGACACTTCCTTGCGCACCAGTTGCCCGCGATTCAACGGCCCCGCGGCGATACATTCGGGCACCGTGCCGACGCCAAGCCCGCGAATCTGCGCGGCAAGCTTGGTTTCGAGCGTCGGCACTGTCAGCACTTCCTGATTGGCGGCGAGCGCGATGGTGCGCGGCGTGAGCTTGCGTGACGTGTCGCTGATCGCGACCGCGCGATGACGCGCGACGGCATCCATCGTCAACGGCTCGGCAGCCGACGCGAGGGGATGACTGGGCGCGATCACGAACGCATGCTGTAACGAGCCGATCGGCCTTGCAACGAGGTTCGCGATGGGCGGCGGTTCGCCCGCCGCGCCGACGACGAGGTCCGCGCGCCGCGTGATCAGCGCGTCCCATGTGCCGCCGAGCGTTTCTTTCGACAGCAGCAGCCGGGTGCCGAGATTGAGCTTGTAGAAGTCGGTGACGTGAGGCCAGATCAGATCGAACGGAATGATTTCGTCGATGGCGACGCGCAGTTCCGATTCCCAGCCATGCTCGATCCGCTTCGCTTTCTGTTCGAGTTCGCGCGCGGCTTCGAGCAGACGCCGGCCTTCTTCGACGATGACGCGGCCCGCATGCGTGAGCTTCGCGCGGCGGCCCGTGCGCTCGAACAGCTTCACACCGAGATCGACTTCCAGCTTCTGAATCAGATATGTCAAGGACGACGGCACCTTGTGCAGTTCTTCCGCTGCGGCTGCGAACGTGCCGGTTCGATCGATTGCATCGAGCGCTTGCAGGACTTCAAAAGAGAGGTTCATGAATGGCGTCGTGAGGAGTGTGTGAATGCGTTATCGCTCATAGCATGAAGGCGCGTTCGCATTCGCGCAATACGTGAATCCGAATGTTGGTTCACTGCAAGCATGAACGTGCGATTCGGCAATCGACACGACCCCGTTTCACGCAGACTCAAAGCCTTCACCGTACGCGTATTGCGCGCTTTTTTGCGAAGCGCCGCCGATACCGTACCGACCCAGCAAGACACGGACACCCCTATGAACTTCGATGCAGGCATCGCGGCATGGCCGCGATGGCGTGACGAACTCAGGCAATACTGGAGCGACGATTATCCGCGCTTCAGGCATGTCGCCAAGGTCGCGATTGCCGCGACGCTCGCGATGGGCTTGTGCATGCGTCTCGAACTGCGCGGGCCTGGGACGGCGATGGTGTCGTGCATCGTCGTGATGATGTTCCAGCAAAGCGGCATGGTGATCGCACGCGGCTTTTATCGTGGTCTCGGCATGGTGTGCGGCAGTCTCGCGGGGCTCGTGCTGGTGTCGCTGTTCTCGCAGGCGTCGTTGCTCTTTCTGCTCGTGCTGGCTGCGTGGATCGGGCTGTGCGTGTTCGGCTCGTCGTACTTCCGCAACTTCCAGTCATACGGATTTCTGCTAACGGGCTACGCGACCGCGATCACGTCGCTGCCCACGTTGTCGAATCCTTATGGCGTGTTCGACAACCTCGTCTATACGATCAGCGAGGTGGTGATCGGCGTGGCATGCGCGAGTCTCGTCAGCGCGCTGATTCTGCCGCGCCGCGTGGCGCCCGATCTGTACGCGGCGAGCAGGAACAATCTCGGTCATCTGTTCGGGGCCATTCATACGCTGCTCGGCGCGGCGCTGCCGAAGGACGGCTTCGGCACGATGCTCGATCTGCTGCGCGAGCGAGCGAACGTGCAAAGCCTGCGCGTCGGCGCCGTGTTCGAAGACCCGTCGATCCGGCTGCAGAATCATGCGTTCATCAAGCTCGATACGAGCTTTGTGGATACGCTCGCGTCGGTGCACGCACTGCATCAGGTGATCGCGCAGGCATCCGTTGAAGCCAACTCGCGCGCGATGCGCGCGGCCAATGAACTGATCGGGTCGCTTCTCGCTATCGTGCCGATGGGCATTGCGCCGGGCGCGTCGCCGGAGTTGCAGGTCGATGCGCTGTCGGGCCCGCTTGCCGAGTTCGAGCGCTCGCTGAAAGTACGCGTCGCCGCCGCGCTAAAAGAACTGGAAGACGAACCCGCGTGCCAGCGCGTCTTCATCGAAATGACGGGCGCGGCGCTGCACGGCTTCGTCGGCAATCTGCGCGAACTGTGCCGCAGTTTCGTAGAAGCGCGCCGCGTCGATCAGCGGCCCTGGCAGCAATCGGTGCTGCGTCTGATCACGCATATCGACAGCACGCGCGCCACGTCCAATCGCGCGGCGGCCATCCTGAACGGCATGCGCGCGGCGGCGGCGGTGCTGTCGGTGGGCGCGATGTGGCTGGCGTCAGGCTGGGTCGGCGGATCAAGCGCGCTGGTTTCCGTCGCGATCGTCAGCGCGCTGTTCACGCTCGCGCCCGATCCTGTTGTCGCGAGTTGGCAGATGTTTTGCGGCTGCGTTGCGGGTGCGATCGCCGGCTTCTTCATCGCGTTCTTTGTGTTTCCGTTATTCGACAGTTTTGCGTTGCTCGCGGCGTGCATGGCGTTCCCGATCGTCGTTAGCAGCTACCTGAATACGTTTCCAAAAACCGCGACACTTGGTCTCGGCTTCGGCGTGTTCTTCTGCTACACGGTCAACATCGCGAACCCCGTTACGTACCATCCCGCCCAGTTACTCGATACGGCCTTCGGTCTGTCGCTCGGCATCGCCGCAGCCGCCGTCGCGTTCTCGACCATCGTGCCGCTGGCGGGCGACTGGATTTCGCGGCAGTACCTGAAGCAGATCCGCTCGCTCGTCACGAAGTCCGCGCGCGATGACGACCTGGAAGAACTCTCGCATCGTTTCGAGTCGGGCATGCGCGGCTTCATCATGCGCATCGCGTCGGCGCCTGCCGGGGAGCGCGTGGACCAGACGCGTCTCGTCGCGTCGGCGTTCGCGGCGCTGGAAGTCGGGCGCGCGATGATCGTGATACGCAAGGACACGGCGCGCGTGGCAGCACGTTTGCCCAAGGACTGGCGTACGCTTCAACACGAGTGGCTCGACGCGATGGCCGATGTGTTTTCCGCCGCGACGCCAGAGGCGCGAGACCGCGCGATGAGCGCGACGCAGCAGGCCAAACGCGCGCTGCCGAACGTCGATCTCGACGACTCAACAGCCGATGCGCTGATCGCGAAGCGGATGCGCCGGCTCATGCATTTCACGGAGCTGATGTTGAAGGACGACACGCTGCCGTTGTGGCAGACGTCGGCGGCTGCGAACGGAGCGTCGGCATGAAGCGGCGCGTCTCCTTCCTGAACCGTGCGTGCCGCGCGCTCTCGACGGCGGCGTTGTGTGTGCTGCTTTGCTCGTGCATCAATGCCGGCGGCATTCGTCCGCACGAAACGGAGCTGAATCCGGCCTCGCTCGATCCCGGCAACGCGATCCGCACGACGCGCCAGGACGCCGCCTGGCCCACCGATGACTGGTGGAGCCAATGGAACGATCCGCAACTCGACACGCTCGTCAAGGACGCGACGGCGGGCAATCCGGGCCTGAAGGAAGCGCAGGCGCGCATCGACAACGCCCGATTCCAGGCGCAGGTCGCAGGCGCGGCCGAGCTGCCGCAAGTCGACGCGTCGGGCAACTTCGAGCGCCAGCGCTTCGCGCGTTATACGACGCCCGCGCCGCCGGGCGGCACGACCGTCTGGAACAACAGCGCAATGGCGGGTCTTTCGTACGACCTTGATCTGTGGGGCAAGAACCGCGCGATCCGCGAAGGCGCGCTCGATGCCGTGCAGGCCTCGGTAGCCGACGACCGCTTCGCCGTAGTCGAACTGCAGACCGCCGTGGTGCGCGCCTACGTGCAGCTCGCGCTGCAATACGCGTTGCTCGACGCTGACCAGGCCGTGCAGCAAGAGGAACAGCACACGCTCGATATCGCGAAAGCCCGCCTCGAAGCGGGCATCGGCAGCCGTCTCGACGTGTCGCAGGCCACGACGCAAGCGGCCATGAGCGTGACGAAGGTTCAGGAAACGCAGCAGCAGCTCGCGTTGAGCCGCATCGATATCGCCGCGCTCGCGGGCAAGGGCGCCGGCTACGGCGATACGCTGAAACGCCCGGCGCTCGCGCTGAATGTGCCGATCGCGTTGCCCGCGTCGCTGCCCGTCGATCTGATCGGCCATCGGCCCGATATCGTCGCGCAGCGCTGGCGCGTGCTTGCAAATGAAAAGGACATGGCGGCGGCGCATGCGGCTTTCTATCCGAACATCAATTTGCTCGCGACAGCGTCTCTGGGCTCGGCGGCGACCTTCGGCGGATTCTTCAACCTGTTGAGCAGCAACGGCGCGGGCCATAGCCTCGGCGCGGCCATTTCGCTGCCGATCTTCGATGGCGGCCGACTGCGCGGCGAGTACGGCGTGGCCGTGTCGGACCGCGACGCCGCTGTCGATGCGTACAACGCGGCCATCGTCGATGCAATGCGCGGCGTCGCGGCGCAGGTCACGTCGCTGCACGCGCTGGATGAGCAACAGGCGTCGACGCAAAGCACACTCGATGCGGCGCGCGACGCCTACCGGCTCGCGGAGTCGGGCTATCGCAACGGCATCACGGAGTTTCTGAATGTGCTCGCGGCGCAGAACGCGCAGCAGGAGCAGGAAGAGCGGCTCGCCGACGTCGAGGCCAAACGGCTCGACGCGTGGGCGCTGCTGATGAAAGAACTGGGCGGCGGTTTCGCCGCGACGGCGGCCGACCGCGCTGCCATGGAGCCTGACAATGCCCGCTGAGATTGAATTCTGTTCGTTCCTCGTGCCGTATCTGCTGCCTGTGCTGATCGGTTGCGTCGTTGTGTTCGTGATGCTCGATCTGCTGTTCGCGCGGCTTGGCGTCTATCGGTATGCATGGCATCCGGGGCTGTTCCGGGTGGCGCTGTTCGCCGCGATGTTCAGCGGCGTCTCGCTGCTGGTACGTGGATGACGCGGCCATGAACAATGATGAACGACGCGCGCCTTGTCGACCTGAAACCGCTTGCACAACAACATGACGATCAAACCGCAATCCTTCCTGCGCGCGCTCTTCACGGTGACGATCCTGCTGATCGCACTGGTGCTGGTGCGGCTGCTGTGGGTCAACTACATGTACTCGCCATGGACGCGCGACGGCCGCGTGCGCGCCGACGTGATCGACGTTGCGACCGACGTGTCGGGGCTCGTCAGCGAAGTGCGCGTGAAGGACAACCAGTTCGTGCATCGCGGCGACGTGCTGTTCGTGCTCGACCCGTATCGCTTCAACTACGCCGTCGCGCAGGCGGATGCCGACATCGCGCGGGCCCAGGCCGAGATGGCGCGTGCGAAGGCGCAGATGTCGGAAGGCGCGTCGCGTGACCAGATGAAGCGCGAGCAGGCGGCGCGCCGCGCGAACCTCGCAGGCGACGTGATCTCCGACGAAAGCCGCGAAGATGCTGCGTCGGCTGCGAACCAGTCGGATGCCGCCTACCGCGCCGATATCGCCGCCTATAGCGCGGCCGAGGCGCTATATAAAGCCGCCGTCGTCGAGCAGCAGACGGCGCAGCTCAATCTGACGCGCAGCGTGGTGAGAGCGCCCGCCGACGGCTACATCACCAACCTGAACCTGTGGCCGGGCGACTACGCGACGGCGGGCGCGGCAAGAATGGCGCTGATCGACGCGCACTCGTTCTGGGTCTACGGCTATTTCGAGGAAACCAAGATTCCGCGCGTGCATGTCGGCGACCGCGCCGTGGTGCGCTTGCTGTCGGGCGGCGTCGACATTCAGGGGCACGTGGACAGCCTGTCGAGCGGCATCGCCGACCGCGACAATCCGACCAGCGGCAACGACCTGCTGGCCAATGTGAACCCGATCTTCACATGGGTGCGGCTTGCGCAGCGGGTGCCCGTGCGCGTGCATCTCGACAGCGTGCCGGCGGGGATGCACCTCGCGGCGGGCATGACATGCACCGTCACGTTGCTGCCCGGCAAGCGGGTGCCGTCTTAAGTGCCTTCCTTAAGGGCGGCGATCTAACGCCCGGCTGCGCGCCGCCAGGCGCCCGGCGACGTGCCCGTCGCCTTCAGGAACAGGCGGTTCAGATGGCTCTGGTCCGCGAAGCCGCAGAAGCTCGCGATTTCCGTCAGCGTCAGCTCGGTGGCTTCGATCAGTTGCCGCGCTTCGCCGATGCGTTGTTCGAGCAGCCATTGATGCGGCGTGCGCCCGGTGGCGCGGGAAAACGCCCGGATGAAATAGCCGCGCGACAGGTTGCATTCGCTGGCGACATCGGCGATGGACGCGCCTTGCCGCGACCGCTCGATCAGTAATTCTTTGGCACGCGCTTCATGCACGTGAGACAGCGCGCCTTTCGCGCGCGGCCGGCGATCGCGCAGATTGCCGTAGCGCTGCGCGAGGTGCGTGCCGACGATCACGCCCATCTGCTCGGCGAACAGCGAATCGATGGCGCCGTAGTGGGCGAGATTGCTGTCCAGCGCACGCGCGAGATGACCGAGCACAGGGTCTTTCTGTTCGACCGCGCAGGTCAGCCCGTCGATGCCGGGCCCGCCGAGTTCGTCGCTGAGTCGTGTGAAGAATGCACGCGATAATTCGACCAGCACGAAGTCGAAATTCCCATATAGATCAGCGCGATAATCTTCTGAGAAATCGCGGATATAAATCGAATCCGCTTCAAACCGTTTCGCGATGAGTCGCTCACCGTTAAAAATATTCCGCCGATGCCCGCTGTTCAGCGATATGCCGACCAGAAAGCCCCGGTCGCATGCCGGCATGGCGACGCGATCCAGATGCGCTTCATCCATGCACTTGCGATAGAAACGGATGTCGCCAATATCTAATTCAATGTCCTTGCGTAATTTGCTCGACACGCACCCGAGCGCGTCCTTCGGCTTGGGTGGCGCGGCTGCTGCGGGATGTGCGTAAGTCGACATGAGCAACGTCCTCAATTCATGCATTGCGCGCGAAACATAATCCGGCCAGTTTACACGGAAGCGACTGGCGATAAATATTCAAAACAGGCTGGCCGCGTTTATGTTTTATCGCAGGTTGATTCATTTGATTCAAGAGGGGCCGTATTCTGGCGGAATTTGCCGCCGTTCGGGCCTTGACTTGCTGCCTATGCGCCAGGATGTGATGTGATCCTCATAACGGTAAAAAAGACCGCACAAATTCATATCAGGTCACTATTATTCAAGACACGCCGTTACAGCCTGTTTACAATTCGGACGTATATCCTCTTTCAGCCAGTCCTTTGCGTGATCGACACAGCCCAATCTTTGAGCAACGTCGCGGCGCGATGCGCGCAAGCCGACAACCACGCGATAACTACGCAATACCCACGCACATAGCGAAAACTTGACGCACCCGATCTTCGACCTTCAACCAGGTGCACCCCATCGTTCAATCGAACCCGCGCACAGCGTTTCCTGGAGGCGGCCATGATTCAGATTGGCACATTGCTCGTCAACTTCGAACAGCGAGAGATTCGTCAGCACGGCCGCTCGGTGCGGATCGGCGCACGTGCCTTTGACATTCTCGTGGTGCTGTATCGCGCGGACGGCGGCATCGTGTCGAAGGACGCCATCATGGATGCCGTGTGGCCCGGCTCGATCGTCGAGGAGAACCGGCTGCAGGTGCATATCGCCGCGTTGCGCAAGCTGTTCGGCGCGGACCGCGAACTCATCAAGACTGTGCCGGGGCGCGGCTATCTGCTCGTGTCGGAGAACCGTCACGCGCGCGCGCCGGAACGGCAGGGCGGACCGCTCGCGAATGGCGGCGGGCTGCCTGCCTGCGCCACGACGCTGGTTGGGCGTCAGGGCGAGGTCGCGCAGATCGTCGAGCGGCTTGGCCATGCGTCCGTCGTCACGCTGGTCGGTGCGGGCGGTATCGGCAAGACGTGTCTGGCCGTCCATGTCGCGCGGGCCATGCGCGAACCCGTGGGCGACCATGTCAACGAGCCGGTGTGCTTCGTCGAACTGGCCAAAGCCTCGACGCGCGACACCGTGCTCAAGGCGCTGGCGGGCGCATTGCGGATTGATGCATCCGATGAATACCTGACGCAGGAAAGTCTCGCCGACGTGATCGCCGCCGCGCCGTGTGTGCTCGTGCTCGACAACGCCGAGCACGTGATCGACGTGGTCGCGAGTCTCGTCGAAGCACTGGCCGCGCGCAATCCGGCGCTGCGCGTGCTCGTGACGAGCCGCGAGCCGCTGCATATCTGGGCCGAGTCCGTGTTTCGCGTCGAACCGCTGACAGTGCCCGCGAGCGGTGCATCCACCGACGCGATCCTCGCGCATTCGGCCGTCGAACTGTTCCTGAAGCGCGCGAAATCGGTTGCGCCCGAATGCGGCGCCGATGAAAACGCGGTCCGTCTGGTCGGCGAAATCTGCCGGCGGCTGGAAGGTTTGCCGCTTGCCATTGAACTGGCTGCCGCGCGCGTGGCGACGCTCGGCGTCGAAGGCGTGGCCTCGCGTCTGGACGACCGCCTGAACCTGCTGACGGGCGGGCTGCGTTCCGCGCTGCCGCGCCATCAGACCTTGCGCGCGACCTTCGACTGGAGCTACGCGCTGCTCGACACGACTTCGCGTATGTTGTTCAGGCGGCTCGGTTTCTTCGCCGGCGCCTTCACGTTCGACGCGGTCTGCACAGTCGCGACCGAGCCGGACATGCCGATCGCCTCCGTCATTTCGAGCCTGAGCGAACTGGCCGCCAAGTCGCTGTTGAGCGTCGAGTTCCGCGGCGCCATTGCGCAATACCGGCTGACGGAATCGACGCGTGCGTACGCGATGGAGAAGCTGCGCGATGAGGGCGAGCTGCAGCGCATCGCGACCCGTCACATGCACTATCTGCAGGAGCGGATCGAGCACGGCAAGGTGTCGGTCAGCGGTGCTGCGCAGGGCCTCGCTAACACCGAGCCGCGTCTTGCGCTCGACGACGCGCGCGCCGCGTTCGAATGGGCTTTCTCGCCGGGCGGCAATCCCGCGCTCGGCGTCGCGCTGGCGGGCTCGCTGGTGGGGACGCTGCTGCAAGGTCCGCTGCTGCACGAATGCTATGAACGTTCGGGCCGCGCGCTGGCCGCGCTCGATGCACTGCCGCCCGGTTCCGTCGATACGCTGTGTGAAATGCGCCTGTGTTCCGCGTATGCGTCGACCTTGCTGCACACGGGCGGCGCGGTGCGCGAGGCGGGCCCGTTGTGGAAGCGCGTGCTGGTGCTCGCGCGCCAGGCACGCGACGATGCGTTCGAGGCGCGCGCGCTGTGGGGCGCATGGAACTCGATGCTCGCATCGTCCGACATTCACGCGTCGTTCCGCTTCGCGACGCGCTTCCAGGCCTTTGCCGAACGCTGCGGCACGCCATGGCAGCAGATTCTCGCGGCAGAGATGATCGCCGTGTCGCTGCATTGCTTTGGTGAGCACGAACAGGCGCGCGTGCGGCTGGAGCGGGCGATCGCCGCGCTGACCGAACTCGGGCCGATCGCGCCCGGCAGCCTTGGCGTTGCCGTCGATCCGTTCACGTTCGGCAACGGCACGCTTGCGCGGATCGTGTGGATGCAGGGGCATCCCGAGCGGGCGATGCAACTGGTCGAGAACGTCGTCAATTCGATCCGGCCTGACATGCTGGAGCCTTCGCTGAGTCACGTGCTCGCCGTCGCTGCCGTGCCGTTGGCGCTGCAATGCGGCGAGCTCGAAATGGCAGCGCGCTATCTCGCAGTGCTGCGATCGCAGGTCGCGTTGAATCGCTTCGAGATATGGCAGGCGTACGGCGAGTGCCACGCGGGACACCTCGACATTCTGCAGGGACACCCGCACGCCGGCCTGGCAAAGCTCGAACCCGCGCTGCAACGGTTGTTGTCGTGCGGCTTCCGGCGAGTGCTGACGCCCGTGATCGCCATTTGCGCGGAAGCGATGGCGAGAACGGGGCGCATCGCCGAAGCGCGCCTCAAGCTCGAGGAGGCGCTCGAGTTCTGCAACGCGCATGGCGAGCATTTCTTCATCGCTGAACTGCAGCGCGTGATGGGCGTGACGACGCTGGAGCAATCGCGCGTGATCCAGTCGAACGGGCGGGCGTCGATGGCCGACGAGTTCGAAACGGAAGCACGCCGCCATCTGCTCGACGCGATGCAGACGGCCAGAGAGCAGCATGCGCCGATGCTCGAACTGCGCGCCGTGCTGAACTTCGCGGACCATCTGCTCGAACGCGGCGAGACGGCGCGGGCGGCATCGCTGCTGGCCGACGTGTCGAAGCGCGTCGACCTGCAATCGAGCGCGCCCGATATCAGACGGCTTGCCGTGCTTCTGCATCTGACGCATGACACGCGTCCGTCACTCGATGCCGACAGCGGCCAGCCAGCGATGGCCAACGGCGTTTGACGAGCACGATCACCCGGGTTTGAATCCGCCTGAAAATTTATTAATCTCCGCAGACGCGTGCTCGCGAGTGCGACGCGCGCCTGCTGAAGCATTCATTCCATCAAGCGCGCAAGGTTCCGTTCAGGACGTTTAAGCCGCGCATAAGGACTTTGACTGCGGACCTCGCTAAGCTCCGTCTCTTCTGACACCAGACCCGCGCCGCGCCAGCGTGCGCGATGCGACGCAACGACGGAGAACAATGAATGAGCGCGCACAATCAGCGTGACAACTTCGTGAAGGCGAAGGACGGCACGGACATCTTCTTCAAGGACTGGGGCACGGGCACGCCCGTCGTGTTCTCGCACGGCTGGCCGCTGTCCGCCGATGCGTGGGACCCGCAGATGCTGTTCCTCGTGAACCAGGGCTATCGCGTGATCGCACACGACCGTCGCGGACATGGCCGTTCAGGCCAGGCTTCGGGCGGCAACGACATGGACACCTACGCCGACGATCTCGCCGCCGTGCTCGATGCGCTCGACGTGACGAACGCGATGCTGGTCGGCCATTCGACGGGTGGCGGCGAAGTCGCGCATTACATTGGCCGTCATGGCTCGAAGCGTGTCGCGAAGGCCGTGCTGATCGGCGCCGTGCCGCCGCTGATGCTGAAGACGGCGGACAATCCGGGCGGTCTGCCGATGTCCGTGTTCGACGGCATTCGCGCGGGCGTCGCCGCCAACCGCTCGCAGTTCTACCTCGATCTCGCGACGCCGTTCTACGGGTTCAACCGTCCCGACGCGCAGGTCTCGCAAGGGCTGATCCAGGACTTCTGGCGTCAGGGCATGGCAGGTTCGATCAAAGGCCAGTACGAGTGCATCAGGCAGTTCTCCGAAGTCGACTATACGGATGACCTGAAGAAGATCGACGTGCCCACGCTCTTCCTGCATGGCGACGACGATCAGATCGTGCCCATCGACGCTTCGGCGAAGCTGGCGTCGAAGCTCGTGAAGAACGCGACGCTGAAGGTCTATGCAGGCGCGCCGCACGGCATGTGCAGCACGCATGTCGAGCAGGTGAATGCCGACCTGCTGTCGTTCCTGAAGCAGTAACCATCCGGGCATTCGCGGCGCGCTCATCGGCGTGCATGAAGCAAAGCATCGAGAACGCCGCCCGTCAGGCATGCCGGGCGGCTTTTGTTCGTTGTACACTGCTTTGCAGTCGGTCCCGTTGGTCGTTTCGTGCCGTCATGGCTGCAATCGTCACAGCTCATGTCGATATGGCATCGTATAGTGTGAGTCTTTCAACGTTGCGTAACGGCCGTTGTGAGTTCCACAGTCCTCAACATCACCTCTTCAGATGATGACGATCAAGATCGGTCAACTCGAGATTTCACTTGATCATCGCGAAGTGCGTCTCGATGGGCAGAAGGTCCCGATCGGCAGCCGCGCGTTCGACATACTCGCGTTGCTGATCGCCGCCGACGGCGAACTCGTATCGAAAGACGAGATCATGCGCGTCGTCTGGCCGACCACGGTCGTCGAAAAGAACAATCTGCAGGTTCATATCTCCGCGCTGCGCCGTGCGTTCGGCGACGAGCGCGAGCGTCTGCGCACGGTGCCCGGCCGTGGCTACCGTCTGGTCATGCATGACGACGTCGACGCGCGCGACGGCGCCAATGTGCCGTCCACCGCGCAAGAGGATGCATCAGTCGGCGCTGACGCCGCGCGACCTTCACGTCAGCCTTTGCCCGCCCGCATGCCGGAGCTGATTGGCCGGCAGGACGCGCTCGACGGCGTGGCGGCCGCACTGCGCGCGCATCAGGCCGTGACGCTCGTAGGCACAGGCGGCATCGGCAAGACGCGCCTCGCGGTCGAAGTCGCGCATGCGATCCAGCACGCGTTCGCCGATGGCGTCGTGTTCGTGCCGCTCGCGGCCGTGAGCGATGCGCCGTCGGCGCTCGACGCGCTCGCGTTCGCGATGGGCAGCCGGCTTTCCGCGAGCCGCACCGCGCTTGCGCAGATCGCTGCCGAATGGCGCGACCGCGATGCGCTGGTGGTGCTCGACAACTGCGAGCAGGTGCTGGAGATCGTGGCCGCCATCGCGGAGTCCCTGACGGGCGCGGGCAGCCGCATGCGCGTGCTGGCGACGAGCCGCGAAGCCTTGCGCGTGCGCGACGAAATCGTCTATCAGGTGCCGCCGCTGTCCGTGCCGACGCCGGACGATCCCGGCACCGATGTGTTGCGCACGGCCGCCGTGCGTTTCTTTCTGGCACGCGCGCAAGCCGATGGCGCGCACTTTTCGCTCGACGAAACCAGCATTCGTCTGACGGGTGAAGTGTGCCGCCGGCTCGACGGCATTCCGCTCGCGCTCGAACTGGCTGCGTCGCGCGCGGCGTTGCTGGGCATCGGCCTGCTGGCCGAGCATCTCGACGACCGCTTCCGCATCCTCACGGGCGGCCGGCGCACGGCCTTGCCGCGCCATCAGACGCTCAAGGCGACGCTCGACTGGAGCTACCGTCTGTTGAGCTGCGACGAACAGAAGTTGCTGCGCTGGCTCGGCATGTTCGTCAACGGCTTCACGCTCGACGCCGCTTGCGCGATGGCGGAGCACGCGGGGCTCACGCGCATGGAAGCGCTCGATGCCGTGAGCGGTCTCGTATCGCGCTCGTTGCTGACGACGGATTTCGAAGGCTCGTCGTATCGCTACCGTTTGCTCGAATCGACGCGCGCCTACGCTTTGCAGCAACTCGACGACAATGGCGAGCGCATCCGCGCAGCGGGCGCGCATGCGGTGCTGTTTCTGCAGATGCTCGAAACGGCGCAGAAGCGCTGGGACGAACGGCCCGTCGTCGAATGGCTTGGCGAGTTCACGCGCGAGCTCGGCAACCTGCGAACCGCGCTCGACTGGACACTGGGCGAACGTGGCGATCACGCGACGGGCATTGCGCTCGCGGCTGTCACCGTGCCTTATCTATATGAGCTGTCGCTGGTCGAAGAATGTTGCAGCCGTGCGCGCGCCGCGCTGCACTTCGTTCCTTCTGATGCACAAGAAGGTGGCAGCGTCGCTGTCGAAGCACACTTGCGGCTCATGTCGGCGCTCTCCGCCGCGCTCGTTTATACGGAAGGTCCGCTGACGGAAACGCGCGAAGCATGGACGCTCGTGCTGAACGAGGCGATGCAGGCCGGTCATGCCGACTATGCATCGCGGGCGCGCTGGGGCGTGTGGAACTGGCATCAGTACAGCGGACGCGCGCGCGATGCGCTGATGCTCGCGCGCCGTTTTGGCGATCACGCGCGTAGCAACGGCGATGCAACGCTTGTCGTGCTGTCGGGGCGCGTCGAAGGGATCGCGCTGCACTATGCGGGCGACCAGCCGCGCGCACGCGAACTGCTCGAGCGGATGATCGAAGCGTACGAAGAAAAGCCGCTGAGCCGTTGGCACACGCCGGGCTTTCGCGTCGATCATGGCATCGCCGCGCGCGCGACGCTGGCGCGCGTGCGGTGGGTGCAAGGCGAGCGCGGCGGGGCGTACGATCTCGCCGCTTGCTGCTTCGATTCGGCCGCGCAGTACGACCATGAAATCGTCATCTGCTATGTGCTCGTCGAAGCGCTCGTGCCGATTGCGCTGCTGAATGGCGATCTCGCGGCCGCGCGTCATGGCATCGACGTGCTACATGAACTGTCGACGCGTTTTGGCTTCACGATCTGGAGCGCATGCTGCGCGTGCTACGACGCATGGCTCGCGACACTCGAAACGCCGGGAGCTGATTCGATAGAGCTGTTGACGAGCGCGATCTCCACGCTGCGCGCAACGGGCTATCTCGCGCAGCTTTCGCCGTTGCAGGGGCAGCTCGCTGTCGCGCTGATGAAGGCGTCGCGTGACAAGAAAGCACTCACCATCATTGAAGACGCACTGCGCCACGCCGACGACAATGGCGAGCGCTGGTACTACGCCGAGCTGTGCAGAATCAAGGGCGACGTCCTGTGCAAGCTCGGTCGTCACGACGACGCGCAACGCTGGTTCGCGACATCGCTCGACTGGGAACAGCGCAACGGCGTCGAACGTACCGTTGCGCGCGATGCGTCGGCCGCGCGCGCATCGCTGCGTGTTGCTTCCGTTCAGTCTCGCGCTTAATAACGTCACTTATTAATGTCACTTATTGATGTCACTTAATAACGTTGCTTAATAACGTTTAAGGCGCGCATCAGGACTTTAAGTCCGCCCGTCACTAATCTTCTCGCAAGTCGAAATGCCCGCACGGCATTGTGAAACTCGCGCCTAAGCCGCGGGGGGAAACCGTTTGCATCCGCATAGCCGATGCAACGTCGACTGGATTCATCCACTAACCGGACGCTAGCACGGCTGCCTTCAGGCAACCGTGCGGGTCTCTCGCATGCCTGCGAAATGGAGCTACTCATGGCACATGAACTGTTGACGCCCGACACGTGCGCGCTCGCGCTTATCGACCATCAGCCGCAGATGTTCTTCGGCACGCACTCGCACGAGCGCACAACCGTCCTGCACAACGTCCAGATCCTCGCGAAGGCCGCGAAGCTCTTCAACGTGCCGACCATCCTGACGACGATCGCCGCCGACTCGTTCAGCGGCCATCTGCTGCCCGAAGTGCAAGCGGTGTTTCCGGAGATCAAGCCGATCGACCGCACGTCGATGAACTCGTGGGAAGACAAGGGCTTCCGTGACGCCATCAAGGCAACGGGCCGCAAGAAGATCGTGATCGCGGGCCTGTGGACGGAAGTGTGCGTGACCTTCCCGACCATCCAGATGTTGAACGAAGGCTTCGAAATCTACGTGCCGACGGACGCATGCGGTGACATCACGGAAGAAGCGCACGAGCGCGCGGTGCAACGCATCGTCCAGGCGGGCGCCGTGCCGATGAACTCGCTGCAATTCATGTGCGAACTGCAACGCGACTGGGCGCGCGGTGAAACGTACGAAGGCTGCATGGACATCTTCAAGGCGCACAGCGCATACGGCATCGGCGTGCGCTACGCGAAGCAGATTCTCGGCGAGCACGCGAGCGAGGCAGGCTGATTTGGGCTGATCGGGCTTTATTGCCTCTAGCATTTTTCTGTTTTGATTCGCGCGCGGCGTCACTGACGTCGCGTGCGAATTGCGCCTGACCACGATTCACGGAGAGCGACGATGACCGCACCCATTCAGCCCGCCCGCATTGCGGACCTGGTGATCTACAACGGCAAGATAGCGACGCAGGACGACAAGCGTTCGTTCGTGACGGCGCTCGCCGTCGCGAAAGGCGAGATCGTCGCGAGCGGCAACGATCACGACATGATGCAATGGGCGAACGATTCGACGCGCCGCATCGACCTGAAGGGCCGCACGGTCATTCCCGGTCTCAACGATTCGCACCTTCACGTGATTCGCGGCGGCCTCAATTTCAATCTCGAGTTGCGCTGGGATGGCGTGCCGTCGCTGCGCGATGCGCTCGAGATGTTGCGCGCGCAGGTTGCGCGTACGCCGGCGCCGCAATGGGTGCGCGTGGTCGGCGGATGGAACGAATTTCAGTTTGCGGAGAAGCGCGGCCCGACGCTCGAAGAGATCAACGCGATTGCACCGGATACGCCCGTCTTCATCCTGCATCTCTACGACAGCGCGCTGCTGAACGCAGCGGCGCTGCGCGCCGTCGGCTACGACCGCGATACGCCGAATCCGCCGGGCGGCGAAATCCAGCGCGACCGGCGCGGCAATCCGACGGGCATGCTGATCGCGCGCCCGAATGCGGGCCTGCTGTACGCGACGCTCGCAAAAGGTCCGAAGCTGCCGCTCGATGACCAGATGAACTCGTCGCGCCAGTTCATGCGCGAGCTGAACCGCCTCGGCGTGACGAGCGCGATCGATGCGGGCGGCGGCTATCAGGCGTATCCCGACGACTACGCCGTCATCATGGAACTCGCGAAGCGCAACGAGCTGACGGTGCGTATCGCGTACAACCTCTTCACGCAGAACGCGAAGAAGGAAATCGAAGACTTCGCGAAGTGGGTCAAGGTCACGAAACCCGGCGACGGCGACGATTTCCTGAAGGTGAACGGCGCGGGCGAAATGCTGGTGTTCTCCGCCGCCGACTTCGAAGACTTCCTGGAACCGCGCCCCGATCTGCCGGGCGCGATGGAAAGCGAACTCGAAGCCGTCGTGCGCCTGCTCGTGCAGAACCGCTGGCCGTTCCGGCTGCATGCGACTTACGACGAATCGATCGAACGCTTTCTCAATGTGTTCGAGCGCGTCAATCAGGACACGCCGTTCGCGGGCCTGCGCTGGTTCTTCGACCACTGCGAGACGATTTCACAGCGCAATATCGAGCGGATTGCCGCGCTTGGCGGCGGCATCGCGGTCCAGCACCGGATGGCCTATCAGGGCGAGTACTTCATTGCGCGTTATGGCGCGGAAGCGGCTGCGCGCACGCCGCCCGTGCGGCAGATGCTGGCTGCGGGGCTGCCCGTCGGCGCGGGCACGGACGCGACGCGCGTCGCGAGCTTCAATCCGTTCGTGTCGCTGTTCTGGCTGGTGTCGGGACGCACGGTGGGCGGCACGCCGATGTACGCGGCGCAAGACCGGCTCGACCGCATGGAAGCGCTGCGCCGCTATACGGTCGGCAGCGCGTGGTTCTCGAACGACGAGACGCGCAAGGGCGCACTCGTGCCGGGCCAGCTCGCGGATTTCGCAGTGCTGTCGGATGACTACTTCACCGTCGATGAAGACGCGATCAAGCATCTGACCTCGGTGCTGACGGTCGTCAACGGCCGCGTCGTCTATGCCGCCGACGAGTTCGAAACGTTTGCTCCGCCTGCGCTGCCCGTCAGCCCGACGTGGTCGCCCGTCGCGGAGTATGGCGGCTACGCGCGCTACCGTCCCGCCGCTGCGCCGCTGCAGCGATCGTGCAACGACGCGTGCGTGAACCTGTGCGGCGTGCATCGTCACGCGCATGGATGGGCCTGGCGCAGCAACGTGCCTGCGGGCGACGCGAACTCGTTCTGGGGCGCGCTCGGTTGCAGCTGCTTTGCATTCTGAGGTGCACGCACGCAATGAACCGCTTTTCCGCACCCGACGCCGCGCTGCTGTTTCTGCGCGTCACCGCGAGCGTGCTCGTGCTGCTCGTGCATGGACTGCCGAAGGCACTCCACTACGCGAGCCAGCTCGACGCGATCGAAGACCCGTTGCATTTCGGCAAGACGCTGACGCTGGCCTTTGCGATCTTCGCGGAAGTCGTGTGTCCGCTGCTGATGATCGCGGGCATCGCGACGCGGCTCGCCGCGCTGCCGATCATGCTGGTCAGCGTGATTGCGCTCGGCCTCGTGCATCGCGAATGGACGCTGGATCAGGGGCAGTTCGCGTGGATGCTGCTGATCCTGTTCGGCACCATTGCGATCGGCGGCGCGGGTCGTTACCGGCTTACGCTGCGGCCGCATGCGTCGGGGCAACGACAGGCGTGAGCGCAGGCGATGGAATCGATCGTGTCGAATGAACGCGCGACGCGGCCCGTGGAAGTCGCAGGCGTGTGCATTCCGCACACGCCGCTTGCGATTGCAGCCACTGAGGCCGCGCACGCATCGCTGCCCGCGCTGATTCTCGGCTCGCCGCGGGCGGACGAGTGACGCAACGAAGGAGCAAACCATGTCATACCTGATTTCTTTGGGCGCTGGCCTCGTGGTCGGCCTGCTGTATTACCTCGTGCGCGTGCAGTCGCCCGCGCCGCCGCTGATCGCGCTCGCGGGACTGCTCGGCATCGTGATCGGCGAGCATGCGATTCCGTTCGTGCAGGCGCAGATACGCACGCCCGACGCGCAAACGCAAAGCGTGCCCTCCGTCGCCAGCAACAAGCCGACTCCGTCATGCAGCAAGGACCAGTGAGCACGGGCGCGGAGGCGCAACTTGCAGCGCAACTCGATCACGTACCCGGCGAGGACACCTGGCTTGCGACCATCGCGGGCTATGTCGACACGCTCGGCTTCGTCGCGCTGTTTGGCCTTTTCACCGCGCACGTCACGGGCAATTTCATTCTGATTGGCTCGGGCCTCGCGGGCGCGGGAACGGGGCTGCTGATCAAGTGGCTCGCGTTTCCCGCGTTCGTCGCGGGCATCGTGGTCGCGCGTGTGCTCGACAACCAGTTGCTTGCGCGCGGACATGGCGTGCGCGCCTGCGCACTGTACGTGCTGCAGGCGGCACTGCTGACGGGCTTCATGGCAGCGGGCGTGCTGGCCGCGCCCATCACCGATTCCGACGCGCCGCTGACGATTGCCTGCGGCCTGCTCGGCGCGGCAGCGATGGGCGTGCAGAACGCGCATGGCCGCCTGACCGCACGCTCAGTCGTCGCGAACACGGTGATGACGGGCAACGTCACGCAAGCCGTGATCGACGTGTTCGATCTGCTGTTTTCACCCGCTGACGCGAAAGCGCGGCAGGCGGCGCGCAGTCGCCTGTGGCGCACGTTGCCGCCCGTCGCCGGTTTTGCGATTGGCGCGGGCGCGGGTGCGGCCGGGTATCTGCTCGCGTCGTTCTGGGCGCTGCTGTTGCCGCTCGCCGCGTTGTGCGTGCTCGCCGCGCTGTCGAGAAGCACGGGCGCAGCGCCGGCGCAAACCTGATCGCGCCGCGCGTCAAGACGAGACGCGGCGGCAACCATTACCAGCAAGGAGTGTTTTCATGAGTACCGTCAAGATGTATCGATTGTTGCGCGCGGCTGTCGTGTCGATTGCGGCGCTCGGCGTGACGCTGGCCGGTTCGCCCGCCTTCGCGGAAGCCGACCATCAGAACGTGGGCAAGGGCGCGCCCGTCGTGTCCGTCGGGCCGCAGTACGACACAACGCACGTCTACGTGTCGAACCAGGACATCGACGCATTCGTCGACAGCTTCGTCGCGACGTTCGGCGGCAAGGCTTCGCCGCGCGCCGTGTTCACGGTCACGCCGACGCCGAGCAAGACGGCCTCGCAATATGTGCAGACGCCTGTCGGCATGTTGTCGGTGTTCGCGTTCCAGACGCCGGTTCCGTATCCGTTCGGCAGCGAGCGCACCGGCTATCTCGTCACCGATATCGACAAGGCCGTGCGCGCCGCGCGCGCAGCGGGCGCCGATGTGATCGTCGATACGTTCGACGACCCGATTGGCAAGGATGCTGTCATCCAGTGGCCGGGCGGTCTTTACATGCAGCTCTACTGGCACACGAAGGCGCCTTCGTATGGTCTGCTCGAAACGGTGCCCGACAATCGCGTCTACGTGTCCGTGCAGGCGGCCGACAACTTCGTCAAGCGTTTCGTGCGCTTCTCGCATGGCAAGGTCGTCTCCGATAACCGCCGTGCAGATGGCAGCGAAATCGGCCGGCCCGGAGACACGATCCGGCGCGTGCGTATCGCGTCGGGCTTCGGCAACATGCTCGTGTTCGTGACGGACGGCAAGCTGCCGTATCCGTATGGCCGCGAGACGACGGGCTATCAGGTCGCCGATCTCGACGCGACGCTCACAAAGGCGCAAGGCGTTGGCGTGAAGGTGCTGTCGCCCGCGAGCAGCACGGTCGAAGGGCGCAGCGCGATGGTCGAATTTCCTGGCGGCTACGTCGCCGAGATTCACGACGCGAAGAAGTGACGGTGCGTCGTTCAATCAAAAGCGCGAAGAGAGCCGCCGCTTGCGCGGCGCTCGCTGTGTGCAGTCTGGCGGACGGCGCGAACGCGCTCGCCGCCGACACGGCAGAGACAGGCACGGCGGAAACAAGCGCAGCCGACGCATCGCAATGCACCGCGAAGCGGCCGTCGCCGCTGTCGTTCAACCGCTGGCAGGAGGACTGGTCGGTTCTGGCATTGCCGTGCGTGCCGCGCGAGCCGTTCGATGCGCTGAAGTACATACCCCTCGGCGGTGACCCGTCGACATATCTGTCGCTAGGCGCGACCCTGCGCGAGCGCTTCGAGTTGAACAACACGCCGCTGTTCGGTCTCGGCAGCGCGCGGCCCGACAGCTACGTGATCCAGCGCGCGCAGGTGCATGCCGACGCCCACATCGGCGAGCATGTGCAGGCGTTCTTTCAGCTCGAAGACGCACGTCCCTTCGGCAAGGATTCCGTCACACCCGTCGACAAGAATCCGCTCGATATCGAGCAGGCGTTCGTCGCGTTCGTCTATGGCGTAGGCGGCGGAACGTTCAAGGCGCGCGTCGGCCGCCAGGAGATGGCGTTCGACTTGCAGCGCTTCGTGTCGGTGCGCGACGGCCCGAACGTGCGCCAGGCATATGACGCGCTGTGGGCCGACTATGAGATCGACAAATGGCGCTTCATCGGCTACCTGACGCAGCCGGTGCAGTACCGTGACGTCACGGCTTTCGACGACGTGTCGAATCGGCATCTGACGTTCAGCGGCGTACGCGTCGAGCGCGCAAACACAGGGCCGGGCGATCTGTCCGCGTACTGGTCGCGCTACAACCGCGACAACGCGCACTTTATCGATGCCACGGGCACCGAACATCGCGACGTGTTCGACGTGCGCTACGCGGGCAAGGTCGCGCCGTTCGACTGGGACGCGGAAACGATGCTGCAGACGGGCCACGTCGGTAACGATACGATCGGCGCGTGGGCGTTCGGCGTGCTGAGCGGCTATACGTTTGCAACCGTGGCGGGCTCGCCGCGGCTCGGCTTGCAGGTGGACGGCGCATCGGGCGACCGGCATCCGGGTGACGGACGCGTCGGAACCTTCAACCCGCTGTTCCCCAACGGCTACTACTTCACGCTGGCGGGCTACACGGGTTATAGCAACCTGATCCACGTGAAGCCGTCGATCACCTTCAAGGTGACGCCGAAGGTCACGCTGTTGACGGCGCTAGGCTTCCAGTGGCGCGCGACGACAGCCGATGCCGTCTACGGCCAGGGTTCGGCCGTGGTGCCGGGCACGGCAGGCAAGGGCACGCGCTGGACGGGCATGTACGCGCAGGTTCGCGCCGACTGGCTCGTTAGTTCGAATGTCGCGCTCGCCCTGGAAGCGGTGCACTTCGAAGTCGGCGATTCGATACGCGCGTTGGGTGCGCGTAATGCGGACTATGTGGGCGTCGAGGCGAAGTTTGGCTGGTGATGGATAGGGGCGCTGCGCATGGACGTGCGCATGCCGCACCTTCTTGCGAAGGCGCGGCATGCAGACAACACACTCTGCTTCGTACTACCAGCCGTAACCGCGGTAGCCGTAATACCCGGGGCGGTACGCCGGCACCTGCGCCGCATACTGCATCGGCATGACCGGCTGGCTCACGTAGACAGGCTGGTGGTAGACAGGCACGTACTGCACGGGCGGCGGCTGATACGGCTGGAACACCACCGTTTGCATCTCTTCCGGCGAAGGGCCCTCGTACATCGGCGGCTGCGTATAGACGACAGGCGCGGGCCGGTAGCGCGGACGGGGCGGCGGCGCGGGGGCATATTGCAGGGGCGCGGCATCGTCATCGTCGTAAGCTGCTTGCGCCTGCAACTGCCGTTGCGCGACGCGCGGCTGATTAACGCGCCGCACCTGCGCGTTGTCGTCGGCGGGCATGTCGGACGGCAACGGCGGCGGTTGCTGCACGTTGGCCTTCGACGTGCGCTTCAACTGCTCGCGCAACGAAGCGTAAGTGTCGGCATCCTCCTTCGCGCGGGCGTTGTAGCCGCTGTGATAGGCGTCGCTCAGATCCTTCAGGCGTGCCTTGTTTTCCTCGTCGGCTGTCATCTGCTCTTCGCCTGGATCGAGCGAAGCCTCGTTTGCGCCGCCATTGTCATAGGCTGACCGCGGCCCGTCAGCCCACGCAGCGGCGGACAGAAGGGCTGGCCCGAAGGCCACGGTCAACGCCGCAGACCCGAGCAATGTGCTGATTCTCATGGTTGTTACCTCGCTGGTGGTCATACACGGCAAACACAACTCTGTACGCGTGTCCGGTGCTGACCGCATGCGAATCAGCCTCCCGCCGGAACCTGACATACACCCATGCTGCACGCCTTTACCAGGGACGACCCCGAGTAGCGGACGCGCATCGCGTCGTCCGCACGATCAACATGATGTGAATAAAGTTGCCAGCAATCGACCCGGCCGGATGCGATGTAGCGCACATTGCGCAGTATTTGTGTGATGAGGAAAAACGCGAGGTTATGCTTTTTCGATATCGGTGCTCTGCGCTGCGGCCGATGTCCCGAAGTGTGGGTCAACGTGGGCGTCAGCGCGGCGTCCGAGCGCGGCGGCAAGCGCGTCGCGATCCAGACCGCCTTCCCGCGCAGACACGACGATTGTCGCCACACCGTTGCCAACGATATTCGTCAGCGCGCGGCACTCGGACATGAAGCGGTCGATGCCGAGTATCAGCACCATCGCCGCGACGGGCACGGTCGGCACGACGGACAGACTCGCGGCCAGCGTGATGAAGCCCGCGCCCGTCACGCCCGTCGATCCTTTCGATGTCAGCATCGTCACCAGCAGCAGCGTGATTTCCTGCGTGACGGTCAGGTGCGTGTTGGTCGCCTGCGCGAGAAACAGCACGGCGAGCGTCATATAGATGTTCGTGCCGTCAAGATTGAACGAGTAACCCGTCGGCACGACGAGCCCGACCACGCCGCGCGGGCAGCCAAGCCGTTCGAGCTTTTCCATCAGCTGAGGCAGCGCCGCCTCGGACGTCGACGTGCCGAGCACGATCAGCAGCTCGTCGCGGATATACACCAGGAAGCGCCACAGGCTGAAGCCGCACAGCCGGGCGATCACGCCCAGCACGATCGCGACGAACAGGGCCGCCGTCAGATAGAACGAGCCGATCAGCTTGAGCATCGGCAGCAGGGAGACGATGCCGTAGCGGCCGATCGTGAACGCCATCGCGCCGAACGCGCCGATGGGCGCGAGGCTCGTGATCATATGCACGATGCGAAAGAACGCTTTCGACAGCGTCTCGACGAGGTTGGTCACGGGCGCGGCCTTGTCGCCCAGCACGGCCAGCGCGGAGCCGAACAGCATCGCGATCACCAGCACGGGCAGGATATCGCCTTGCGTCATCGCGCCAGCGAAGGTCTCGGGGATCGCGTGCATGACGAACGCGACGATGCCGTCGCCATGCGCGGCCTGCGCCGCGTAGCTCGATACGGCGCTCGCATCGAGTGTCGCCGGATCGACGTTGAAGCCGCTGCCTGGCTTGAGCACGTGTGCGGCAACGAGACCGATCGCGAGCGCGAGCGTTGACGCGGCCTCGAAATACAGCAGCGCCTTGCCGCCGACGCGTCCGACCTTCTTCATGTCCTGCATGCCGGCGATGCCCGTCACGACCGTGCAGAAGATCACCGGCCCGATGATCATCCGCACCAGTTTGACGAACATGTCGCCGAGCGGTTTCAGCGCGACGGCTTCATGCGGCGCGAAGTGTCCGAGCAGCACGCCCGCCGCGATGGCGAACAGCACTTGTACATAAAGAACCTTGTAGAACGGTTTGCGCTTCATGTCTCCTCCGTTTTTCGGGGCAAAGCGGGGCCGTTCCCTTCTGCAGTCGGAAGGGAATCGGCGTGTCTGAACGTGAAAGGGTGGTGCGGCTGTCGAAGCCGCTATGGCGATGGCGGCGCGGCTTTCATAGGACTTGTGCCCATGCGCGCCGCGCGAAATGCGCGCGCTCGAACGCTTCGATATCGGGCAGGGACGCGAGCGTCAGATCGATCGTATCCATTCCTTCGATCACCATTTGCTTATGGCGCGCGCCGAGCGGGTACGTGTAGGTCTGTCCGTGTGCAGCCGTCACGGTTTGCCGTTCGAGATCGATGCGCAGCTTCGATTCAGGCGTTTGGGTCGAAGCCTGCACGAGTGCATCGATTGCGTCGCGTTCGAGTTGCACGAGCAGCAGCCGGTTGTTCATCGCGTTGGAGTAGAAAATCTCCGCGAAACTCGGCGCGATTACGGCTTGAAAGCCGTATTGCTGCAAGCCCCACACCGCATGCTCGCGGCTCGATCCGCAGCCGAAGTTCGCTCCGCCGATCAGGATGCGCGCGCCGTCCCAGGCGCGCTGATTGAGCACGCAGTTGGTGCGAGGCACGCCTTGCGCATCGAAGCGCAGGTCGTACAGCAATCCATCTGCAAGACCAGCCTTGTCGACGATGCGCAGGAACTGCTTCGGCATGATCTGGTCGGTGTCGAGGTTGTCGATGGGCAACGGCGCTGCCGTGCCTTCGATGATCGTCAAGCGGTTCATTGCGCGTGTGCCTCCAGTGTGCGGACGTCGGTGATGCAGCCGGTCAGCGCGGCTGCCGCTGCCATCGCGGGACTCATCAGATGCGTGCGGCCGCCGCGTCCCTGGCGTCCTTCGAAATTGCGGTTCGTCGTCGATGCGCAGCGCTCGCCTTCGTCGAGCATGTCGTCGTTCATCGCGAGGCACATCGAGCAGCCCGGCTCGCGCCATTCGAAGCCGGCGTCGATCAGCGTCTGCGCGATGCCTTCCTGTTCGGCTGCGCGGCGCACGCTGCCCGAGCCGGGCACCACCATCGCGCGCACGCCTTGCGCGACGTGCTTGCCGCGAACGATCTGCGCGACGCTGCGCAGATCTTCGATACGCCCATTCGTGCACGAGCCGATAAAGACGCGGTCGATCCGCGTGCCGGCCAGCGGCTGTTGTGCTTCGAGTCCCATGTAGTCGAGCGCGCGGCGCAGCGACGCGGCGGCTTCCCGCGAAGGCTGTTCGGCTTCGCCGGGGATGCGTGCATCGATTGCGATGGCCTGGTCGGGGCTCGTGCCCCACGTGACGAACGGCGCGATGTCGCGCGCGTCGAAACGGTGTTCGGCGTCGAAGTGCGCGTCGTCGTCGGAGCGAAGGGTGCGCCAGTCGTCGAGGGCGGTTTGCCACGCTGTTTCGTCGAGCGTGTTGGCATGCGCGTGCACATAGTCGAAAGTGGTCGCGTCGGGTGCGATCAGCGCGGCGCGCGCGCCGGCTTCGACGGTCATGTTGCACAAGGTCATGCGCGCTTCCGCGGATAGCGAAGCGATGGTCGATCCCGCGAATTCGACGGCATAGCCGCGCGCGCCTTGTGCGCCGATCCGGCTGAGCAGCCAGATCACGACGTCTTTCGACGACGTGCCATAAGGCAACGCGCCGTCGATCACGATGCGCATGGTTTGCGCGAGCCGATAGACGAGGGTTTGCGTCGCGAGCACATGCTCGACCTCGGACGTGCCGATGCCGAAGCCCAGCGCACCCAATGCGCCGTACGTGGTCGTGTGGCTGTCGCCGCAGAGCACGACCATGCCGGGCCGCACGAGTCCCATCTCGGGCGCGACGATGTGCTCGATGCCCTGCATCGGATCGTTCGCAGCGAGCAGGCGGATGCCGGCGCGTTCGCAGTTGCGGCCGAGATTCTGCGCGAGCACGAGCGATTTGGCGTCGCGGATCACGCGCGGCGTTTCGGCGTGAGTCGGAATGATATGGCTGACGACGGCGAGTTGCTGCCGTGGCCTGCGCACCGCGCGGCCACGCGCTTCGAGCGCGCTGAAGGCCTGCGGGCTGGTGTACTCGTTCATCAGATGCAGATCGACGTACAGCAGCACGTTTTGTTCGTCGATGCGCGAGACGAGATGTGACTCGACGAGCTTCTGGTAGAGGGTTCGTTTCGACATGGTGATGTGGGGTTCCTTTGTGTTGGAGTCACGCGCCAAGAAAGGGCAGCACGCGGTCCAGGAAAAGTTGCGGCGCTTCTTCCGGGATGTAGTGGCCGCAGGGCAGTGCTTCGCCTTGGACTTGCGGTGCGTACGGTCGCCACTCCGCAAGGGGCTCGAAGCATTGCTCGATCACGCCTTGCGCGCCCCATAGTGCGAGAAAGTCGCACGTGATCTGCTCACGCGCGGCGAGCGTCGCGCGGTCGTGTTCGAGATCGATCGTGACGCTCGCGCGGTAGTCCTCGCAGATGCCATGCGCGGTAGCGGGATCGGACAGACAGCGCAGATAGTCGGCGTAGGCTTCGGTCGTGAACGGCGCGAGGCCCGCGCTGCGCGCGCCGATCGTCTGCTTCAAATAGAGGTCCGGGTCCGCGCGGATCAGCGTCTCCGGAAACGGCGCGGGACGCACCAGCATGAACCAGTGCCAGTAAGCGCGGGCGAAATCGAACGAGGTTTTCTCGTACATCGCGAGCGTCGGCGCGACGTCGAGCGTGACGAGGCGCTCGACGGCGTCGGGGTGATCGAGTGCCATGCGCGCGGCCACGCGTCCGCCGCGGTCATGGCCGATCACCGCAAACGACGCGAAGCCGCGAGCGCGCATTAATTCAACCTGATCGAGCGCCATGCGGCGCTTGGAGTAGTTCGCGTGATCCGCCGCGCCTTGCGGCTTGCCGCTGTCGCCGTAGCCGCGCAGGTCGGCGGCGATCACGGTGAAGTGGGCGGCCAGTGTGGGCGCGACCTTGTGCCAGATTGCATGCGTCTGCGGGTGGCCGTGCAACAGCAGCAGCGCGGGACCGCGTCCGCCCTTGATTGCGTGAATCGTGATGCCGTCGATGTGTGCCGACGCATCCGTGAATCCTTCGAACATCGTTGTCTCCCAAGGTTGAATCGAGTCTAATTGATGCCTTGAGCGATAGGGTTTCCGCAAATGCATTCCGGTCGTAACTTAAAGGAACGAATCGTGACGGACGTTGGGAGACAGTGAAAATGGACGGCTTTTCGGATCTGAATCTGTTTGCGCTGGTCGCGCGGCATCGCAATCTGGCGGCGGCGGCGCGCGAGCTTGGCGTGACGCCGCCGGCTGTCAGCAAGCGCCTGGCGCAACTCGAACGGCGGCTCGGCGTGCGCCTGATGAACCGCACGACGCGGCGTCTGAGCCTGACGCCGGAAGGCGAGCTATATCTCGCGAACGGTTCGCGGATACTCGACGAGCTGCAGGAACTCGAACAACTGGTGACGCGTAGCCGCGCTGAGCCGGCGGGGCTGCTCCGTGTGAATGCTTCGTTCGGTTTCGGTCGTGCGCGGATTGCGCCTGCGATTTCTGATTTCGTTGCGCGTTTTCCGTCGATGAAGATTCAGCTTCATCTGACCGATAGGCCGATGAGTTTGCAGGAAGAGGGTTTTGATCTTGGCATCCGGTTTGGCGAGGTGCCTGATGCGCGTGTCAATGCGCGTTTGTTGATGAAGAACCGGCGCATCGTGTGCGCGTCGCCCGACTATGTGAAGCGTCATGGGACGCCTTTGCTGCCGCATGATCTGACGCGGCATGCGTGTATTGTGCTGCGCGAGAATGAGTCGGCTTATGGGACGTGGCATTTTTCGCGCGGCAAGCGCGTGGAGACTGTGAAGGTCGATGGGCCGCTAGCGAGTAATGATGGCAGTGCAGTGCTGCACTGGGCGCTGGAAGGGCGTGGTGTGGTTGTGCGTTCGCAGTGGGAGATTGGGGAGTATCTGGAGCGGGGCGCGCTCGTGCCGCTTTTGGTCGATTGGGCGCTGCCCGGGGCGGATATTCATGCGATTTATCTTGAACGTAATCAGCTTTCCGTGAAGCTCCGGACGTTTGTTGATTTTCTTGGGGAGTATTTGCGGGGTTCCCCGCGGTGAGTTTTTTTTGCGCCTTCGCGGCGCGGGCGGTTTGGTTTTTTTCGCCTTCGCGAGGCGGTGGTTGCTGCGGACGCTGTTTGGTTTATTTGCCTCTGCGCTGGCATCCGCGTTATGACGTACCCCTTCACGCGTTGCCCCTGTGCGGGGCGGCACCTACTTTTCTTTGCCGCCGCAAAGAAAAGTAGGCAAAAGAAAGCGGCTAACACCGCCAACATTTCTTCTTGCCTGAGGGCCCCCAAAGGGTCTTACGCTTCACACGGCAACATCTCTGTTGGCGCTCGTTGCCAACGCGCGAACTAAGCGCCTCACCCACTTCGCATTCCCATGCACCGGCTAACGGCAGCGAATGGTTTCCGCCGCCCAGGTGGCAAACTATGTGTAGGTTGTCGCGGCGTATAGCCTGGCGCTCTTACAGGGTGGGACGCATGCGCTGTCGGTCCGGAGTGAGGAGTGTGCGGTGCTACGGCCTACACACAGTTTGCCACCTGGGCGGCAGTGGAATATCTGGCACGGCGTGTTGCGACGCGGACGCGTGAAGCGGGTGAGGCGTCAATTCAGAGCGTTGGCAACGAACATGAGTCACGTGATTGCCGTGTGAAGCGTGGGACCGTCTGGGGGCCCTCAGGCAAACACAAGAATTAGCGGTGTTAGCCGCTTTCTTTTGCCTACTTTTCTTTGCGGCGGCAAAGAAAAGTAGGTGCCGCCCCGCACAGGGGCAACGCGTGAAGGGGTAAGTCATAACGCGGATGCCAGCGCCGAGGCAAAAGCACAGGGGCGACGCTTGAAGCACGAAAGCAATACGCGGATGCCAGCGCAAACCCCAAAAAAGCCAAACCGCGTGCGCAGCAAAACCCCGCCTCGCGAAGGCAAAAAAACGGAACCGCCCGCGCCGCGCAGGCGCATCCAACAAAAAAGCTGACCTTCAGTGTCAGCCCGGATGCGTGATCTCAGCCGCTTCCTGCGTCGGCTCGCGATACCCGAGCCTTGCCGACACAGCAGCCCCCGCAGCCTTGAGCAAAGCCACATAGTGCAACTTGGTATCAGCCCCACACCGCATAGTCGGAAACGACACAGAAAGCCCCGCAATCACACGCCCAAACCGATCAAACACAGGCACAGCCAGGCATCGTAAGCCTTCCTCCTGCTCCTCGATATCCTCACCATAACCCTGCGCCCGCACCTGCGGCAGAATGCTCATCACCGCATCGGCAGAAGCGAGCGTCTTCGCAGTCGACTTGCGAAACTCGATATGCGACAACACCTCGCGCGCTTCAGCAGGTTCCATCCACGCAAGCAACACCTTGCCAATCGCCGTGCTATGCAACGGATTACGTCGCCCGATGCGCGACTGCATCCGCAGCCCATAATCGGCGTCGATCTTGTGGATATAGATAATCGCGTCTTCGTCAAACGTGCCGAGGTGCACGGCCTCACGCGTCGCGCCCGCAATGCGCCGCATCTCGATATCAGCCTCGCGCACGAGATCAACGCTTTCCAGCGCCTTCGCACCGAGTTCGAACAGCCGGATGGTGAGGTGATAGCGCTCGGTCTCGACCTCTTGCGTCACATACCCAAGCGCCTTCAGCGTTTGCAGCACGCGATGCACAGTCGTCTTCGATAGCGAAAGCCGTTGCGATAGCTCGCTGATGCCAATCTGCCCGCTGTCGCCAATCGCGCCGAGGATCGCGAACACGCGCGCGATCGACGACAGCGATTCGCCCTTATCGGCGGCGTCCACGTCGGACGTGAGCGGGGCGGCGGCGCGCTTGCGGGGCGCGGTGGCCGTGGTCTTGAGTTTGTCGATGGCTGCCATAGTGTCTGCGCAGCGGTTGCCCGCAGCGTCTTTCCACAACGATGTTGCTGATCGCCGAAATATACCGCGTGCGCCGCGCAATTCACATCAAATCACATCACCGCGCAAGCCAGCCGCCGTCGACGGCGAGCGTGTGGCCATGCACATAGTCCGAAGCCACCGACGCGAGAAATACAACCGGGCCCGCGAGATCGTCGGGTGTGCCCCAGCGTCCCGCCGGGATGCGCGCGACGATCTCGCTGTTGCGCTGCTCATCGTCGCGCAGCGCCGCCGTGTTCGATGTCGCCATGTAGCCCGGCGCGATCGCATTCACGTTGATGCCGCGCGCCGCCCATTCGTTGGCGAGCAGGCGCGTCAGTCCGAGCATGCCGCTTTTCGACGACGTGTACGACGCGACGCGGATGCCGCCCTGGAACGACAGCATCGATGCGACGTTGATGATCTTGCCGCGCTTGTCCTGCTCGACGAAATGACGCGCGACGGCCTGCGCAAGAAAGAACGCGCTCTTCAGGTTCACGTTCATCACGGCATCCCAGTCGTCCTCGCTGAACGTGAGCGCGTCCGCGCGCCGGATGATGCCGGCATTGTTCACCAGCACATCGATGCGCCCGCAGGCTTCGAGCGCGGCGCGCACGATGTCGTCGATGGGCGCGATGTTCGACAGGTCCGCGCTCACGCCGACGTAGCGGCGGCCCAGTGCCTTCACCTGTTGCGCGGTGTCGCTGTCGTCCGAGCGGCTCACGCCGACGATGTCGCAGCCCGCGGCCGCGAGCGCGCGTGCCATGCCCGCGCCGAGTCCCGTGTTGCTGCCCGTGACGAGCGCGACCTTGCCGCCGAGATCGAAGGGATGCGGAGGATGCAAAGGATGCATAGTCATGCGCGATTCCTGTTCGATGAAAACCTGCGTTGCATTAGCGCAGATCGCGCACGGCGAGATGGTCCATGTCGCTGAACACCTGGTTCTCGCCGATCATCCCCCAGATGAACGTATAGGCCCGCGTGCCGACGCCCGAGTGAATCGACCAGCTCGGCGAGATCACGGCCTGCTCGTTGTGCACGAGAATATGCCGCGTCTCCTGCGGCTCGCCGAGCATGTGGAAGACGGCGGCATCGTCGGCGACGTTGAAGTAGAAATACACCTCCATGCGCCGCTCGTGCGTGTGGCAAGGCATCGTGTTCCAGAGGCTGCCAGGTTCGAGCTTGGTCATGCCCATCGACAGCTGGCAGGTGGGCAGCACTTCGGGAACGATGAACTTGTAGATCGTGCGACGGTTGCTCGTCGCGGGATCGCCGAGCGTTTGCGGCGATGCTTCGGCGAGCGTGATGGTACGCGTCGGATACGTGGCCTGCGCTGGCGCGCAGTTGAGATAGAACTTCGCGGGATGCGCGGGATCGTCGCTGCCGAACGTCAGCGACTGCGTGCCCTTGCCGACATAGATCGCTTCCTCATTGCGCACGGCAAAGCGCTTGCCATCCGCCTCGACCCAACCGTCACCACCGATATTGATCGCGCCGAGTTCGCGCCGCTCCAGCAGATAACTGACGCCGATCGATTTACCGAGCGAGCTGGGCACTTCGACGGCGCGCGTCTGCGGGAACGCGCCGCCAACGATGATCCGGTCGATATGGCTATACGTGAGCGCAAGCGCATCCGGTTCGAACACCTTCTCGACCAGAAACTCTTTTCTGAGGCCGGTTGTGTCGAGCGTCTTCGCGTATTCGCTGTTGATGCTCTGCCTGACTTCCATGTCTCCTCCGCTGCTGGGCGGCACGCTGGACGCCGCGTCCGGGTTGATTGTGCGCGCAGTCTAGCATGATCGGAACGCCGGTCCGAAATAAAGAAAATGTCAAATATCCATATTCCGGGAGAGGTATTGTTAAAGCAGGGTAAACGATTAATCTCGACGCTAACAAAACCGGAACATCGTTCCTTTGTCGATGCTATAGTCCGCGGACAGGTGGATGTAGCCGGACCATACCGGACCTTTCCGCCGTTCCCATCACCGGCCTGGCGTCGTATGGAGGAGACATGAAACTGAAGAAGGCAATCGACCGCGTACCAGGCGGTCTCATGCTGATACCGCTGTTGCTCGGCGCTTGCGTACATTCGTTCGCGCCCGGCGCCGGCAAATACTTTGGGTCGTTCACGAACGGCCTGATCACGGGCACTGTGCCGATTCTCGCCGTGTGGTTCTTCTGCATGGGCGCAACCATCGATCTGCGCGCCACGGGCACCGTGCTGCGCAAGTCGGGCACGTTGCTCGTCACGAAGATGCTGGTCGCGTGGCTCGCGACGATCATCGCATCGTCGCTGCTGCCTATCGACGGCATCAAGACAGGATTGTTCGCCGGGCTCTCGGTGCTGGCCATCACGACGTCAATGGACATGACCAACGGCGGCCTCTATGCCGCCGTGATGCAGCAATACGGCACGAAGGAAGAAGCGGGCGCGTTCGTGCTGATGTCGATCGAATCGGGGCCGCTCGTCAGCATGATCATTCTCGGCGCGACGGGCGTCGCGTTCTTCGAGCCGCGGCTGTTCGTCGGCGCGGTGCTGCCGTTTGTCATCGGCTTCACGCTCGGCAATCTGGATAGCGCGCTGCGCGAACTGTTCGGCCGCTGCGTGGTGCCGCTGATTCCGTTCTTCGGCTTTGCGCTCGGCAACGGTATCGACCTGAACGTGATCGTCAAGAGTGGCATTCCGGGCGTGCTGCTCGGGCTGGGCGTGATCGTCATCACGGGCATTCCGCTGATTCTCGCCGACCGCTATATCGCGGGTGGCAATGGCGCGGCGGGCCTCGCGGCATCATCGACGGCGGGTGCGGCGGTGGCCAATCCGTCGATCATCGGCGAGATGATTCCGCACTTCAAGCCGGTTGTGCCGGCAGCGACGGCGATGGTCGCGACCGCGTGCCTCGTCACCGCGATCCTCGTGCCGATTCTCACGGCGACGTGGTCGAAGCGCGCACGGATGAAAGCAGGCGAGAGCGCGCGGATGGAGGAGGACGACGCAGGGCCGTTGCCTCAGCCGCTCGGCGCGCACGAATAAGCGCATAGGCGACTCACAAGCAACGCACGCGCTGCAAGCAAAGCGGCGCGAACCGGCAGATCAGTTGAGCCGGTTCGCGCCGTTTTTGTTTATGGCTGTCGAATGAGAGGCCGTTCAGATCTTCATGCGTGGCCCGCGGCATGCGGCCGGCCGATCACCAGGTAATGCGCGAGCGCGATCACCGGGAACGCCGTCGCGACGCTTGCCACCAGCGTCCAGCCTCCGTGATCGTAGAGCGGGCTGGCAAGCGCCGAACCGATCGCGCCACCGACAAAGATGCTCGTCATATACAGCGCGTTCAGCCGGTTGCGGCTCGCGGCGTGCAGCGCGTAAATCTCGCGCTGGCCGAGCACCATATTCATCTGCACCGCGAAGTCGAGCACGACGCCCGTCACGACGAGACCGCCAACGCCCCACGCCGGATGGACCAAGCCAGGCGTATAGGCGAGCGCGCCGACCACCAGCGCGATCAGCGTCGCGCGCACCGTGTGGCCCGCGTCGGCGAGCCGGCCCGCGATGGGCGCCGACGTCGCGCCGATTGCGCCGACCAGCGCGAACACGGCGATCGCCGTCTGCGACAGCCCGTAATGGCGCGTCAACTCGACGGGCACGGCTGTCCAGAACAGGCTGAACGAGCCGAACATCAATGCCTGATACAGCGCGCGATGACGCAGCACAGGCATCGTGCGAATCAGATGGCCGAGCGACGCGATCAGTTGAGGATACGTCGCCTGATGCGAGGGCTGGCGCTTCGGAATCGTCAGAGCCAGCACGGTCGTGACGATCGCCATCAGCACGGCAGCCGAGCCGAACACGACACGCCATCCGAAATGACCCGCGACGATGCTCGAAATGGGCCGCGACAGCAGAATGCCGAGCAGAAGCCCGCCCATGATCGTGCCGACGACGCGTCCACGCGTTTCATCCGGCGCGAGATGCGCGGCTAGGGGAATCAATATCTGCACCGCCACGGAGCTAAAGCCGATTAGCAGCGAGACCGCGAGGAAAGCACCCGGTGCGTGCGTGAAAGTCGCAGCCGCGAGGCTCGCAATCGATACCAGCGCCGTCGCAATCATCAGCTTGCGGTTCTCGAGCAGATCGCCGAGCGGCACGAGAAAGAACAGGCCGAGCGCGTAGCCGATCTGCGTGAGCGAGACGATCAGGCTCGCCATGCCGCTCGACATGTGGATCGACGGCGCGATCAGTTCGGTGATCGGTTGCGCGTAGTACAGGTTGGCGACGATCGCGCCGCAACTGAATGCGAATAGCGCGATCAGGCCGCGTGTTAGCCCGGTGGCTGTGTCGCTGCGTGCGAGCGTCGAGGAACTGCTGGACATGCTGACTCCTTTTTCTTTAGCCAATGGTTGGCTATGACCTGAATGCTTGCGCTGCGTGTTGTGTTTCAGTGTTGCCTTGCAGCATAGCGAATTGCAGTGAACGCTGCGCATGGCGTGTATTCGGTGCGTGTGCAAGCTTTGCGTAATCGGATGACGCGCCGGTGGCATCTGGCCGTTGCGCTGGTATCCGTGTTGTGTTTTTGGTGCTTCCAGTGTTGCCTTTGCGTGGCGCAAGCTGTGTGGTTTGCTTGTGGATTCGCTGGCATCCGCGGTTTGTTAGCGTGCTTCACGCGTCGCCCCTGTGCGGGGCGGCACCTACTTTTCTTTGCCGCCGCAAAGAAAAGTAGGCAAAAGAAAGCGGCTAACACCGCTAACTCTTCTTCCTGCCTGAGGGCCCCCGAAGGTTCTTACGCTTCACCCGGCAACCACGTGACCTACGTTCGTTGCCAGCGCTCTCGCCGTGCGCCTCACCCGCTTCGCGCGCCCGCGTCGCCGCACGCCGTGCCGGATATTCCACCGCCGCCCAGGTGGCAAACTGTGTGTAGGTCGTAGTGACCCGCACGCCTCACTTCGGACCGATAGCGTACGCGTTCCACCATGTAAGAGCGCCAAGCTATACGACGCGACAACCTACACACAGTTTGCCACCTGGGCGGCACATGCCATTCGCTGCCGTTAGCTCGTGCGCGGGTGCTTGAAGTGGGTGAGGCATTCATTCGAAGCGTTGGCAACGCACGCAAACAAAGATGCCGCCGTGTGAAGCGTAAGACCGGTTGGGGGCCCTCAGGCAAGAACTAGAATTGGCGGTGTTAGCCGCTTTCTTTTGCCTACTTTTCTTTGCGGCGGCAAAGAAAAGTAGGTGCCGCCCCGCACAGGGGCGACGCGTGAAGCACGCTAACAAACCGCGGATGCCAGCGAAACCACAAGCAAACCCACAAGCAAACCCCACAGCGTGCGCCACGCAAAGGCAACACTGGAAGCACCAAAGACACAACGCGGCTGCCACCAACACAGATTAGCCGTTGTAACGCACTGTTTGAATAGGCGCTGAGTGCAAACGTCCGTTGCGTGGAGCGCAATCGTCTTCGTGGGCATAATCGCCCGCATGGACAAATTGCTCGCGTTGAACACACTGCTCGAAGTCGCCGATGCGGGCGGTTTCGCCAAGGCCGCGCAGCGCCTCGGCGTGGCGACGTCGTCGGTGACGCGGCTCATGGATGCGCTCGAAGCATCGCTCGGCACAGCCTTGCTCACGCGCACGCCGCGCAAGGTCAGCCTGACGGATGCGGGCACCGCTTACGTCGAGCAGATATCGAAGGTACTCGACGATCTCGCCGAGGCCGACGAGAGCATTCTCGACAGCGGCGCTGCGCCCGTCGGCGCGCTGCGTATCACCGTGCCGTCCGCATACAACCGTGTGCAGCTCGCGCCGCATCTCGCCGCGTTTCTCGCCGAATATCCGCGCGTCGCGCTCGATGTCGTGGTTGCCGATCACTACGCAGACTTGGCGCTCGATCGCATCGATGTCGCCGTGCGAATCGGCATGCTGACGCGCGATCCGAATCTCGTCGTGAAGAAGCTGGCGGACAATCCGCGCTACATCGTTGCGAGCCACGACTATCTGCAACGCGCGGGCACGCCGCCGACGCCCGCCGCGCTCGCCGAACACGAATGTCTGCGCATCGCGTATGGCGGCAGTTATCGCGCGCGCCAGGTGTGGACGTTTAGCCGGGGCGCGGAGCATGAGCGTATCGATGTGCGCGGACGGCTCATTTCGAACAGCCTGGAGATGCTGCTCGAAGCAGTGCTCGCCGGGCAAGGGCTGGCGCTGTTGCCGGACTGGCTCGTCAATCACGAGATCAACGCCGGGCGTCTGATGCGCCTCTTCGCGGACTGCAATGTGACACCGCAGAACGACGAGGCCGTCGTGTATGCCGCGTATTTGCCCAACCGCCGTCATTCGAGCAAGGTGAAAGCGCTGCTGCGTTTTCTGGAAACGCGTGTCGGCGGCGCGACGGAAAGCGCGGCTTGAGCGCTTTGTTGACCAGCGGTTTTCTCTTTTCTGCGCGCGTGCGCTATCGCGTAATCAACGCTTGACACCGCTTTCGATCCGTCCGACCATTGTGTCCACAATACGATTTTCAAGTCCATAATATGGACTAAATCTTCGGAGACACAATGACAGCCCCAACAAACGGCGTCGATGCGATGACGCCTTATCAGCTCCCCAATCCGCCCGAAGCGCTGCGTGAGATCGTCGTCGAATCGGCGATTCCGCAGGATGAACGCGTGTGGGTGCCGCAGGGAGAGAACGTCTCGTTCCGGCCGCTGTGTCTGAACGTGTCGAGCGGTTACTGGATGAATCTGCTGCGCGTGCGCAAGTCGGGCGTGCTGAGCCGCCATCGTCATCCGCAGGCCGTGCATGGCATGGTGCTCAAAGGACGCTGGCGCTATCTGGAGCACGACTGGATTGCGACGGAAGGCAGCTACGTCTTCGAGCCGCCGGGCGAAACGCATACGCTCTATGTACCCGAAGACGTCGAAGAAATGATCACGTACTTCCAGGTCAACGGCGTCATGTACTACTGCGATCCATACGGTAACTACACCGGCTACGAAGACGTATTTACGAAGCTCGACATGTGCCGCGCGCACTACGAGCGCGTCGGACTCGGCGCGAACTATGTCGACCAGTTCGTGAGGTGAGCGGTGAATGCTCCTTTCGAATTGCGCCGCGCGTCGTACGACTTCACGGGCGCGGTGGCCGTCGTGACGGGCGGTGCACGCGGGATCGGCGCGGAGATTGTGCGCCGGCTCGCGGACTGCGGCGCATCCGTGGCCGTGTGGGATCGCGATACGGATGCTTCATTCGCTGATAGCCCGCGCATCGCGTGTTTTGCAGTCGATATCGTGGAAATCGCATCAGTAGAGCGCGCCGCGCAGGCGACGCTCGAACGATTCGGCGGCGTCAACGTGCTCGTCAATAACGCGGGCTACGCGGGACCGACGATGCCACTCGACGAATACGATCCTGCCGAATGGTCGCGCATCGTCGATGTGAATCTCAAAGGGACGTTCAACGTGTGCCGGCAACTGGTGCCCACGCTGCGCCGCGCGCGCGATGCGCGCATCGTCAACATCGCGTCGCTCGCGGGCAAGGAGGGCACGCCGAATGCGTCAGCATACAGCGCTGCGAAAGCGGGCGTGCTGGTGCTGACGAAGTCGCTTGGCAAGGAACTGGCGCAAGGCAACGTGCTCGTCAACGCCATTGCACCCGCAGCCGTGCGCACGTCGCTGCTCGAACAGATGTCACCGGCGCACGTGCAGACGATGATCGACAAAAGCCCGATGAAGCGTCTCGGCGAGCCGGGCGAAGTCGCTGAACTGACGTTGTGGCTCTGCTCGTCGTCATGCACGTTCAGCACGGGCGCGGTATTCGATCTTTCCGGAGGACGCGCCACTTACTGATTCACCGGCAACCCCATGCCATTCACGCAGTAACTTCCACACAGACTCACAAGAGCAACGGAGGAGACATACACATGCAAGCAAAATCACCGCGCCTCAGGCGCATTCAATGGATCGCGCTAACGTTCCTGACGCTGGCGGGCATCGTCAATTATCTGGACCGCAGCACGCTGTCGATCGCCAATCATTCGGTGAGCGGCGAGCTAGGTCTGTCGGCGTCGCAAATGGGGCTGCTGCTGTCGGCCTTTTCGTTTGCGTACGCGTTTTCGCAGCTTCCCGTCGGCGCGATGCTCGACCGCTTCGGCGCGCGTGTGATGCTCGGCCTCGGCATGTTCGTGTGGTCGTGCGCGCAGCTGTGCGGCGGCCTCGTGCATACGTTGCCGCAGTTTCTCGCGGCGCGCATCGCGCTCGGCATCGGCGAAGCGCCGCAATTTCCGGCGGGCGCGAAAGTCGTCAGCGAATGGTATGCGCTGCGCGAACGTGGTCGCCCGACGGGCATTTTCACCACGTCCTCGACGATCGGACCGGCGCTCGCGCCGCCCATTCTCACCGTGCTGCTGCTGTCGTTCGGCTGGCGCTGGATGTTCGTCGTGATGGGCGTGCTCGGGATTGCGGTGTCGATTGGCTGGTACCTGATCTATCGCAATCGCGCCGACATCACCCTCGAACCGAACGAGGTGAAGCATCTGACGGAAGAAGAGCCGCTCGCGCGCGCGGAACGCAAGATGACGTTCGCCGAATGGCGCGGCCTGTTCGGCAACGCGACGACGTGGGGCATGATCTTCGGCTTCATGGGCGTGATCTATATGGTGTGGCTGTATCTGACGTGGCTGCCCGCGTATCTGGAACACGAACGGCATCTGACCATCGCGAAGACTGGCTGGGTCGTGTCGATTCCGTACATCTTCGGCACGCTCGGCATGCTGTCGAGCGGTTTCGTCGCCGATGGTCTGATGGCGCGCGGCATGGCGCCGATCCGCAGCCGCAAGTGGCCGATCTGCTGCGGCCTGATCGGCGCGGCCGTGTTCACGGTGCCCGCCGCGTTCACGCCGACGCTGACGCTCGCAATCGTGTACCTCTCTCTGGCGATGTACTTCGTCAACCTGGCAAGCGGCGCGGCATGGGCGCTCGTCAGCGTGGCCGCGCCGCGGCACCTGGTGGCGTCGCTGGGCAGCATCCAGAACTTCGGCGGCTATTTCGGCGGATCGTTCGCGCCGTTCATCACGGGCGTGGTCGTCGACAAGACGCATTCGTTCGTCAACGCGTTTCTGATCAGCGCGGGCGTCGCGTTCGCGGCGGCGCTCGTCTACATGTTCGTCGTGCGCGTGCCGGTCGCCGAGCGCGCGGACGAGGGCGCGACAGCTGAAACCCGCATGACTCACTCCTGAACTTCATCAATCGATATGACGTTTCAACACGATCTGTTTGCAGGCAAAACGGCCGTCGTCACGGGCGGCACGCAAGGCATCGGCGCGGGCATCGCGCGGCAACTCGCGGCGCTCGGCGCGCGCGTGATCGCGGCGGGACTCGCGCCGACCGACGAGCAACGCAGCGCGCTCGCTGCTGATGGCATCGAAGCGGTGCCGCTCGACGTCGCATCGAAAGAGAGTGTCGATGCGCTGTTTGCGTCGTTGACCTCGCTCGACATGCTGGTGAATTGCGCCGGCGTGATCCGCCGTGGCGACGAACTCGACCCCGAAGTATTCGCGCAGGTGATCGACGTGAACCTCACGGGCACGATGCGAGCGTGCGCGGCGGCGCGGCCGCTGTTGCGCGCGCAGGGCGGCGCGATCGTCAACACGGCTTCGATGCTGAGCTTCTTCGGCGGCGGACTGGTACCGGCCTACAGCGCGAGCAAGGGCGGCGTCGCGCAACTTACGAAGTCGCTCGCCATCGCGTACGCGCCCGACCGCATCCGCGTGAATGCGGTAGCGCCGGGCTGGATCGCCACGCCTTTGACGCAGTCGCTGCAGCAGAACGACGAACGTTCGAAGGCGATACTCGATCGCACGCCGCTCGGACGCTGGGGTTCGCCCGACGACATCGGCCCGGCCGTCGCGTTTCTGTGCTCGCCGGGCGCGTCGTTCATCACGGGCACCGTGCTGCCCGTCGACGGCGGATATCTGGTCGCGTGATGGCACGGCGCCGCGCCTCGCTATAATCGCGTCGCCTTTCACGTTCATCAAACGACCATGCCGACACCCGCCGCCGATGCGCTCGAAGCCGCACGCGCCACAGGCACCGCCGCCTTTTCGAAGTTCATGTCGGTGCTGCAGTTGATCGCCGATGCGAAGGATGCGCCCAGCGTGCCGCAACTGGCGGCGGCGAGCGGCTTTCCGCGTCCGACGGTGTATCGGATCGTCGGCGCGTTGATGGCCGAAGGGCTGGTCGTCGAGAGTCTGCGCGGCGGTACGTTCGAGCTGGGGCCGCGCCTGATGACGCTCGCCAGCCGCAGCTGGGAACGCTCGGATGTGCGCGTCGCGGCGGCGGATGCGTTGCAGGCGCTGCGCGACGCGACGCAGGAAACCGTGCACCTCGCCGTGCGCAGCGGCAGCGAGATGGTCTACATCGAGAAACTGGAAAGCCCGCACGCGGTGCGCATGGCGTCGCGTATCGGCACGCGCGTGACCTTGTATTCGAGTTCGGTCGGCAAGGCGTATCTCGCCGCGCTGGACAATGCGGCGCGCGATGCGCTGCTCGAAGGTCTGACGCTCACGCGCTTCACGGCCAATACGATCGTCGAACCGGATGCCTTGCGCGCCGAACTGGATGAGACGCGCGAGCGCGGTTATGCGGAAGACCGCGAGGAAAACGAACCGCAGATCTTCTGCTATGGATGCGCGATTCGTGCTGCGGACGGTTTGCCCATTGCGTGCATCAGCGTGAGCATTCCGCTATTCAGGCGCAACGACACGCCTTTGGAAACCTATGTCGAGCCGCTGCGCGCCGCGTGTGCGGCTGTTGCCGAGAGGCTAGGGCCTGCGCCGCGTTCGGCGGGTTGAGGCCGCTGAAAACTGCACCGCACGTTTCTGTCAAAACCCGGCCACGCTGCGCGTTTTCAACGCGTAAGGTCCACGCGTCAACTGTTCCTTCAGAAACTCCACGCACACGCGAATCTTCGCGGACGATGACGCGCGCGCCGACGTCACGGCCCAGACATCGGCGGGTTGCTGGTGTTGCGGCAGCACGCGCACGAGCGCGCCCGATTCCAGGCTCGATGCGACGTCCCAGATCGACGCCATGATCACGCCATAGCCTTCGAGCGCCCAGCGTTGCACGATGTCGCTGTGATTCGACGCGATCGGGCCTGTGACCTTGACCGACTTCTCGCCGTCCGGCCCCGTCAGGCGCCACACGCCGAAGCGCTGGTCGCGATCGCGAAACAGCAGGCAATCGTGCTGCGCGAGATCGGCGAGCGTGCGCGGCGTCCCCGCGCGCTTCAGATAGGCAGGCGACGCGCACAGGATGCGCGCGCTGTCGACGATCTTGTGCGCGATCAGATGCGGCTCCTGGATGTTGCCGACACGCACGTCGATATCGAAGTTTTCGCCGACGAGATCGACGCGCCGGTCGAGCAGTTCGAGCCAGATTTCGAGCGCGGCATAGCGCTTTCTCAACAGCATGAGAATCGGCGATACGTGGTCGCGGCCGAGGCGCAGGCTCGTGCTGATGCGGATCACGCCGCGCGGATCGCTCTTCAGCCCGGCGAACGCGTCGGACATGCCTTGCACGTCGTCGAGGATTTTTTGCGCCCACTGGAACGCCGCTTCGCCGTCGCTCGTTACGCTGACGCGACGGGTCGTGCGTAAGAAGAGCTTCACGCCTAGACTCTTTTCGAGCAACGCGATGCGCTTGCTCACGTGCGAAGGCGAGATGCCCATTTCGGTCGACGCGGTGATGAAGCTCGCCCGGCGGGCAACGGTGCAGAACAACTGAAGATCGCGCAGGAAGCCGTCATTATTGGCTAATAGCGCATGATGATTTTCCATTCGGCTGCATTGTGTTGGTGATCGGCACGAGTAATCTAGTCTCAATTCACGAAGACGTCCAATCCCTGGGCGCTAAACACGACGAAATCATGAGACAAATGCAGCTTGCCGTCGCCGGCGCCGGGCTTATCGGCCGACGTCACATCGAACTGATCCAGCAGAGTCCGCGTTGCCGCCTGGCTGCAATCGTCGATCCGGGTCCCGCCGCGCAGGAAGTGGCGAAACAGGTCGACGTGCCGCTCTTTCGCACGCTCGGCGAACTGTTCGCCGCCAGCCGTCCCGATGGCGTGGTGCTTGCCACGCCGAACCAGTTGCATGTCGAGCAGGCGCTCGAATGCATCGGCGCGCGCATTCCCGCGCTGATCGAGAAGCCCGTCGCGCATACCCTTGATGAAGGCGAACGCCTGCGCGCCGCGGCTGATGAGGCCGGCGTGCCGCTTCTGGTCGGCCATCATCGCGCGCACAGCCCGATTCTCGCGAAGGCACGCGAGATCATCGGGGAAGGGCGGATCGGGAAGGTTGTCGGCGTGATGGGCAGCGCCGTGTTCTTCAAACCCGACGAATACTTCGACGCCGCGCCGTGGCGGCGCGAGGCGGGCGGCGGCCCGATTCTCATCAACATGATTCACGAGATCGGCAATCTGCGTTCGTTGTGCGGCGAGATCGTCGCGGTGCAGGCGTTCGCGTCGAACGCGGCGCGCGGGTTTGCCGTCGAAGATACGGTGGCGATCAATCTGCGCTTCGAGAATGGCGCGCTCGGCACGTTTCTGTTGTCGGACACGGCGGCTTCGCCGCGTAGCTGGGAACAGACCTCGCAGGAAAACAAGAGCTATGCGTCCTACGACGACGAAGACTGCTACGTGATCGCGGGCGACATGGGTTCATTGTCGGTGCCCACGATGCGCCTGAAGACCTACGCTACTAAAGAAGAGCGCACGTGGTGGAAGCCGTTCCAGGTGTCCACTGCGAGCATCGAGCGAACGGACCCGCTCGAGCGGCAACTGGATCACTTCTGCGACGTGATTGAAGGCAGCGCGCAGCCGCTCGTCACCGTGCGCGATGGCCTGCAAAACCTGCGCATTACGGAAGCCATCGCGGAATCGGCTCGAACCGGCGCGATCATCGATACGCGAGTCCGCGCGACGGTCTGATGCTCTGATCTCGAACCAACGGAGGACACATGAAAAAAGTACTGATGCTGCATGGGATCAATCACAACATGTTCGGCAAGCGCGATCCGGCGCAATACGGCACGGTGACGCTCGCGGAAATCGACGGTGCCTTGCAGGCGCTGGGGCGCGAGTTGAATGTCGAGGTCGAAAGCTATCAGACCAACCATGAAGGCGACATGTGCGAGCGCATTCACCAGGCTTTCACTGACGGCGCGGACGCCGTTCTGATCAACGCGGGCGCGTGGACGCACTACAGCTACGGGATCCGCGATGCGCTGGCGATACTGACCGTCCCTGTCGTCGAGATTCATATGTCGAACATTCATGCGCGCGAGCCGTTTCGCCATCAATCGGTTTTCGCGGAGATCGTGAAGGGCCAGATTTGCGGGTTCGGCGTGGACAGCTATCTGCTCGGTTTGCGCGCGGCGGTTGCCGCCATTGCGTAGGTTTCCGGCTCGTACGTTCGAGACTCCGTTGCTCACTGTCAGGTACACGGCTTGCTCAAGTGGTTGGACGTCGCCGCGCAAGCAGCCCGGGACCACAACTCAAGCAACGGAGGTCGGAACATGCTTTATTACGCCTTGGTTTTCTTCGTCATTGCGCTGATCGCTGCTGTATTCGGCTTCGGCGGGATTGCAGCGGGAGCGGCCGGCATCGCGAAGATCCTGTTCGTCCTGTTCCTCGTCATCTTTATCGTCACGTTGCTCATGGGTGTCGTGAGACGCTGACGCTGTCTCGGGCACAGGCGGGCCGCTTCCGGTTTGCCTGTGCCCGATCTTCGTATGACCGACCCTGTCGCGGATGCAACGTCCGCGTGATGTGTCTTCGCTGCCTTGCGAAGATAAAAGTGTTTTGCCATCCAAACATCAATTGGTACTTCTTCCCGCAATGCGCCTTCTATAAGGCCAATCGGTTCGATTGCGCGAATCAGCCCTTAAATACGCCCTTTTCTACCGTTTTGGAAATGGCATAAGCCTGGGCATAATGCGATAGACACACAGCGGTCGAAAGAGGGACGCATAAGCGTGTCTTTTTTACCGACGTCATTGCACGAAAGAACTGGTCCCTTCCTCGTTCGCGGCTGCGGCCACATTCCAATCCAGTCCCGTTACGCGCATCGCGCGCGCGTGCTCCGTTTTATTTTGTCCGCGCAAATGCGCGTCGGCCACGATGTGGCCCGTTTTAGGAATCAACTGATGAAACCGGCAAAGAACACGTTCTGGTCGCGCTACGGCCGCTATGTAATGCTTGGCGTGACCGCGACGGCCTTCGCGGCGCTCGTGACGTTCCTGCATCTGCGTCACGATCAGCGTAACGTGCAAGGCTCGCCGGTACTGACGGGCGTCGCGAGCGAAATGCGCAAGGACACGACGGCGTGGACACATCAGGAGCGCGATGCGTCGGAGATGCTGCGCGACATTCGCGAGCACAACGTCACGGCAGTCGGCGTGAGTCCGAATGCGATTCTCGTGTCGACGGCAGATGGAGCGAAGTACTACGTCACCGATCACAACGGCGCCTTCTCGAATGCGCTGCTGCTGGGCGAAATGAAAGCGGACGCGCATACGCCGTATCAAATGGTGTATCTGCCGGACGCCGATATTCACACGGGCTCCGCGCGCTGGATGGATGCTTTCGACAAAGCTCGTGACGCGATCAGCGTACTGCTGCCGCTGCTGTTGATCGGCGGACTCGTGTGGTTCATGCGCCGCGAAATGACGAGCGGCGCGCGTCTGCTGGAAAGAACGCCGGCGCTTTCATTCGAAGACGTGATCGGCGCAGGCGAGGCGAAGGCCGCGCTGTCCGACATCCAGGCCTATCTGACCAATCCGAAACAGTTCACGGGAATGGGTGTGCGCGCGCCGTGCGGCATCCTGATGACGGGTGGACCGGGCGTCGGCAAGACGCGTCTCGCACAGGCGCTCGCGGGCGAGTGCGGCGCGAATTTCATTTCGATCACGGGCAGCTATTTCAGCGCGAAGTACTACGGCGTCGGCATTCAGAAGGTCAAGCATCTGTTCGAACTCGCGCGCAAGAACGCGCCGACCGTCATCTTCATCGACGAAGCCGATGGCCTCGCGAAGCGCACCGATACGGGCGGCGGGCCCGTCGAAGCCGAGAGCAATCGCGTCATCAACCAGTTGCTCGCGGAGATGGACGGCTTCGAATCGAACGAGGGCGTGATTATCGTCGCGGCGACGAATCACCCGGACAATCTCGACGAAGCGTTGCGCCGTCCTGGCCGTTTCGACCGCACGGTGCAGGTGCGTCTGCCCGATCTCGAAGATCGCGCGGATATCATCCGCTTCTATGCGGAGCGGCTGACCTCGAAGGCGGACGATATCGATTTCAATCAGCTCGCGCGTTTGACCACGGGCCTGTCGCCCGCGACGCTCGCGATGGTGGTCAATCAGGCTGGACTTGTCGCACGCAAGGCGGGCGACAACACAGTGGCCGCGAAGCATTTCGTCGAAGCGATCAAGATTGCACGTATCGGCGATGTGAACGGCGCGGAACGTGCGCTCACGGAAGAAGAGCGCACCCGTATTGCCGTTCATGAAGCCGGACACGGACTCGTTGCGGCCCTGCTTGACACGGGCATCCTCGAAGAAGTGACGATTCTGCCGCGCGGCGGCGCATTGGGCGTCGCGCTGATCACGAAGACGCAGGACAAGCACCTGTACCGCGAAACCGAAATGCGCAACGAGATTCAGGTGCTGCTGGGCGGGCGCAATGCCGAGTTGCTGATGTTCTCTGAAGCGTCGAGCGGTGCCGCGTCGGACTTGCAGGAAGCCTCGCGCATCAGTCTGGACATGGTGTCGAAGTTCGGCTTCAACGCGGACGGCAATCTGTTCAGCCTGGCTGCGCTGCCTGCGCAATACGCGGGTTTGCAGATGAAGGGCGCCATCGAGCACGCGAACATCCTGCTCAAGGATCTGAGCGACGCATGCTATGCGCTGCTGCGCGACAACGAGCCCGTGCTGCGAGCCATTGCCGACCAGTTGCTCGAATCGGAGACGGTGCCGGGTGAAACGGTTTACCGGTTGATCGACGCGCACAAGACGAGCCGCGACGGCTTGCATCTGGCGGAGCAGCCGGAAGCAGCGTAAGCGATTCACAAAGCGATTTACGCCTGTTTCTCTGCGCCACACGACGACGAGCAGGCGAACGTCACGCCATCTCCGGTGGCCGGGTTCGGCCCCAGAAGGCGTCGTTCGCCATAACCGCCACACGGTCATTCGAGCGGCCGGTTCGCTCTAGTTAGCCGACGCCATTGCCTTTTGCTGCAGCGTCGTCGATCTCATCGGATACGGGCGCCGTCGACACATAGCCCTTCGGTTACCCGACCAGCCTCTGCCCCCAACCGTCATAAACCGGACGGCCTGTCGCGTGTAGCGCGCCAGTTCGATGGATGATCGTCGTGGTTGTCCCGCTCAAGGGCGGTGACTTAAGTGTAAGTGGCCTCCTTCAACCACACTGCCGGCCGCATGCAGGACAGCACCTCTTATTTCCCGCAGCGACCACCAAAACGACTCGCGGTCACGTGCATCTGAGTCCTCGGCGAAAGGAAGTTTCATTTGCATCGCATCCCGCACGCTCCCAATGCCTCCGCCGGCACAGCGTCTTGGGGTTTTCACTAACAGCTTGAGAGATGCCCCCGACGGGCAGCGTTAGTGCCCAAATGTGCAGTTTTCCGCGATGGGGCAAACGGATTTCGCATCATTAACCACGGCCTAATCCCAACTTTCGCACAATCAAATTCCGGATGAATTTTGGCTTCGGCAACCTCCAGGCAACCTCGTGATTAACGAGGCCCCACAGGAGGCGATCGAAGTAAGCACCGATCGTTTCCGCGTCGAAAGCGAGCACTTGGAGATGGGAATGAACGGCCTGAAGCATTCAATGAACGTAGTTGCGGGGATCGGGTTGGGTGGCCTCGCACTGACCTGGTCAGTTGCCGCGTGTGCAAACCTCGTTGTCGGGGTTGCGGGTCCGATGACGGGCGAATATGCGTCGGGCGGCGAGCAGTTCCGAAAAGGCGCCGAGCAGGCTGTGAAGGACATCAACGCGGCCGGCGGCTTGCTTGGCCAGAAAGTGGATCTGGTCGTGGGCGACGATGTATGTGATCCGAAGCAGGCTGTCTCGGTCGCCAATAGCTTCGTGAATAAGAAAGTTGCATTCGTCGACGGACACTGGTGCTCCAGCTCGACGTTGCCCGCATCGGATGTCTACAACGATGCTCAGATTCCTCAGGTGACCGTTTCGACTAACCCGAAAATTACCGAGCGCGGCATCCAGGGCATCTTCCGTATTACCGGCAGGGACGATCAGCAAGGGCAGGTAGCGGGCGACTACATTGCTGAGAATTTCAAGGGGAAGAAGATTGCCGTCGTCGACGACAAGACCGCCTATGGCGGCGGGCTCGCTGACGAAATCGCCAAGGAACTTTCGGCAAAACAGACCCCCGTCGTACTACGCCAGTCGATCACCGCGGGAGAGAAGGACTACTCGGGCCTCGTCAGCAAGCTCAAGGCAAACGGCGTCGAGGTTCTTGCCTACGGTGGCTACTACCAGGAGGTTGCGCTGATTCTGCGGCAGGCCGCCCAGGCGGGCCTGAAGCTGGCGCTGATCGGCGGCGATACCTTGACCAACAACGAGCTGGTCAATGCTGCGGGACCCGAAATCAACAAGGTCATCTTTACCTTCCCGCCAGACCCGCGAAAGAACGCCGCTGCAGCGAAAGTCGTAGAAGCATTGCGGGCGCAAAAGATCGAACCTGAAGGCTACATGCTGTATTCGTACGCTGCCATGCAGGTTTTTGCCGACGCTGCAAAACGTGCGAACTCGACGGACTACGCGGCTGTTGTCAAGCAGCTGCACAACGCGAGCTTCAACACGGTGGTGGGCCCGGTCGACTTCGACGCGAAGGGGGACCTCAAAAGCCCCGGTTACGTCGTCTATCGATGGAAAGGCAATAACTATGAGTACGTGAACAAGTAAGCGCCTGGACTGCCATGAAATACGGCGGTGCGTGTACGTTGCACCGCCTCCGAACAAGCCTCACCGGAGTAGACATGAGCCAGGCGTTGCAGCAATTGATTAACGGTATCACCCTGGGTGCCATTTATGGCCTGATTGCGATCGGCTATACGATGGTCTACGGCATCATCGGCATGATCAACTTTGCGCACGGCGACATCTATATGGTCAGCGCTTTCATTGCCGTGACCTGCTTCACATTGGTGGCGAGTTCCGGCATATCGTCGGTGGTCGCGAGTATCGCGATCACGCTTGTCGTTTGCATCGCACTCACATCGGCATTTGGCTGGACGGTGGAGCGCGTCGGCTATCGTCCGCTGCGCAGTTCGAGCCGCCTGGCACCGCTGATTTCATCCATCGGGATATCCATCTTCCTTCAGAACGCAGTGCAGATCACACAGGGCGCACGGGTGAAGTCGATCCAGCCGCTGGTGACGGGTGGCGTGAATCTGATTGCAGCGGAAGGTCATCACGGTGCGTACGTCTCTTACACGCAGATCCTGATCGTCGCCGTAACGGTTTTACTGATGTGCGGGTTCACGCTTTTTATCAACCGAACCTCGTTCGGCCGGCAGCAGCGTGCGTGCGAACAGGACCAGCGCATGATGCAGTTCCTCGGCTACAACGTCGACAGAATCATTGCATTGACTTTCATGATCGGTGCGGGCCTGGCAGCGGTCGCTGGCGTGATGGTGACGCTCTACTACGGTGTAGTGGACTTCTCGATCGGCTTCCAGGCGGGCATCAAGGCGTTCACCGCGGCAGTCCTGGGAGGCATCGGTTCGCTACCGGGAGCCATGCTTGGCGGCGTCATCATTGGACTCATCGAAGCATTCTGGGCGGCTTATCTTTCGCCCGAGTACAAAGACGTCGCGACGTTCGTCATCCTGATCGTAGTCCTGATGTTTCGTCCCTCAGGTTTGCTTGGACGCCCGGAAGTGGAGAAAGTGTAATGAGCGCAACCATGATGAAAGAATCTGACCTGTCACTGAGGATACGCGATGCCCTGTGGGCATCGGTTGTTGCCGGTCTGATTGGTCTTCCGTTGCTTGGCCTGACGACACGGGATGGAATGCACGGATTGCAGGTCGAGACTCGCTGGCCGCTGCTGGCCGCGTTCATTGCGATCGCGTTTGCCGGGCGGTTCGCTCTCCAGACTGTGATGCACCGGTTCAAGATTGCCCCGAAGCGGCGGGCATCGACACGGCCCGCTCCAGGTGTCGTGGGTAACGGTGCGCTCGCCTGGCTGGGCGCAGGATGTGTCGCGTTCGCCGTTCTGCTGCCCGCATTGTTTGCCGGTAACAGATATGTGGTCGATACAGCTACGACGGTACTCATCTACGTGATGCTGGGCTGGGGGTTGAACGTGGTCGTCGGTCTTGCGGGGCTGCTAGACCTGGGATACGTCGCTTTCTATGCTGTTGGTGCGTATACCTATGGGCTTCTGTCGACGCACTTCGGATTTGGCTTCTGGCAGGCGCTCCCGGTTGCTGGTGCCCTTGCAGCGTTGTTCGGGATGGTACTCGGCTATCCGACTTTGCGGCTGCGCGGCGACTATCTGGCAATCGTCACGCTTGGTTTCGGGGAGATCATCCGCCTGGTGCTGGTGAATTGGGGCGACCTTACAGGCGGGCCAAACGGCATCTCGTCGATTCCGAAGCCGACGTTTTTCGGTTTGCCAATGGCTGCCTCCGGCGAGGGGCCAACCTTTGCCAGCGTGTTCGGCATCGACTACACCCCGGGACAGCGAGTTGTATTTCTTTACTACCTCATCCTCGGACTGGCGCTTCTGACCAGCCTGCTCGTCAACCGACTTCGACGGCTGCCGGTCGGTCGCGCGTGGGAGGCCGTGCGCGAGGACGAGATCGCCTGCAAGGCGATGGGCATCAACGTGACCAACGTCAAGCTCTCAGCGTTCGCGACGGGCGCAATGCTTGCCGGATTCGCTGGCGTGTTTTTCGCTGCGCGTCAGGGGTTTATTTCGCCGGAGAGCTTCACGTTTCCAGAATCGGCCACCATTCTGGCCATCGTGGTGCTCGGAGGTATGGGCAGTCAACTCGGCGTCGTGTTTGCCGCAAGCGTCCTGGTGGTATTGCCCGAACTCGGACGTGACTTTTCAGAATACCGCATGCTCGCGTTCGGCGTGGCGATGGTGCTGATCATGATCGTGCGGCCGGGTGGGTTGATTAGCCACCGTCGTGCCACCGTCAACGTGCCGTCGGAGGCAAAGCAATGACAATCGATCGTCCTTTGCTTCGTGTTGAAAACCTGACCATGCAATTCGGCGGTTTGCGCGCAATCGAGAACCTCTCGATGCACGCGTATGCGGCTCAGGTCACGTCGGTGATCGGTCCGAATGGCGCAGGAAAGACAACCTTTTTTAACTGTCTGACTGGCTTTTATCGGCCGACACGAGGCGCGCTCACCTTGTCTCATCCGCGACGTGGCGAACTGCGTCTGGATGCGATGCGCAGCGTCAATGTGGCGCGCACTGCACAGGTTGTCCGCACCTTCCAGAACATTCGTCTGTTTCCTCGTATGACGGTGCTCGAAAACCTGATGGTCGCTCAGCACAATACTCTGCAGGAGGCCTCACGCTTCTCGATCGCGGGCGCACTCAAGCTGGCATCGTACCGGCGTGCGAGTGAACAGGCGATTGACAACGCCTTGACGTGGCTGGGGCGGCTTGGTGTACGGGATGTGGCCGAAAAGGCCGCCGGCGATATGCCCTACGGCGTACAACGCCGGGTGGAGATTGCGCGTGCCATGTGTGCTGGTCCTATCCTGCTTTGCCTTGACGAGCCGGCTGCAGGGCTGAATCCGCGCGAATCCGCGGAGTTGACGGCGCTTCTCAGGTCGCTCGCAAAAGAGCAGGGCATCGGCATCCTTTTGATCGAGCATGACATGAGCGTTGTCATGAAAGTCTCCGATCACATCGTGGTTCTGAATCACGGCAAGAAGATCGCCGAAGGTTGCCCGGCCGGGATCAAATCCAATCCGGACGTCATCAGTGCCTATCTTGGCGAAGACGATGATTCATCGTCGGACGAACTGATGCCCCATGAGAGGTCCGCTCATGCTTGAAATTCAGAATCTGAGTGCGCACTATCGAAGCGTTCAGGCGTTGCGCGGCGTTAACCTCCGGGTCAACGAAGGCGAAGTCGTCACCCTGATCGGTGCGAACGGTGCCGGAAAATCGACGCTGATGAATTCGATCTTCGGTGTCCCGCGCGCGAGCGGTGGCCGGATCCTGTTCGAGGGGCAGGATATAACGAAGCTTCCATCACATGCGATTGGGAGGCTGGACATTGCCGTGGTGCCTGAGGGGCGTCGCATCTTCCAGCGGATGACTGTCCTCGAGAACCTGCTGATGGGTTGTACTGCGGATCGGCGCACGACTGCGCAGGATCTCGATCGGATGTACGAGATGTTTCCGATCCTGAAGAGCCGAGCCTCGCAGCGTGCGGGGACCCTGTCGGGTGGAGAGCAGCAGATGCTGGCCATCGGACGGGCGCTCATGTCGCACCCGAGATTGCTGCTGCTTGATGAGCCGTCGCTCGGACTCGCCCCGCTCTTCATCCGCAAGATCTTTTCCGTGGTGAAGGAGTTGAACGAGCAGATGGGCATGACGATCCTGCTGGTTGAACAGAATGCTCACCACGCATTGCGCGTAGCCCATCGCGGATATGTTCTCCAGCATGGGGAGATCGCGCTGGAAGGTTCGGGAAGCGAGTTACTTGCCAACCCTGCGGTGCGCGCAGCCTATCTGGAGGGTGATACGGCTCAGCTGGACGCAGCCTGACCGCGCGGCAGGGGAAGGCGAGTATCCGGCGGATATCCGTATCGCCATCGAATCCTCATACGTCTCATGAAGAAAGCGTTGGGTGATTTTCCGTCCCTGCACTCGGTGATCGATTGTGCAGAATTCCGCAGCACCGGCCTTGAACCAGTTCAAGCCGGAGAGCAGTGAACAGTGCAGAATAACGATCAAGAGGTGACGTCGTCGCTACGCGACGAGCTCGAAAAGCGGGGAGCCATCCTCGGCGAGGAACACGGAGGAAGACGGGCGTTAGTGGCTCGCCTTCAATGCGAAGAAATTCAGGAGTTATCGGATGAAAGTCCTCATCGTATTTGCACACCCCGAACCGAAGTCGTTCAACGGCGCGCTCAAGGATACTGCCGTCGCGACACTGGAGGCGCTCGGTCACGAAGTTCAGGTCAGCGATCTGTACAAGCTGAACTGGCGCGCGGACCTGAACGTCGACGATTTCACAGGCGACCGTTTGAACGACGATTTCCTCGATCTTTCGGCCGAACAGGAACATATGTTCACGACGTCGACACCGCCAACACCCGATGTTCACGCGGAACAGCAGAAGCTGCTCTGGTGCGACATGGTGATCTTCCAGTATCCGATGTGGTGGTTCGGCATGCCCGCCATCCTGAAGGGCTGGGTGGATCGCGTGATGACGCGTGGGTTCGCCTATGCGACGGGCCGCAAGTACGACACGGGGATGTTCAACGGTAAGCAAGCGATGGTATCGACGACGACGGGCACTGCCTCCAGCTTGTATGAGCCCGACGGCGTCGACGGAGCGATCAATCACATTCTCTGGCCGATTCACAATGGGATCTTCCGCTACCTCGGTTTCGACGTCCTGCCTCCACACGTATCGTGGATGCCGTCGCGGGTGTCGGCGGACGAGCGTCAGGCGTATCTCGACTCCTATGCGACGCGTCTTCGTCAAATCGAGAACACCGAGCCACTGTTCTTCCATCCGTTCGCTGACTACGGTCCGGACCAACGTCTGAAGCCCGGTGTGATCGCACGCTCGGGTTTTCAATGGAATCCTGGCGCAGGGCAGGCACACGATGACGCGGCTGACGAATTCACCCGCAAGGTCGCAAGTGCCGGTTGAACTGGTCATTGCCGGGGGCGCGCGCGTCATTTGCGCGTGCGGTTGTTGTGGTTAACTGAAGGTGAGGGTACGTATGAAAGACCTTGGCATTTTCCGGCAGTTGCACCATGTTTGCATCGTCGTGCGCGATATAGAAAAAGCTGTAACGTTCTATGAATCTGCGGGTGTGGGCCCGTGGAAAGACTTCCCGCCGATGGATGCATATGAACTCAACGGCTATAACCGTGAAGCGTTTCTGCAGATGCGCTACAAGTTTGCGACGTTGGATAACGTGCAAATCCAGTTGTGCCAACCGGGGCAGGGCGATACACCGCAGCGCCGCTTTCTCGACGCACGGGGCGAAGGCGTCTTCCACCTGGGATTCACGGTTGACAGCGTAGACGCGGCTCAGCAACAGGGAATCGACGCTGGCTTGCCTCTTCTTGGATCGGGGCGACTCGACGATCGCAGCGGATTTACCTATTTCAACACCGCTGATAGAGGTGCAGGTGTAACGCTTGAAGTTCGCCAGGCGAGCGCTAACGCGAGCAAGGGCATCAAGAGCTGAGTCCTTCCGGCGCGCACAGCGGAACAAAGGGGGGCGATCTGAGTATCGATGGTCCCCCTTTCTGAAGAGAGCAACTTATGCGTCCGTCGCACCCAGCCCCTCGCTCAAATGTAATCGACAGTAGTGCGGCTGTGTCTTTCGGGGAAAAACTGAAGGCTTGCTGCGCCGCCGTGTTCAATCCGCTGGCCGGGATTGAGCGTGAACTCTATGCGCCCAGCAGTGATTCAGCGGACCAGGTTCGAATCGATCCCGCCATCCTGTTGCTTGCTGCCTTGTGGTAAAGGCCTTATTTGGCCGTATGCCGTACTGGTCGTGCTCCCCAGAATGATCACGTCGGATATGCGCCACACAGCGCCTTGAAGAGGTGCTTAGCGCGGGGCACCTACGTACTTGAACGTCCCTTGGGCGGTTGCAACAAGCAGCGTGTCATCGACCCACGTTTCGGCGCGCGCAAAGAAGATCGACCTTCCGTTTCGCTCCAGCTCCAGCATGCCGATCGCCTTAACGTGGTGCCCTTGACCCTTGTCGAGGAGGTTCGTCGTCAGAGACAGGGTAAATGCGTGCTGTTCGACTTCTCCCGGCATCGAGAAGATTCCCGCGTAGCCGGCGGCCGCATCCAGCAAGGTGGCGATTGCACCGCCTTGCAGAACGTGTTGCCGGTTAAGCTTGGTTGCGTCGATCGGCATTGTCAGTTCCGCATAGCCGTCGCGCCATACAGAGGTGCACGCCGAGACTTTCGAGGAAAGGATTGTCGAGCGGGCAATCTTGCATAAGGGGAGCGGGACACATTTGATCGGTCGCGTTGAAAGCATGAGCGCAGCGCACGGCGCTGCATCTGGCGCAGGATGCGCCTGGCTGAACATGACAATGCCCCGGTTGTGTGAACAACGAGGGCGTTATCGGAATGTTGCGGCTCAACGGTCGCTACGCCGTCGAGCACTTCGTTTCATCGCATGACGAACGGATTTGCAGTCTTCACGCCGGTGTTGATCCACACGCTCTTGGTCTGCAGATACTCCCGGATCGCGTCGATGCCGTTCTCGCGCCCGAGGCCGGAGTCCTTATAGCCGCCAAATGGGGACATGTAGCTGACAGCGCGGTAGCTGTTGACCCAAACCATGCCAGCCTGGATCTTTTCTGCTACCCGGATGGATCGACCGATATCCTTGGTCCACACGCCGGCACCCAGGCCAAACCGCACATCGTTCGCGATGGCAACGGCTTCGTCTTCATCCTTGAACCGGATAATAGAAAGCACCGGGCCGAATACTTCTTCCTGAGCGATTCGCATGCTGTTTTTCACGTCACCAAAGATCGTAGGCTCGACGAACCAGCCGCGGCCGCATTCAGGTGCTGTGCCGGGTTTGCCACCGAGCAACAGCGTTGCCCCGTCCTCCTTCGCGGTTTCGATATAAGACAGGACCTTCAGATATTGCGGGCGCGTCGTCACCGGACCGACCTGCGTATCCATTTTCGATGGATTGCCCATCCTGGCGGTGCGAGCGAGCGTCACAAGCCGATCGACGAAGGCATCGTAGATGCTGTCCTGCAATAGCAGTCGCGAGCCCGCGATGCACGTCTGGCCGGTCGCGGCGAAAATGCCCGATACGGCGCCGTTCACGGCGTCTTCAAGGTCTGCGTCCTCGAACACGATGTTCGGCGACTTGCCGCCCAGTTCGAGACTGACATGTTTGAACTGACGCGCAGCGGCTTCGTTAATGGCGCGTCCCGTCGAGTCCGCGCCCGTAAACGTGATCTTCTTCACGAGCGGATGTTCAACGAGCGGAGAGCCCACATCCTTGCCGAAGCCGGTGACGACGTTAATGACGCCTGGCGGAAAGCCCGCTTCGGTGAACAGCTTCGCGAACTCGATCGTGGATGCCGAAGTGAATTCCGAGGGCTTAATGACGACAGTGCAGCCCGCAGCCAGAGCTGGAGCGATCTTCCAGGTCGCGAGGAGCAGAGGCGAGTTCCACGGCGTGATCGCCGCCACGACGCCGAGCGGTTCATTGCGCGTGAAATTGAAGTACCCCTTCTTGTCGAGCGGGATGACCGCGCCCTGAATCTTGTCAGCGAGACCGCCAAAGTAGTAGTACCACTGCGGAAGATACTGACACTGCCCGTACATCTCGGCCATCAGCTTGCCGTTGTCCTGTACTTCCAGTTCCGCCAGCCGCTTAGCGTCCCGTGCGATAAGGTCGCCGACACGGTGCAGCAGGAGACCGCGCTGGCTTGGCGTCATCTGCGCCCACGGCCCAGTGCTGAACGCTGCATGAGCCGCCTCCACCGCGCGGTTCACGTCGGCGGCGTTGCCCTTGGCAATCCTCGCCCATGCTTCGCCGGTGAACGGATTTTCGGTATCGAACCATTCACCCGAGGAGGCGGAAACAGATTCGCCGTTAATGTACATTTCGAATTGCTGCATGATTTTGAACGCTCCACTTATGTCAGGCCGCGACAGGCACGCGCCGCTGCGATTCAGCAAGAATTTCCTGAGCCTTAAGGATGACGGGCCGATCGACCATACGGCCGTCGACAGCGACAGCCGCGCCATGCGACGCTGCTGCCGCAGCGAGTACTTTCCTGGCCCATTCCACGTCCTTTGCAGTCGGGACAAAGGCAGCATTGACAGCTGCGACCTGTTTGGGATGAATGCAGAGTTTGGCCCCAAAACCCAACCGCCTGGCGCGAAGCGTGTCGCGTTCGATTTGCGCTGCGTCGTCGAGGGTGATGCTGACCCCGTCAACCGGCGCCAGAAGGTTGCCGATACGCGAGGCCAGCACGATTTGAGACCTGAAATACAACAGCTGCTCATCGTCGCCGTCGATGCCCAGATCCAGCTGGAAGTCGACGTTGCCAAATACGAGTCGAGTCGTCAGGCGATGTTGGGCGATCGCGACGACGTTCCGAAACCCTTGGGCCGTCTCGATCATCGGCAGGATGTCGGTCGGCTTGCCGGCGAATTCGCACAGGAAGATATCGTCGATCCGTTCCGTTTTGGGCAGCATCACTGCCTTAACGGAGGGCGCACGACACAGGGTGATATCGTCGCGAAACCACTCGCTGTTGACATCGTTCACGCGCACTGCAATCGGTGTGTCATTCGCGGAAAGCCATTCTGAGAGTGCAGCGCGAGCCACTTTCTTTTCGTCGGGAGGGACGGCGTCTTCAAGATCGATGACAACCACGTCGACGCCCGACGCGGCCGCCTTGGCGAACCGGTCGGGCCGGTTACCCGGAACAAAAAGGTATGAACGGGGGGCGAGATCAGCCATGTTGTGACTCCAGTGAGACTTCGGGGAGCAGCCGTGGAACGACGGGACAATCGGCAAGAGACCATACCGACGCGATCGCATGCTGGATTTCCTCCTCGGCGGCTGCGTTGCCGTAGAGACCCAGCGTAGTGGTTTTATGCTCGAGTTCGGCGCGCGTCAGCGTATTGCCAGGATCGCCTTTCGGGTCGTCGATCCGGCCAGTAAATGTCTGTCCGTCCTTTGTCTGGACGGTGATCTTGCCGATCCATCGCGCAGGGTAGGCCGTGTCGACTTCGGGATCGAGCACCATGGAAACCTTGTCGCGGAACTGCGCGATACGGTTTTCCTTGTAGTGCGCATCGAACTCGCGAACGCCCGCGTGACCGTATTCGGCGGCCAATGCAAGGACGGTGCCCATTGAGAACTTCGCCTGGTGAATCGTCTTCGGGTCCGTGACCGGTCCGAGAACGTCGATCGCGGCCTGGTGCACATGCGTTACGACCGTTTCAATGTCGCCAGGAGAAAGCTTCTCGCGTCTCAACACATGGAGAAGTGCATCTGCGGCCGGGTGGGTGTGCCGGCAGGACGCATGGAACTTGAAGGAAGTTTCGACGAGCGCCCAACGCTCGCTCAACCGGTCGACAAGCTTCTGCGGGTCCGTCTGCGCCGACATGCCGGCGCCCATACCCTTGACGCCTTCCAGAATGTCCTCCGCGCCGGTGAATCCGTCCGCTGCAAGGTAGGCGGCGAGGAGCCCGTTCGCTGCGGCTTTCGCGGTATGCAACTGCTTGGAATCGGCCGCATCGCGCAGGAACTCCCACAGTCCGGCCGCTTGCGTGCCTGCCGAACCGAAAGCGTGAAGCATCTGTACCTCGTCAAGACGAAGCAGGTTGCCGACGGCGGCTGCGGCGGCCAATGTGCCGACCGTGCCGGTCGTATGAAAAATCTTGTAGTGAGATCGGCCGAGAAACTCGCCGACCCGGATGCCAACCTCATAGCCGGCGACTGAGGCCGCGATGAATTCCTTGCCACTGCGTCCCAACGCCTGAGCCGCAGCCCATGCTGCGGGAAACACAACCGTGGCCGGATGCAGCACCGAACTGTTGTGCAGGTCATCCTGTTCTGCAAAGTGCGACGCGGCGGCATTCACCATGGCCGCAAACAGCGGGCTCGTCGTGCGGCTCGATATCAGGATTTCGCAGGGGCCCGATTGCGGGCCAAAATCCAGCGCGAGCTTCTGGATCGATTCCACCGGGCGGGCGCCGCGTCCCGCCAACGCTGCGCCGAACCAGTCCAGAAAAAGGTCTTCGGTGCGTCGTACGACTTCCGTGGGAATCTGTTCGTATTTCAGATTGGCTGCGAAGGCAGCCAGGATTTCGGTATTGGTCATGTCAGGGTTCCGGACGAGATGACTTCATCAAACAACGGCCGCATTGCGTAGGTCACGGATCATTTCAGGCATATAGCCCAGTTCCAGAAGGAGCGCTTCTGTGTGTTGACCGAGGGCCGGGACAGCACCCAGTTGCATTGCTTCGACATGAGCGATGCCTGGCGGAAGCAGCGCCGGAACATCACCTGTCGGCGTTCCGACCGTGGTCCAGCGTCCTCGTGCTTTCAGCTGCTCATGCGTCCAGACGTCCTCCATCGAGTTCATCCGTGCATTGGCAATCTGCGCAGCATCGAGCCGACGGATTACCTCCTCCGATGACAATTCGCTGAATGCGGCGCAGATGATGTCTCTCAACGCCTCGCGAGCGGCTACCCGTTTCGAGTTCGAGCTGAAGCGTGATTCAATCGCGAGTTCCGGGTCGAGCAGTACCTTCGAACAGAACACCGCCCATTCACGCTCGTTCTGCAGGCCGAGCATCACCGTCTTGCCGTCTCCCGCCGGGAAGGGGCCGTACGGGTAAATCGTCGCGTGAGCTGCGCCGGCGCGAGGAGGTGGTGACGCGCCGTCGTAGGCGTAGTACAGGGGATACGACATCCACTCCACCATGCTTTCGAGCATCGAAACGTCGATCTCGCGCCCCAGCCCCGTCTTCGCGCGTTGCAGCAGTGCCGAGAGAATGTTGGTGTACGCGTACATGCCTGCGGCAATGTCTGCAATCGAGCAACCCGCCTTCGCAGGTGATTCGGCAGCGCCGGTAATTGACAGAAAACCCGATTCGCTCTGGATGAGCAGGTCGTACGCCTTCTTGTCGCGGTAGGGACCGTCCGCTCCATATCCGGAGATGTTGCAGACGATCAGCTTCGGATACCTGTCGTGCAGTGCCTCGAAAGACAGACCCAAGCGCGCGGCGGCGCCAGGTGCCAGATTCTGCACAAGCACGTCGGCGTCTCGGAGCAGACCGTCCAGGATGGCTTCAGCCTGTGGCGCCTTGACGTCGAGAGAGAGGCTCTCCTTCGAACGATTGCACCAGACAAAATGGGAGGCCAGTCCGTTCACTCTTTCGTCGTACGCACGCGCGAAGTCACCCACTCCCGGCCGCTCAACCTTGATCACGCGCGCGCCAAGGTCGGCCAACTGGCGCGTACAGAACGGCGCTGCGATTGCATGCTCGAGCGTGATGACCTTGACCCCGTCCAGCGGTTTCATGACAGCCTCCTTAGAATGAACGCGGCAGTCCCAGCAGATGCTCGGCCACATACGAGAGAATCAGGTTCGTCGAGATCGGTGCGACATGGTAAAGGCGGGTTTCGCGGAATTTGCGTTCGACGTCGTACTCGTTGGCAAAGCCAAATCCGCCGTGGAACTGAAGGCACGCGTTGGCGGCTTCCCATGAGGCATCTGCGGCAAGCAACTTCGCCATGTTGGCTTGCGCGCCGGCCGGCTGCTTTGCGTCGAACAGCTCGCATGCCTTGTAGCGCATGAGGCTCGCGGCTTCGACGTTGATGAATGCGCGGGCGATCGGGAACTGCACACCCTGGTTCTGTCCGATTGGCCGGCCGAACACGACACGCTCCTTGACGTACGCGGTTACCTTGTCGAGGAACCAGTACCCGTCGCCGATGCATTCGGCGGCGATCAGCGTGCGTTCGGCATTGAGGCCATCAAGGATGTACTTGAAGCCCTTGCCTTCCTCGCCGATGAGGCTGTCTGCCGGAATCTCGAGGTTGTCGAAGAACAGTTCGTTGGTCTCGTGATTGACCATGTTCGGAATGGGTTGCACTGTCATTCCCTTTCCAACTGCCTCGCGCAGATCGACCAGAAAGATAGACATCCCTTCAGATTTCTTTGCGACCTTGTCGATGGGTGTGGTGCGGGCCAGCAGGATCATCAGATCGGAGTGTTGGACACGCGAAATCCAGACCTTCTGTCCGTTGATGACGTACCGGTCGCCTTGACGGACCGCGGTCGTCTTCAGCTTCGTCGTATCGGTGCCGGTCGTCGGCTCGGTGACACCCATCGACTGAAGCCGGAGCTTGCCGCTAGCGATCTGCGGCAGATAGTGGTCCTTTTGTTCCTTCGAACCGTGCCGCAACAAGGTGCCCATGTTGTACATCTGGCCATGACAAGCCCCCGAATTCCCGCCGCTGCGGTTGATCTCTTCCATGATGACCGACGCCTCAGTCAGGCCGAGTCCCGATCCGCCGTATTCCTGCGGGATCAGCGCGGCCAGCCAGCCGGCGTCGGTCAGTGCCTGAACGAACGCCTCCGGATAGGCTCGCTCCTCGTCGATCTTCCGGAAATACTCGGGGGGAAAGTTCGAGCAAAGGTCGCGGACGGCTTCACGGATGTCCTGGTATGAGTCAACGGTGTGCGTCACTTTGTGTCTACTCCTGTCGTATCAATGTTCAAAGGGCAATTGCCGATGCCCGTAGCTTTGCGGTCGCTTCGACGCACAGAACGCCGGCCTCATTGACTGCCCACAATCGGACTTCGTCCGAGTCAGGCAGACGCGCAGCACAGACCTGAAAAGGTGCGTTGTCGAAAAGAGGATTCACCGCCTTGAACGAGAACGATGCGACGTCCTCGTCCGGTGCACTACGCGTCACGAGATCGACCAGGAGAGTTGCGGTGAGCGGGCCGTGTACGACGAGTGCGGGATAACCTTCCTGGCTGGTTGCATACGCCCGGTCGTAGTGAATGCGATGACCGTTGAACGTGTCTGCCGAATAGCGGAACAGCAGAACCGGGTCAGGGACTATCGTCCGGCTCCACGTCGTTTCGACCGGGGCCAGCGGGCTTGTCGCGGGCGTGAAAGGCTCGTCCGCGGCTTCGCGATAGACGACATCCTGTTCCTCGGAGATGAGCGGCCCTTCGCAATCTTCGAGTTCGTGGCGGATGCGAACAAACACCAGCTTTCCGCTTCGACCGTCCTTGCTCGCGACGTCGATAATCTGAGACGTGCGCGTCACCTGGCTACCGACCACAACGGGGCGCTCGAACCGGACCCGGCTTCCCGCCCACATGCGCCTGGGTAGCGGAATGGGTGGAAGGAACCCGCCGCGCTGCGGATGCCCGTCTGCGCTGATATGCGATTGCGTCGCGATATGTGGAAAAAGAGCCCAGTGCCAAAGAGGGGGCAACGTTTCCCCCGCCTTCGGCGCACGTTCGTAGTCCAACGTCGCGGCCAACTGTTGGGCAAGGCGAGGGGAGACCAGCTCACTCTCGGTCTGCGTGCGGCCGATCCATGAGCGCAGGTGATCGTTGTTGGAGGGCATTTGCAGTCCTTTAGCGTCAGTCACAATAGATTGACGCACCGGACCGCTGACTACAATTTGTGTGTGGAGAAGGGGGCTTTAAGCAGAGCCTAACTGGTTGCTGATGTCAGGCTTGCACCGTGCCAGCGCACTTCTGGGTCAGTTGATCGACAAGTTCGCGCGCGAACGAGGGGAGGAGATCGAGACTGCGCACGCAAATGAGCAGGTCGCGGGTTGCCCATTCATCTTCAATCTCGACCAGACGGATCTGCATGGTCTTCGCGTAGCGTATGGCCGAAGACCTTGGCAATACGCCGATACCGACATTTGCTTCGATCATCCGGCAGAGCGCTTCAAAATTTCCAACTTCGATTCGCACGTGCAGCTTCGTATGCAGATCGCTGGCGACACGGATCAGAAATGTGTGGATTGCACTGGCCTCGGGCAACCCGACGAAGTCATAGTTCGCAACGTCGCGAAATGGCGTCGATTCACGTTCGGCCAATGGATGCGAGGTCGAGACAGCGAGTATCAGGCGATCTGATCGATAGGGAAGTGTCTGTAGCGACTCGGGACGTACATTGCCCGCAACGATACCCACGTCTGCCGTGCCTTCGCTGACGGCGCGCACGATATCGTGACTCAGACGCTCGCGGAGATCGATGTTGACGTCAGGATGACTCGCCAGATAGTCCCTCAGATCATTCGGCAGGAACTCGGTCGTGGCCGTCGTGTTGGCGAAAATGCGGACATGCCCCTTAACGCCGCGCGCATATTCCTGCATGTCACCGCGCAACTGTTCAAGTTGCGACAGCACGAGCCGCGCGTGATGCAAGAACGCCTGTCCGGGCGGAGTAAGCGTGACCCCCTGGCTCGTTCGATAGAGCAGCTTCGTGCCCATGCTCTCTTCGAGGTTCTTGATGCGCGTGCTCGCTGCCGGGACCGACATGTGAAACCGTTCCGCTCCTCGCGTCAGGCTGTCGGTCTCCGCGATGCAGGTAATCAGGCGAAGATCGACAAGATCGAAGTGCATGCCCATTTTGCGTGTCCTGAAAAGTCTCGTTGCTTTTTCATGGTCTACCAAGTGACGAAAAACCGCAATACCTAATTCTTTGTACGAGCAGGATAGCGGCGACTTTTTCCTTATCAGGCGCAGTTTAATTGGGAGTGGTATTCGTACATTGTTTTATGACTGTGCAAATTTCCGCAGAAAATCGTGGAGGCAGATCAAGACGACTGGTTTTTCGCCCGGGACAATCAATGAACGGAAGCGCGCCTCGTCGAGCGCTGCGACCAGAATCATTCAACCTGGAGAATGCAATGTTGATTGCGCCGTACAAGAACGAGCCGTTCGATCTCTACGACACCGATAGCGCGAAGGCCGAGATGCAGCAGGCATTGAAAAAGGTGCATGCCGAGTTCGGTCAGACTTATCCGCTCATCGTCAATGGCGAACGGATTCAGACGTTGGAAAAGCTGACGTCGACGAACCCGTCGAATCCTTCGGAAGTCGTCGGATATACGGCGAAAGCAACGAAAGAACATGCCGACGCGGCCCTCAACGCTGCGTGGCAGGCATTCGAATCGTGGAAACGGTGGACCCAGGAAGACCGTAGCCGGGTGATGCTGAAGGCCGCCGCGATCATGCGCCGCCGCAAGCGCGAGCTCGAAGCATGGCTCGTCTACGAGATCGGCAAGAACTATGTCGAAGCGAGCGCCGAAGTCGCCGAAATGATCGACTTCACCGAATACTATGCCCGACAGGCGCTGAAGCACATGGGTGGCTTGGGTTCGCTGATCCACTACCCGGGAGAGGAGAACGAAAGTTTCTACATTCCGCTGGGTGCAGGGGTGACGATCTCGCCCTGGAATTTCCCGATGGCGCTTATGACGGGCATGACGGTGGGCGCGATCGTCGTCGGCAATACGCTCGTTTGCAAGCCAGCCGAGGACACGATCGTGTCGTTGGCAAAGATCTTCGATATCTTCGCCGAGGCGGGTCTGCCGCCGGGCGTTGTGAACTATCTTCCGGGCACGGGTCGCGATATCGGTTCCTATCTCGTCGCGCATCCCAAGACGCGCTTCATCAACTTCACCGGATCGCTCGCAACTGGAGCGCAGATCAACGAGTCGGCAGCGAAACTCGCGGATGGCCAGCGGTGGTTCAAGCGCGTGTTTCTGGAACTGGGCGGGAAGGATGCAATCCTCGTTGACGAAACCGCGAATCTCGACGACGCGGCTGCAGCCGTCATTCAGGCGGCGTTCGGCTATTCAGGCCAGAAGTGTTCAGCCTGCTCGCGCCTGATCGTGGTCGACTCCGTCTACGATGCGTTGCTGGAGAAGGTCGTCGCAAAGGCGAAGGAACTGGTCGTGGCGCAGGCGCAGGACAACCCGAGTTTCGGTCCGGTCTGCAACGAATTGCAGTACAAGAAGGTACTATCCTACATCGAAGTGGGTCGCAGCGAGGGCAAGCTGCTCACAGGCGGCAAGGCTGTCGAAGGCGCGGCTGGGTACCTTATCGAACCGACGATTTTCGGCGATGTCTTGCCGAAAGCACGCATTGCACAGGAAGAGGTGTTCGGTCCGTTTGTCGCTGCGATTCGGGTGAAGGACTTTGAGGAAGGACTGGCCGTCGTCAACGACACGGTGTATGGACTGACGGGGGCACTGTTCTCGAACGACCGCGCGCGGATCGAACGTGCACGCAGGGACTTCCACGTGGGCAATCTGTACTTCAATCGCAAGTGCACGGGTGCGCTGGTTGGCATTCAGCCATTCGGCGGTTTCAACCTCACGGGCACCGACACCAAGACGGGTGGTCCTGACTATCTGCTGCAATTCCTGCAGATGAAGGCAGTCGCCGAGCGCCTGTAATCACAGGCGAAAGTCGGAGCGTCGCTTCTATGGCGCTCCGAGCACACGTCTCTTGTCACTCACAAACGGAAAACACGAGAATGGGTTTCATCGCAGACCGCATTGGCCAGATTGCGCCCGCGCAAACAATGGCAATGGCGGCGAAGGCGGCCGAACTGCGCCGCGCTGGAAAGAATGTGATTTCCCTGTCCCAGGGTGAACCGGATTTCCACACGCCCGCGAACATCCAGGAAGCTGCTATCAGGGCGATGCGGAACGGAAAGACCCGCTACACGGAAGCAGCCGGTACGCGGGAATTACGTGAAGCTATCGCAGCGAAGCTGAAGATCGACAACGGCCTTGCGTATGCGGCCGACGCAATCAGTGTGTCGGTAGGCGCCAAGCAGGCGATCTTTGCTGCTTTCTTCGCAACGCTGAACGCCGGCGACGAAGTGATCGTTCCCGCTCCGTGTTGGGTCTCCTATCCGGAGATCGTCAAGATGTCCGGAGGGACGCCTGTCGTTGTGACCTGCGGCGAAGAATCCGGTTTCAAGCTGACGGCGGCACAACTGGAGGCGTCGATCACGCCGAAGACTAAATGGCTGATGCTCAACTCGCCGTCAAACCCGACGGGCGCAGTGTATTCGGCTGAAGAACTACAGGCGCTCGCAGAAGTCCTGCGGCGTCACGAGCATGTGTGGGTGCTGTCTGACGACATCTACGAGAAACTCGTCTACACGTCGCGGCCGTTTGTGAACATCCTGAACGTGGCGCCCGACCTCTACGACCGAACGTTGGTCATCAACGGTGTCTCGAAGGTCTATTCGATGACGGGCTGGCGGATCGGATATTCAGCCGCACCGAAGGCGCTGATCCAGGCCATGAACCTCGTGCAGGGGCAAATCATCACGAGTGCGTCTTCTGTGTCGCAGTACGCTGCGTTGGAGGCCCTGACGGGCGACCAGTCGTTCGTGGCAGCGTCGCTGGCAGCGTTTGATGAGCGACGCAATCGCGTGGTGAACGGGCTGCGCGAGATCCAGGGCTTGCGGGTGCACGAACCGGAAGGCGCGTTCTACGCATTTGTGGGTTGCCACGGCGTGCTGGGCCGTCGCACTGCGACCGGAAAGCTGCTCACCACGGATCAGGACTTCGTCCTGTATCTGCTTGAGGATGCAAATGTCGCAGTGGTGTCCGGCTCGGGTTTCCTGCTGTCGCCCTATTTCCGGCTGTCGTATGCGGCGTCGGTCGAAGAATTGAACGAGGCACTCGGCCGAATCCGGTCCGCGTGTGAATCCCTTGAGGCTGTGACAGCCTGAACCATTGCTGCATCACGGTGGCTACCGAAGGTCATTCGTGCGGTTAAAGGTAAATCATGAGTGAACGTGTCGTAATTGTCGGCGGCGGCGCCATTGGCTGTTCCATCGCCTACTTCCTGAGCCAGCAATCCGCTGATCGGGAAATCTGGGTCATCGAGCGAGACCCCACCTACCAGAAAGCCTCGTCGGCGCTTTCGGCGAGTTCCATTCGACAACAGTTCTCTACGCCGGTTTGCATCGAGTTGTCGCAGTTCGGCTACGAGTTCTTCGCAACGTGCGAGCGCGAAAAGACACGGTATGGCGCGGGCGTCGATCTCGTGGACTGCGGATACCTGTTCCTCGGTAATGAGCAACAGGAAGAAGCGCTGCGGCGGCGCAGTGTGCTCTCCAGGTCGCTCGGCGTGAACCTGCGCGAATACACGCCCGATGCCCTAAAGGAACGTTACCCCTGGATCAACGCCGACGACCTGGCCTACGCCGTCGAAGGACTGGGCGGAGAAGGGTGGTTCGACGGTTATAGCGTCATGCAATGGTTCCGCAATCGTGCACGCGAAGCGCGGGTTCACTTCGTGACTGGAGAAGCTGTTCGGTATCGAACAGCGCGCGAGCGGATCACGCACGTCGAACTGTCCGACGGCAGGGAGATCGCAGGGGATGTGTTTGTCAATGCGGCCGGTGCGTGGTGTGCGCCGTTGGCTCGCTCGCTAGGCGTTGAGCTGCCTGTGCGTGCGCGAAGGCGCTCTGCTTTTGTCGTGTCTTGCCCGACGCCGATAGCGGATCTCCCGATCCTGATCGATACGTCAGGCGTTTATCTGCGTCGCGAGCAGAATCACTTTCTTTGTATCGTATCGCCAACTGCTGAACAGGACCTTGACGACTTGCCGCTCGATGCGAATTTTGCCGAATTCGAAGAGATCATCTGGCCGGCTCTGGCGGAACGAATCTCTGCGTTCGAGGCATTACGTATCGAACACACCTGGGCAGGCTATTACGAGTACAACTACCTGGACCATAACGGCCTCGTCGGGCAGATGGGGCCGGAGAACTCATACGTGGCAGCAGGATTCAGCGGTCACGGCATGATGCATAGTCCCGGCGTAGGACGAGGCATGGCGGAATTGCTTGGCTTTGGCGAGTTCCGCACCATTGACCTGTCGTCGTTGTCGCCGGCTCGACTGTCCTCCGGCAATCTGATCGTCGAAGAGGGCGTCTACTGACGGAAGCCCGCACATCAGTGCGGGTTCAGGCCGCGCCCTCGAACGTTCCGGTACTGCCGGGGTGTGAGGTGCGTGGCCGTTTTGAATTGCCGGGTGAATGCACTATGGTCGGCATATCCGCACTCGCCCGCAATATCCGTAATGCTGCGGTCCGTTGTCTCAAGAAGCTTGCATGCGTGATCGACGCGAAGCTTCATGAGCATCTGCTTTGGCGTGAGATGAAAGACTTCGCGCGAAAGCCTCTCCAACGTGTCGACCGATATCGACGCACGCTCGGCGACTTCACTGACGAGAATGTTCTGTCCGAGGTTTCCCTCAAGATACTCGAGATAGGCCTGCAAGCGCCTGTAGCCGTGATGACGCTCGTCCGGCCTCGGCAGATCGCGGGAAATGCCAATCAAGCCTATAGCGTGTCCGCGGTCGTCGAGAACGGGGAATTTGGAGCTGAGACACCAGTACCGATGTCCTGACGCTGTCGAGTAAAGACGCAGCCGTTCAAGAATGGGTGCACGGCTTTCGATGACGCCGAGATCCTGTGCATTCGTGCTCGCACCCGTTACCGGAAACAGTTGGTCGGCAGTCTTCCCGACTACTTCGTCGCGCTGAAGGCCGCTGCGCTCGATCAGCGTTTGATTGAACGAGAGATAGCGCGCCTCCGCGTCCTTGATGTAGTAAAGGACATCCGGCAAGCAATCGAACACGCGTGCCAGCAAATCGGGCTGCCTGTCCAGTTGTTTCAGTACCTCAACCAACATATCGGAGAAGACCTTCGGGGGCGGCATGGAGTCAGCGTCTAGGTCACGTTGACTCCGATTGTACAGGCTCGAAAAAATTGAACCGGAACGGAAAAAGGCGGGCAGCGTACGCTGGCCCGCCCCGCGATAGGCGCTACCGCCAGAACTTACTGACTCGCGTGTGCGGCGCTTCCGAGCAACGCTTCACGGAAGCGGCTGCGCAGCCATGGGCCGTCGCGCGGGGGAAGGCTGGTCGGTTCTGGATCGGTGCCAACCTTGACCGTTGCCAGGACCGGGCCCGTGGCTTTCAGAATGACGTCGACGAACTCCTCGAGTTCTCGCTCGCGTTCGATCGTTGCCGCGTTTTCGAAGCCTGCCGCGCGCGCGATGGCGGTGATGTCAACGCCACGCCCGGCGTGCGCCAGTTGCATTCCCGTTTCGGCGTAGTGTTCGTTATCGATGACGACGATGGACAGGTTCGACGGTTTGTCGACACCGACCGTCGCGAGCGACCCGAGGCCCATCATCATTTCACCGTCGCCGACGAATACGACGACGCGCTTTTTCGGTTGTGCCAGCGCGACGCCGAGGCCGAACGTCACGGCACCGCCCATTGCACCCCATAGATAGAAGTTCTGAGGGGTGTCGCCGGCGGCGGCGACATCGAACGTCGGATTGCCGAGGCTCGTTACAACAAGGACGTCCTGCTGTCGATCGCGGAGGATCCGCTTCACCGCCAGCCGACGGTTCAAGGGCTTCGTCTGCTGTGTCATGTCTGTACTCACTTTTTGAAGTTCTTGGTGCCGATCACACGCTGTCCGATGAGGACGGCAACCATACGGGAGGTGTTGTAGCCGAAGTTCAGCGCTGCCTGGACGGTTTCCGCGACGTCGTCCGCATCGTCGGCGCGGTAGACGTAGACACCTGCCGACTCGAGTGCGTCCTGCGTCGACTTTCCCATCGCAACTTGCCACGGATTGAATTCGCCCCACTCGCCGCGCATGGTGACGAGCATGACGATGGGCATGCGACATTCGTGCTGCAGGGAAAGCATGTTGATGCAGTTGCCTACACCGCTCGATTGCAAAAGCAGTACGCCACGTTGCCCGCCGACCCAGGCGCCGCCCATCATGGCAACGCCTTCTTCTTCGGTAGTAAGCGAAACGGCGTGGATCTCCGCATCTTCTTCGCAAAGGTTGATCAGGCGTTTGTGTCCCGCGTCAGGCACATACGCGACTTGCCGCACATCAGCGGCTTTGAAATGCTCGAAGATTGCTTCAGGCCAGGTAACGGACATGGTGTCGAAATCACGTTGATGAGTTGAAAAGGGACGCGACGTCAGTTGTTGTATCGACGCGTCGTCATGCATTACAGCGTGCCCTGGCGACACCATTCACTCAATTTGTGATTCCGGAAGGCGTGGTTAGCTTCAGGTTAACGATTCTGTCTCTGGTGATTGGGCTTAAAAGCGTTCGAGTCGTTGAAACGCGCCGTTTGTGAATGGCGAATTCCGTCTACCGGCGGTAGTGAGCAAACTTGTCACCAACCTGATTGGAGGATGCTCATGAAAATTGTGGTGCCAGTCAAACGTGTCATCGATTACAACGTGAAGGTCCGCGTGAAGTCGGACAACACGGGCGTCGACATCGCGAATGTGAAGATGTCGATGAATCCGTTCGACGAAATCGCCGTCGAGGAAGCCGTGCGTCTGCGGGAAGCGGGCGTGGCGACGGAAGTGATCGCTGTGTCGGCGGGCGTGACGCAATGTCAGGAAACGCTGCGCACGGCGCTGGCGATCGGTGCGGACCGCGCGATCCTGATCGAATCGGGTGAAGACCTGCAGCCGCTGGCTGTGGCGAAGCTGCTCAAGGCGCTGGTCGACAGGGAACAGCCGCAACTGGTGATTCTCGGTAAGCAGGCCATCGACGACGATTCCAATCAGACGGGCCAGATGCTCGCTGCGCTGGCGAATCTCCCGCAGGCGACGTTTGCATCGAAGGTTGTGGTGGCGGATGGCAAGGCGACGGTGTCGCGTGAAGTCGATGGTGGTGCGGAAACGTTGTCGCTGACGTTGCCCGCAGTCATCACAACCGATCTGCGCCTGAACGAGCCGCGCTACGTGACGCTGCCGAACATCATGAAGGCGAAGAAGAAGCCGCTCGAAATCGTGAGGCCCGAAGACCTTGACGTCGATGTCACGCCACGTCTGAAGACGCTGAAGGTCAGCGAGCCGCCGAAGCGCTCGTCTGGCTTGAAGGTGGCCGATGTGAAGACGCTGGTCGAGAAGCTGAAGACCGAAGCCAAAGTGCTTTGATCTACGGACACGCGGAGACGAATGAAATGACGATTCTGGTAATTGCTGAACACGACAACGCGGCGCTGAAGGCAGCGACGCTCAATACGGTTGCTGCCGCGCACGCAGTTTGCACATCCGTCGGTGGCGAGGTTCATGTGCTGGTGGCGGGTCACAACGCGCAAGGCGCGGCTGAAGCGGCTGCGAAGGTGGCAGGCGTGGCGAAGGTGCTGCTCGCTGACGCGCCGCAACTGGCAGCAGGCCTCGCGGAAAACGTCGAGGCGACGGTGCTGAACATCGCGAAGGATTACTCGCACATCCTCGCGCCGGCTACGGCTTACGGTAAGAACATCGCACCGCGTATCGCGGCGAAGCTCGACGTCGCGCAGATCAGCGACATCACGGCAGTTGATTCGGCCGATACCTTTGAGCGCCCGATCTACGCTGGCAATGCGATTGCGATCGTGCAATCTCAAGATTCCATCAAGGTCATCACGGTTCGATCGACGGGCTTTGATCCGGTTGCAGCGGAAGGTGGCAGCGCATCGGTCGAGAAGATCGAAGCGGCAGCCGATACGGGCATCTCGCAGTTCGTGAGCCGTGAAGTGACGAAGCTGGATCGTCCGGAACTGACGTCGGCGCATGTCATTGTGTCGGGCGGTCGTGGTCTGGGCAGCGGCGAGAACTACACGAAAGTGCTGGAGCCACTGGCCGACAAGCTCGGCGCGGCAATGGGCGCATCGCGCGCAGCCGTCGATGCTGGCTACGTGCCGAACGACTATCAGGTCGGTCAAACCGGCAAGATCGTCGCGCCGCAGCTTTACATCGCGGTCGGCATCTCCGGCGCGATCCAGCATCTGGCTGGCATGAAGGACTCGAAGGTGATCGTCGCAATCAACAAGGACGAAGAAGCGCCGATCTTCAGCGTCGCAGATTATGGCCTCGTCGGCGATCTGTTTGCGGTCGTGCCAGAGCTGGTAGCCGGCATCTGAACTCCTTGAGATTTCAGCCCTTTCACTGAAGGAGGAGCCTTTGGATATCTCAACTCAGATCCGGCAAAACGCCGCGAATGCGGTCAATGCAGAGGACGCAGACATTTGGCGATGGTTTGCAGGCCTGGTCGAGGAGCGTCGTATCCGTTGGTGCCTTGCTGACGGCAGCTGGTTGGTGAGTGTCGATCACAGGCACGTTGCGACGGACGAAAATTTTGATCACGCGATACGAGCCGCCCGGCTGAGCAGTCGACGATGGGACGAAAAGGCGAATCGCACGTTACCACGACGAAGCGTGGCATAGAGCGGCGGAAAGCTTCAGAGCGCGCATGCATCTCCGATGTTCGCGTGTGAGAGCGCGAGCCTTTTGCCCGGTATTCCCGGGCTTTTTTTCGCAAACGTACCGTTGTGGACGCAAGACGTTCCTAACTCCGCAGCGGTTACGGATTACGGGTAAGTGTCAGTCAATCGTGGCGCATGGAGGTGGGCGATGAGTTTCCGTGAAGGATCCTTGCGATCAGTGGTGGAGAAATGGTTTGGTGCCGGGTCAAATGCACGCGCACGAGTCACGCGATCCAGGCACATCCGATGCAAACAGTGGAGGTGCGTCCGTGTCGAGGCCACACGTTCTGCCGGCACGCTTGAACTTATCTTTTTTCGACACGCAGACGGCTCGTGGTGCGTGTTTCCGCCAGATACCAGACGATTGACGATGGACGTCTCCAAATTGGCTCAGGTTTGGCGTGTGCCATGCGAGACCGATTGATCCCGACAGTGCGCCGATAAGAGCTCCGGAGATCGGCGGCACCCTGCGTTGCCTGACCCCTTTATGCTCATCAATTTTGACGATGCAGCCCAAAATGAACTGCAGAAAGAACGAAAGACAATCAGCACAGCCGTGACTTGAACCGACAAATTGGCCACGCCTGCTCGAGTGAGGAGGACCAAAATGTCGAGCCTACTCGAACGTTGGGCTTTCAACTCCGTTCGGCGATGATCTATAACTGAAAGCCGGGCGCGGCGAGCACGACAGCGGCGTCGGCACGACCCTTCGACCGCGGCAGCAGTCATCCGGAGATGTGGCATGACCTCAGGGCAAGGACGGCGGCGCTTTCTCGGCGCCGCGATGTGCGGGGCCGTCGCTGCGTGCGGCGGCTCCAGCGATTCGGCCAGCGGCAGCAATAGCGCTAACGCGGAAGCACCCGTACCCGGCGCGCAGATCGATGCCGCCATCGCGCAACTCGACACGCTCGCCAACAACCTGATGACGTCCACAGGCGTGCCCGGCATGTCGGTCGCCGTCGTGCGCAATCTTCAGACGGTCTACGCGAAGGGCTTCGGCACGCGGCTCCTTGGTTCGGGACTCGCCGTCGATCCCGACACGGTGTTTCAGATCGCGTCGCTGTCGAAGCCGGTCGGCTCGATGGTGGTCGCGCATCAGATCGGCATCGGCACGGTGTCATGGGACACGCCCGTGCGCGCGCATCTGCCGTGGTTCACGCTGTCGGACGCGGATGTGAGCGCGCAAGTCTCCATCGGCGACTTGTACTCGCACCGCTCGGGCTTGCCGGATCACGCGGGCGATCTGCTGGAGGACATGGGCTACGACCAGACGACGATCTTGCAGCGCCTGCGCTCTCTGCCGCTTGCGCCGTTTCGCCGCTCGTACGCCTACACGAACTTCGGTCTGACAGCGGGCGCGATTTCAGTGGCATCGGCGGCGGGCGTCGATTGGGCGACCCTGTCGGAGCAAACGCTCTATCAGCCGCTCGGCATGGCGAGCACGAGCTCGCGCTACGCCGATTTCATTGCGCGCGCGAACCGGGCCACCGGCCACGTGAAGCGCAACGGCCAATGGGTGATCGGCCTCGGTTCGATGCCCGACGCGCAATCGCCTGCTGGCGGCGTCAGCTCTTCTGCAAACGACATGGCGAAGTGGCTCGCCATGATGCTCGGCAACGGTGTCTTCAACGGCAATCGCCTCGTCGATGCGACGGCGCTCAATGCAGCGATCAGCCCGCAATCGCAGACGGCCCCGGCGGGCAACGGGCAGAGCGCGAGCTACTATGGCTTCGGCTTCAACGTCGGCACGACGGCGGCGGGCCGTGCGAGCTATAGCCATTCGGGCGCATTCGGCGCGGGAGCAGCGACGAACTTCGTCGTGGTGCCTTCGACGGGCTGCGCAATCGTGGTGCTCACCAATGGCTGGCCGATCGGCGTTCCCGAAACGCTCACCGCGCAGTTCTTCGATCTCGTGCAGTTCGGCTCGATCCAGCGCGACTGGTTCAAGCTCTATAACGACGCGTTAGCCGGTCTCGCCAGGCCAGCGGGCTCGCTCGTCGGCGTAGCGCCGCCCGTGTCGCCATTCCCGGCGCGCGCGCTTTCCACGTACACGGGCACCTACAACAACGACTACTACGGGCCAGCGCAGATCAGCGACGCGGGCGGATCGCTGCTTTTGACGATCGGCGCAACGCCATTGCGCTTGCCGCTGTCGCACTGGGACGGCGATACCTTCACGTTCACGCTCGTCAACGAAAACGCTGCACCTGGGACGATTTCGAAGGTGTCGTTCCTGAGCAATCAGGTGACGCTCGAGTACTACAACGCGGAAGGGCTGGGCACGTTTGCGCGTTGATCGTCCCTTTTTCCCGATCGATACTGCCGAAGATGATTTCACGGACGAGGCGGCCCGTGCCCGTCGTCTGCCCGAACGGCAGCGAACCACCGACGGCCAGCGGTCGCCACCATCGTTCGATAACCGAGCTTCATCTCTGGACTATCCAGCGGCGACGACGCCTGCGTCTTCACAAGCGTAGCCAAGTGCTTCGGCGACTTCAGGACAGGTCACCGCGCCGAACGCCACATTCAGGCCGCGACGGAGATGCTCGTCGTCGGTGAGCGCCTTGCGCCAGCCTTTGTCCGCGATCTGCAGGACGAAAGGCAGTGTCGCGTTGTTCAGCGCGTAGGTGGACGTGCGCGGCACGCCTCCCGGCATGTTCGCCACGCAGTAATGCACGATCTCGCCGACCTTGTACGTCGGTTCAGCGTGCGTCGTGGCACGTGCTGTTTCGCAGCATCCGCCCTGATCGATGGCGACATCGACGATCGCGGAACCCGGACGCATCGCTTCGACCATCTTGCGCGTCACCAGCTTGGGCGCGGCCGCGCCGGGCACCAGCACACCGCCAATCACGAGGTCGGCATCGAGCACGTGTTGTTCGATGTTGTCCTGATTCGAATACACGGTGATCACGCGCGCGCCAAGCAGGCGGTCCATGCGCCGCAACACGTCGACGTTGCGGTCGATCACAACGACCTGCGCACCCGTGCCGACGGCGATCTGCGCCGCGTTCGAGCCGACCACGCCGCCGCCGAGAATGACGATTCTCGCGGACGGCACGCCCGCCACGCCGCCGAGCAAGATGCCCTTGCCGCCGTGAGCGCGCTCCAGGCAAAACGCTCCCGCCTGAATCGACATGCGCCCCGCGACTTCGGACATCGGCGCAAGCAGTGGCAGTCCGCCAGCGGGCTGAGTGACGGTTTCGTACGCGATGCAGACTGCTTTGCTTCTCACGAGATCGGCGCACTGCTGCGGGTCGGGTGCGAGGTGCAGGTAGGTGAAGAGAACCTGTCCGTCGCGCAGCATCGCGCGCTCGACAGCTTGCGGCTCTTTGACCTTGACGATCATGTCGGCGGCCGCAAAGACCGCCTCGGCGCCAGGCAGCACTTCTGCACCTGCTGTTCTGTACGCATCGTCGGATGCGCCGATGCCACTGCCCGCACCCGTCTCCACGCTGACCTTGTGTCCGTGTGCAATGATCTCCCGCACGGATGACGGCGTGAGGCCGACGCGATATTCGTGGTTCTTGATCTCCTTCGGAACGCCTATATGCATATTGCCTCCTGTGTGAACTGCATGTCTCACGCGAAATTATTTGATTTATGCGATTCGTAAGACGCTCACCCGAACCCGCGAGCCGCTGGCGCGGGAGGGTTTAGCCGACGCTAACGCACGCAGGTTGCGACGGATGCATCGAAACGGATGCGTGCGGGAATCGGGGGCGGCACGCATGAGGCGCGCCGGCATGCCCGCCGGTGTATAGGGCTGCAGGCAGCAATTCCAAAAATAATATCGATGGTCTGGCAGTGGTTGTTAATGTAATTTTGTTCTGTTTTGGTTGAAACGCCTGTGGCGACCTGTCAGCGTCGCCGAGGCGAGACGCGATTGAACGAGCGTCCGAGACAGACGCTGGACTACGAACGCCAGCCCCACGGTTCCAGCAAACTATTGCGTCCATCGGTTGAATCCACCAGCTGCCCCGTCGGCACTTTGAACAGCTCATTTCGAAAAGAAATCACCATGCAGACTTTCCGGACCAGGATGCTCGCTGCGTCGTTGTCGTTCGTTACGCTTACCGCTTGCCAGGTGAGCAGTCATCCCATGCAGATTGGCGCGGCTGCGAACGGACCCGGCGGCGACGTTGCGACCGGCGGTGCCGCAGCAGTTGTCGGCGCATCGGATGCAGCGCGTTCGGCACAATCGCTGTGCGGCAAAATCAATGGCACGAAGGAAATCGCCGCCGACCTGTTCTTCGGCCGCGACGTGAAGGGAGGACGTCCCGTTTCCGACGCGGAGATCAGGCAGTTTCTCGCGGACGTCGTGACACCACGCTTTCCCGGCGGCTTCACCACGTGGCACACGCAGGGTCAATGGCTAGACAGGGACACGCGGCACGTCGTGCGAGAAGATGGCTTCGTCGTGAATATCGTCGCGACGGGCACGCAGGACACGCTAGATTATCTCGGCGAGATTCGCCGCGAGTACATCAAGCGGTTCCGTCAACAGGCAGTCGGCCTCGTGCTGACGGATGCGTGCGCGTCTTTTTGATGTGCATGGCGCCGCGCACGGTGAGTCCACGCGCCGTGTCGTCGATTTGTCGATGTCGGCACGACGCTCTAAAGCGAATACGAATACGACAGGCGTTCGGCTTGGCGGGTAGACGAATTGACAGTACCGTGAGCAAGCTGTTGAAGTCGTGGGCCACACGCTTCCATGCCGACCACGCACGGTTCAAGCTTCGCGAAATACCGGAGTACTTCTGTGCGTCTCAACTACTTGCGCACAAGAAGGCGACCTTGCGAATCCACTCCGTCAAGCTGCAACCCATTCTTGGCCAGATCCAGTCCAACAGTTGCTATCTTCATGATGAACGCTCCTTTTCCGTGGGCATCACGACCTGCCCACTCTGGCATGAATCTCTCGCCGTTTAGCGGGAGTCGTCCATCACATCAGAACCCCGGCGCGGACACGTCGATCGGCAGTCAACTGGATGCGGGACGGGCCGCGCCTTTGCGCGTTCAAGCAGTTACCTCTTTTGTTCCGCGGACTTCTATCCGCCCGCGGCTTCAGCGATTTCACCAAGCAACGGGTAGTCGTTATAGCCCGCTTCGTCGTCCGCATAGATCGTTTCCGGGTTGATCGCATTCAGCGCCGCGCCGCGTCGGAATCGTTCCACCAGATCGGGATTGGCGACAAAGGGACGTCCAAATGCCGCAGCGTCGCCTTCTCCGCGTTGAATAGCCTGCTCCCCGCTTTCCTTCGTCAGTCCTTCGTTGAGAATATACGCGCCATTGAAGACGCGCCGCACGTCACGCCCGATGCGCTGATCGCCACGATCGAGCGACTCGCGCGCAAAGATGAACGCGATGTGGCGTGCGTTCAGTTGCTCGGCGACATAGCGGAACAGCGCGCGCGGATTCGAGTCGTGCATCGAATACGAGCTCGACATCAGATTCAGATGCACACCGACCCGATTGGCGGGCCACACGGTGAGCAGCGCGTCGACGGCTTCGAGAAGAAAGCGTGCGCGGTTTTCAATCGAGCCGCCATAGCGATCCGTCCGTTCGTTCGAGCCGTCATGAAGGAACTGATCAAAGAGATAGCCATTCGCCGCATGCAGCTCGACGCCATCGAAACCGGCACGTTTCGCATTCTCTGCGCCACGCCGGAAATCTTCGACGATGCCGGGAATCTCATCCGTCTCCAACGCGCGCGGCACCGAATAAGCGCGCATTGGACGAATTCGCGTTACATGGCCTTCCGGGGCGATGGCGCTCGGAGCGACGGGCGCTTGCCCGTGATGGTAGACCGGGTCGGAGACGCGGCCGACGTGCCACAGTTGCGACACAATCAGGCCGCCGTTGGCGTGAACCGCCGAGGTGACTTTCTTCCATCCTTCGACCTGCTTCTCGCTCCAGATGCCCGGCGTGTTCGGGTAGCCAACACCCTGCTGCGTCACGGACGTGGCTTCAGTGATGATCAGCCCAGCGCTCGCGCGCAGCGCGTAATGCTGCGCGTTGAGTGGACCGGGCGCGCGTTCGTCGAAGGCTCGCATGCGGGTAAGCGGTGCCATGATGATGCGATTCGGCAGTTTCAGTGCGCCGATCTGGATCGGATCGAAGAGTGTGGACATTGCGTGAACCTCGTCTGGATATTCAATGAGATGCGGCAATGCGCGGTTGGCGAGCAATTGCCATCCCATATCCACGCATTACAACCCGCCTTGATGTAACTAATGTTGTTACATCGTAGTCGAGTCGAATCGTACCGACAAGATTCAAATTTCGCAATAGACCGATGTTCCTTTACGTGCGGGTGGCGTGAATGGTGGTTTTCGGTCGGAAACAATGTTTTGGTGCAGTTCAGGGTCGAATCGAACCCGGAATCGAGCATGGCGCATCAATGTTTGCTGTCGGCAACGGGAAACGGGTACGGTCCGAAGGCAATTTGACAGATTTAGATGTAACTAATATAGTTATATCTGAATTGAATTAGGTTGTGATATGAGCGCCAATAGCCGTCTTACGGTGGCAACCCACATTCTGGCCTGGATGGCGCTCGTCGCACGCGATCATCCTGATGACCCCGTCACCTCCGAGCGGATCGCCGCGAGCGTGAAGACCAATCCCGTTGTGATCCGACGGACGCTCGGCGTCCTGTCTAAAGCTGGGCTTGTGCAAAGCTATCGCGGCATCAATGCGGGTTGGCGCCTCGCCAGGCCCGCTGAAAAGATCTCGCTGCTCGATGTGTTCGACGCGCTGGAAGAGGGCAGCCAGTTCGGGTTGCACCCGACGCAACCGAGCCAGGCTTGCCCTGTCGGGCGGGGTATCGGCTCGACGTTGAGCCACGTGTACGATTCGATTCACGAAACCGTGAGAACGACGCTAGCATCGAAAACGGTCGCAGCCGTGCTCGCTGAGATCCTTGAATCCCAGCGTTCGAGCACGCGTCATTGAAGGTCAGGCTGCGCAGCGTGGATGGGTATGGGCATCAGCGCAAGACGGGCCGGCTCTGCGTGGCGATATACACAGAGCCTGACGAAATTGCGTGTCAACCACGCACATCATCACCGATCGCGCTGGCCTCGCAGATCGGGACGCACGCATGGTTCAGGAGTCGGGCGCTGTTGCCACCGCGGCTGCCATCGATCACACGTCCGTCGGACAGACCGGGGACGGCAATGTGCGGCAGGTTCGAGGAATGAGCGCCGCGGGACTCTCACCCGATGTGCAACACGTCCGCGACGATCGGGACGACTACGCCACGGACGGACCGTATTCTGTCCAGTTCGCTGGACGCCGTGGTTGGCCGGTCGGCGCAGCGCATTGCAGTTGCGGCCTTTGCGTTCCGCGTAGACTGTCGGTTCATCTGCTCCCGAACTGCAAATGGCTCGTTTGATAAGACCGACACCTGAACAGCAGGCGATCGTCGATGCTGTCGCCGGTGGCGGCAATCTCAAGATCAAGGCGTACGCGGGTGCGGGCAAGACCTCGACACTGCGGCTTGTCGCAAACCGCCTCGCCCATCAGCGTGGCATCTATCTGGCGTTTAACCGCGAGATTGCAGAGCACGCGCGGCGCGGCTTTCCGCCCAACGTGATGGCCGGAACCGTCCACTCGCTGGCCTACCGATCGGTGGCGCCCGCGCTTGCCGCGCGGGTGAACCACCCCGCGGAGCCGCCTCACGAACTTGCTGCTCGCTATGGCATCGGTCCGGTAGAGGTGCCCCTCGTGACGGGAAAAACCGTCGAACTCACACCGTTCGAGCTCGGTCGCATGATTGTCGATGGACTGGGCAGGTTCTGCCGCTCGGCTGACGACGCGCCGAAGGCTATCCATGTTCCCGTCGACGAGAAGATCGACGATAAAGCCGCCGACTGGCTGCGGGAAGGACTGAGCCCCTATGTCGCTCGCCTGTGGAGTGAGAGCACGGACCCGCGTGGCCGCAGCGCCATCATTCCCGACGTCTATCTGAAGGTCTGGGCGCAAGGGCACCCGCGCATCGAATCCGACTTCATCCTCTTCGACGAGGCGCAGGACAGCGATGGCGTGATGCTGTGGCTTCTGAACCGGCAGCCACATGCCCAGATCGTCTACGTTGGTGACCCGTACCAGCAGATATACGAATGGCGTGGCGCAGTGAACGCCATGGCGCAGATCGATGCACCCCAACACGCGCTGACCGAGTCCTTCCGTTTCGGTCACACGTTCGCCACGCTCGCCAGCCGGCTACTCGGGCTGCTGGGCGAGCAGACAGCCGTTCGCGGCCAGGGCACGATCGGCTCGATCATCGTCGAAGACCCGATGATCGCTCCACCCGTTGATGCCATCCTTTGCCGCAAGAATGTGTCAGCCATCTGGCATCTGGCATCTGGCCGCAGGCGTGGAGGCGGGCCACCGACCGTCAATCCGCATGAGTCCCACCGAAATTGTTGCGTATGCAGATGGGGCCGACAGGTTGATTGCGGGGCGGCGGGCCTACAGACCTGCAGCCTTTTCGCTGTTTGAGACGTGGGACGATGCACAGACTTTCGCTCGCAGCGCGGCCGGCGCCGATCTGCTTCCCATCGTGCGGATTGTCGATGAATTCGGAACCGGCTATCTGCGCTCGCTGGCACAACGGATTACGCCTGAAGCGCAGGCCGATTACGTGATATCCACGGTGCACCGGGCCAAGGGCCTCGAATGGAAGCGGGTGAAAGTCATCAACGATTTTCTGTTCAAATACGTCGATGGTCGCCTGACTGTGGAGGAGGACGAGCTGCGGCTGCTCTACGTCGCGTTCACGCGTGCGCAGCACGTGCTGGACGTATCGGACCTTCGCGATGCGCTCCTGCGTCTGTTCAGATCATGAATCTGATCGGTCGCGGAAGAATTGGGTGAGGAGGAGGTTCAGATCGTCGGTGTGTCAAGAAAATGCCTTAAAACATGCACTCAAATGATTGTCCTGCAACGCCACCGGGCTCGGTAGATTCAGGAAGCGGGCAGGCACCTGTCATTTGTCCCGGCTATCAGAACCAGCAAAAGGTGAGGATTTCCAGGAGTTAATTCGGTTCTAACCTCGAGATCCGGGCGAGTCAGGTCGCTCGCAATGCGGGGGCCGAGACGACGTTCCCATCATCGACGGAGCAGCCACTCCGTAGTGAGATCTTTCAGAACCGGAAGGGGTATCTTCTGGAGCGGCCCGAAGACATCGCGCCGTTTGCCAATGAACGGATTCGCCCGGCTGGACGTAGTGGGTTTTCCGGTGGTGCAGTTTCTTTACCACGACGAAACGTAACCCATACGACGTTCACAAGCCTTTTTCACTACCGCGCGCAGATCTGCCCCGTTGGGCTTCTTTCCCGTGAATGCATCAGATATGAATGGGCTGATGACAGGCCGGGGCATGAGAGGTACAGCCTTCCTTACAACATCAAGATTACGGTTACTACAACAAGCTTCCAGCTGAGTGCGCTCATCCTCATCGAGAAACACCGCCTCCAAACTGGCTCGCGAGATAAAATGCGTCGGTCTCAGAGACACGACTGCAATCGCTGATGGGCGAGCGTCCTAGCGAACAAGCGGGTTTCGCTCGATGAGCAATGACGTGCTTCTTTTGGCGGTCCCCATCCGGGGAGCGATTCCGAAAGCTTCACTGAGATCGCCTGTGCACAGCCCTGCGGCGTTTCCTGAACGACAGGCTGAGGCTAACAACAACGTAAGCAGACCAATGTCCAGCACTGACGTCCTTCTTGTCTTCGCCATGGTGTCATGCATCGCAAGCGCTGCCGTACTTGGCAGCCTCGCGCGTCATCGCATTGCAGGTCTTGACCGATGGCTCGCCGCGCACTGCATGTTATTTGTGGCATTCGGAATACTCGTTTCAAGGCGCGGTAATTACCCGCCACCGATCGTACTCACTGCGTGTTCGTGTGTCCTCACGGCTGCGGTGCTGATTTTGCAAGGCTGTCGTCGCTTTGCCGGCCGGCCGACGATCGGGCGATACGAGCACCTTGGCCTGGCCGTGTCGGTCGGCGCCGTTTTTTATTGGACCATGTTTTCGCCCAACGAGAACGCGCGAGCAGCCGTGATGTCCGGTCTGCTCGGCTATACACGGATGGCCGTGGGCTGGACCATCTGGAATTCCCGCACGTCGCGTCGGCGTCAGTATGGTCATTGGGTGGTCCTGGTGGGAGCGGCTGCAGGCACGGTGGTACATGCGTCGAGAGTCGTTCAGTGCATTTTCTTCGCAAATGTCACGGCGAGGGTTCTGGAGCCGTCGGCATGGAATATCGCCTTCATTTCAGCGGGCATCCTTTCGCTGCTACTGCTGTCAATCGGCCTCGTGATGCTGGTGAACGACAGTCTCGTGGATCATGCGCAACGCCTCGCAACAGTCGACGAGCTGACAGGTCTGCTTGCAAGACGTGAGCTCCTGTTACGTGGGGGAGAGCTTTTGAAGGGCTCTCTTTCCGACCGTTCGCTGCTTTCGGTTGCCATCATTGATCTCGACGACTTCAAGGTCATCAACGACCATTACGGGCATCCTGCTGGCGACCGCGTCCTGCAGAATTTTGCCATCGAGGTGTCCCGGCAGCTTCGACGTACGGACCTTTTCGGGCGACTTGGTGGTGAAGAGTTTGCAATTTTCTTTCCACAGACCGGACGGGAACAGGCGGCTGGACTGATTGAATCCATTCTGTCGTCAGCCGGCGTTAGCAAAACACAAGAAGATCAGCCTCGATGGACCTTCAGTGCAGGTATCGACGAATGCGGTTTTGACGATACGCTCAGCGACCTGATAAGTCGCGCTGACGCAGCGTTGTATCGTGCGAAGCGAAAGGGAAAAGGGCGCGTTGAGCTGGCAAGCTCGGACTCGCTAACTCCAGCCTGATACTTCGCGATCTTCAACCCGGTGTACGTGTCTTTCAACGAAACGGGAAAACAGGCGCGCGGCGAACCCGCTCGCCCGCCAGGGAGCGTGCTAAAGAGGCAACATCGAGTCCGGCACCAGTGCAGGGTATTGAGGCGACGCTGGCGGACTCCTGATCCGGTAACCAGACGGCCGGTTGATGGCAGGTCCGGTAAATGATGCGCCGCTCGCGTCCGGCTCAAGCCGGACGCGTTGGCCAGAATCGGCCCGTCCACAGGGTCCTTTCTGCGAAGCGGGCTCGATCGAGGATGCGGCTTCACCATGACCGAGATAGCCGACGAACGCTGAAACAAAGTGCGTGCGCAGCCCGTGGTGTCGTACATGTGGTCCAGATCGAAGCTGGGGCGCGGATGTTGCCTTCAGGCGTCGCGACGGGTTTGCTCCCGCAGAGTTCTACACCGGTGAGGCTTCGGCACCTCTATATCGACATCGAACATGCGACGCTCGACGACGCGCGGTGCAAGGGCGGCCGTTACTTCGCGTCCTCCCACACGTGATCCTCGCGAAGCATCGCTGTTCTAGCGCAGTTTCTGACATAGGAGAGCGCCCTTCCGGTTTCGGCCAGGAGCGATCCCCGCAACGATTGCGAACAATTGCATCATGCAAGGTGCCGTCGCTGATCGCGAGCTAAAGGTTGAGCGTAATCCTATGCAGTCACGCGTTTTATAGCCACTCCAACAGGCGTCAAGGTTTCTGGTATGCGCTGCATCAAACTTCCAGATGACTAAATCTGTCTTTTGATATCACGTCTCGACGGCTGTACTTCCAGGCGCCGTTCTCGCGCTTGAGCCAATCGTCATAGACGCAAATGTAGCCGTCAATGGCACCGTCCTTTTTCGTGAAGAACTGGAGATAGCACTTTTGACGGGCGTTTTCACCGTCGACCGAAATAATCTCGTTGGTTGTGAGGTGATACATGGTCCCGAACGTTGCGATGCCCGTAGGAACGAAAGCCTTCAATTGCTCGGTGCCTTTTGGTGTTTCTCCCTCGATCGCAGCATTGAAGGCTCCGTCGGTGGTGAAGCAACCTGCCCATGCTTCAGCGTCGCCTTCGTCGATCGAGAAGTTGTATTTTGCGTTTAATGCCTTGATTTCCTGAATATCACCAGGTGTCATTTTAGTCACTTCGATAAAGGTTATTGGATTGCCTTTCGGCAAACGGCTCATAGACATGAGTCTCACGATTGCCGGGGCCGCTTCTCAAAGACATCCTTCACGATTGGCAGTGCCGTAAAGGCGCTGGACCAACCCGAGTAAAACGCCAGTTGTGTCATCACTTCCGCCATCTGCGCCCGGGTTAATCCGTTGTCCATGGCCCGGCTGATGTAACTGGCCAATTGTGGGAACTGCCCCGTGGCAACCACCGTACTGAGCGTCGCGAGACTGCGGTCTCGCGGCGCGAGGCCTGGCCGCAGCCACAGGTTGCCAAAGAGTACCTCGGTAGAGAACTGCACAAGTCCCGGCGCCACCGCACCGAAGTTCTGCGCTGCGGTCTCGAGTTGTGAGACGGCTGCCGCGTCGATGGGAAGAAGATCGACGGAGGCAGGCGCCAGCTGGGTTGCAGCGATTGCGCGTCGTTCAAAGACGGGGTTCGTTGCCTTCACGGCTGCCAGCGCATTGGCCCAGCCCGAATAAAACGCGAGGTGCGTGATGAGCTCGGAAATCTCGCCAGGTTCGAGGCCGCTATCGAGCCCCAGATCGACGTAATACGGCAGTTCGGCGCTCTGATTGCGCGCAATCAACACGGACAGCGTCACGATGCTGCGGTCTCGTGGCGACAATTGCGGGCGCTTCCACAGATCGCCCAGCAGGACGTCAGTCGTATAGCGTTCAAGCGCTGGCGAGACCGTGTGGATACCGTCAAACGCGCTTACGGATGAGTCGCAAGTGGGGATGTCCATATCTATCCTGATTCGAGTGGCGAGCGGTCGCAACGCAACAAGGAAGTTATAGCGGCCGCTGAACCTCGTGTTATTTAACGGCCTGCACTCTGGCCGCCGTCGACGTGCAGGATCTCTCCCGTAATGAACGGTGCCGAATCAAGGAACAGGATCGCGTTCGTGATATCGCTCATTTCGCCCATGCGGCCCAGTGGATGGAGGCCATCGAGCATGTCGTGATACTCCGACGGGTGCATTGGAGTCTTGATCACCCCCGGCGCTACGGCATTGACGCGAATACCTTTCTTTGCGTACTCAATCGCCAGTGACTTCGTGGCGGCGTTCAGACCACCCTTTGTCAGCGCTGCCAGCACCGAATACACGCCGCTGATCGCCTGATCCACGACGCTTGCGGTCACACTGACCACGTGGCCGCTCGAATGCTTTTCCATTTCGGCGATGGCAAGCTGCGTGATGTAATAGAAGCCCGCAATATTCACATTCGTGACAGCGGCATAGTCTTCCCTGGTGTTTTCCGTGAAAGGCTTGCCGATGTAAATGCCGGCGTTGTTCACCAGCGTGTCGATCCGGCCGAACTTCGCGACGCCTTCCGAAATGACGCGTTGAGCGGTTTCGGGGTCGCCGATATCGCCGGCAACGGTCAGAATGTTCGGATCTTCTGATGGTTTGATCGAACGTGAGGTTGCGACGACGCGGTAGTCGAGCTTGCGAAATGCCTTGACGACATCGGCACCAATTCCTTGCGATGCACCGGTAACGACGACAACCTTCTGTGATGTGCTCATGCTTTACTCCGAGAATGTATTTGTCTGACTTTGACGCCACACGGAACGATGGTTTTTTTGGCGTCCATTGAACGTGGAAACGAGATGCCTCGCCGTGCAGGCAAGCGGTTAAGCCCGCACGACAGGTCAATTCGTCAGGGAGCGAGATGGTCAGCAGTAAGCGAACTTGCATGCTGGGCGCTCTCGACATGGCGCCTCTTGCGATGGCGATACCCGGCAGCGCAAACTAACTGGCTGTATAAGGCATGTAGTCGATGTAGCCTTCCGCACCACCGCCGTAAAAAGTGTCGGGATCAGGGGGTGTCAGCGGCCAACCGTTCTGAAGCCTGGCGACGAGATCTGGATTGCTAACAAAGCTAGCCCCAAACGCAGCGAGGTCAATGAGATTGCTTTCGATCATCTGCTCGGCGTGTTCCCGCGTCATTCCGCCTGCCAGAACGAGCGCAGTACGTGAAAGATGGAGTTTCATTTTCCGCAGCAACCCATTGAACCCTGACGCGCCCTCGGTTTCTATGACGTTATCCGGTCGAGCGAACCCCGACTGATTCATGACATGGAGATAGGCAAGCTTTCGCTGGCCGATCTGTTCGGCAAGTTCCGTGTACGTACTGTCGATCTCTTCATAGAGAGGCATGTCGAAAAGCTTCCCATACGGAGAGATGCGGATACCCACACGCTGGGCGCCGATCCGTTGCACGACCGCATCGATCACCTCAAGGACGAAACGCAACCGGTTGCCGATCGTGTCTCCGGCGTAGCGATCGGTTCGATCATTGACAAGCGGGTTCATGAACTGCTCCAGCAGGTACCCGTTTGCTCCATGAATTTCTACGCCGTCGAAGCCTGCTTCGATCGCGTTCTGAGCAGCCTGTGCAAACTCTTCCACGACTCGTGCGATCTCGCTGGTTTCGAGCTGACGAGGGGCGGGCGGTTCAACGAAGCCAGGCTTTCCCTTGTCGTCATATCCAAAAGCCGCTGCACCCACTGCGCGCTTCGACGATCCACTCACAGGCAGTTGCCGGTCCTGAAAGATCGACGGATGTGACACCCGGCCAACATGCCAGATCTGCGCAAAAATCTTTCCGCCGACGGAATGGACGGACTGGGTGGTCAATCGCCATCCGGCAATCTGCTCTGCGGAGAAAATGCCGGGATTGAACAGGTATCCCTGCCCCTCGCGAGATATTGGCGTGCCCTCGCTGACGATCAACCCGGCGGTGGCTCGTTGCGTGTAGTAGAGCGCAATGCGCTCGTCCGCGATGTCGTGGCGGGCACGTGAGCGCGTAAGCGGTGCCATGACGATACGATTCCTGAGAGCCATGCCATGGAGATCGAAGGTTTCAAAGAGGCTGTTCATCGTGTGGGGGACCTGCATGATTGATCGTAATGACGGGGAGACTGCAAGCTACGGAGCAATGCTGCATAGACACGGCGCCGTGACGTTTGGATTTCTAACCCCGTGTACATCGCAAAACCCGGGAGCGCATGGAGAGGAACCTGACGAAGAGGATGGTAGGTGAATGTGATATCTGCAACAATTCGTCGAGGCAGCAAATCTTTTTTGTCGAAACAGCATTTTTGGTCCCATTTGCCCTGCGGTTCGCTTGCGGATGAGTCCGGGACAGTCCAGCTCTCAGAGACTCGCGCGGACTGACGCGGTGCTACCCGTAGCCCCGGCAGGCGTCTTCAGGGGAACGGGCCGCTTCATCGCTAAGAGACACCCATGAACCTCCAGGCCTTACGCTATTTTTTGATGGTCTCGACGACTGGCAGTTTTCTCGCCACCGCGCGGCACTTTGAGGTCCCTGCGTCATCAGTGTCGAGATTTGTTGCGTCGTTGGAAAAAGAACTGGGACAGCAACTGTTTTATCGGAGCACGCGTGCGGTCAGGCTCACCGAGCAAGGGCAACGCTACTACACGCAGGTACGTGAGGCCGTGGAGTTGCTGGATAGCGCGGCGGACCAACTCGCGAACCGGGGTACCGGTATCCGGGGATTAGTAAAGATCAATGCGCCAGAAGCGCTTGGCAGGCTGCATATTGCCGGGCTGGTCAACGAACTGCAGGGCTTATATCCGGACTTGTCGGTCGAACTTACGCTCACGGATGCCTTCATCGATCCGGTGCAAGAAGGTACTGATGTGACGATTCGGGTAGGGCGGCTGGTGGATTCGGGGTTGATAGGTAAAGTTGTGAGTGCCCACCAATACCGGATTGCCGCGAGTCCTGAATACCTCGCAGGGCGTGGTATTCCGCAGACCCCGGCAGACCTCATGCAGCACAATTGTCTCTTGTACAAGGGGCAGCAGGGATCGCAGAGATGGTATTTCAGGCGCTCCTCCAAAGAGAACTTCGAGTCGCTCGATGTGAGCGGCTCCTTGCGAAGTAACAATGCAGAGGCGCTGGTTGCGGCTGCTTTGGCAGGACGGGGAATCGTGCTCTTTCCGAGCTGGCTGTTCGCTCCGACAAGCTTCAAAGACGGGAAACTCGTGAGCTTGCTGACAGACTGGGATATCTCAGCGTCGGCTGAAGAGTTGTACATTCAAATTCTTTCGCCTGAGAACAGACTGCGCTCCCATAAGGTACGCGAAGTATCTGCTTTTCTTGTCAAGGCAATCGGGTCGCCTCCGTACTGGGATAACCTGTAGACCCAGAAGACTGGATGCTTCGTATGAAGGTGGGACGCCGTCAGGCATGCAGCGCCCAGATACCGCGCGTGAAGAGCCATCGCACGCGGTGATAGGGCGCGCGGGCGCGAGGACTGTCCTGGTGCATCGACGCCGACGTTCCGTGATTTTGCCAACGTGTCTGCGTGGCGCATGTGCGCGAACCACTTCCCGATTCCTGAAATTGACAATACCAGAAAACGAGCTTTCATTTATCTGACTTTGCAGATATATTGCCAATAATCGTACGGCGGAAATCAGACTGGAGGGCGTAGCAGTATGGAGCACGATTCGATAGGAAAAAGCAACGCGATGATGTCGAATGTCGCTGCCGACAAGGATTTCAAGCCATGAAGGTAGCGATTGTCGTGTTCGAAGGGGTAATGGCGCTGGACGTTGCAGGGCCACTGGATGTGTTTGCCGAGGCGAATGCGTTCCTGCCGCGGGATCAACAGTACGAAATCACGCTCGTTGGGATGCATTCTGAGAGCGTCCGGTGCTCCAATGGTCTGGAACTCAAGGTTGGGATCGATTACCTGCAATATGAGGATCAGCCCGATCTGCTCCTCGTGGCGGGCGGCCCGAGACTTCCCGATCTATGCCCTCCGACCAGTTTTCTCCAGTGGCTCAGGACGAAGTCGGAAAGTTGCGCGCGCTTTGGATCGGTTTGTAATGGCGCTTTCCTTTTGGGACACGCCGGACTGCTCGACGGCAAAGAGGTGACCGCGCATTGGCATGACGTAGACCGCCTCGCGCTACAGTTTCCAGACGCTTACGTTCAGCCCGACAAGATTTTTGTTCGTGACGGCAATCTCTTCACCTCTGCAGGCGTTGCGGCGGGCGTCGACCTCTGTCTTGCTCTGGTGTCTGAGGACTGGGGTCACGAGATTGCGCTGCGCATTGCGAAGCGGCTGATAGTATATATACGCCGTGAAGGTGGACAGTCGCAATACAGTCCCTATCTGGCTGTGGGCCCGAAGGAGGAGACCGTCGTCGCGAAGGTCTTGCGCTATGTCACTGATAACATCAGCGAGCAGCTGTCTATCGAACAGTTGGCTGACGCCGTAGGCGTCAGTCGGCGCACGTTCTCGCGGACCTTCGCAAAACACGCCAATATGACGCCGTCAGCCTTCGTGGAGCAGATCCGCATTGATTTCTCGCGCAAGTTGCTGGGGGAGACCGATCTGCCTCTAAAAACGGTGGCGTATCGATGTGGGTTCCACAGCAGTAGTCAAATGCGGGCGATATTCGCAAGGAGGCTTGATACCAACCCTAGCGAATATCGTCAACGAGTTCGCCATCAAACTTCCGCGAAGTCTGGGGGAGAGTTTCGCGATGCGTCCACCCCCATCCGCGCGCAAAATCTCACATCAAAGTTCAGTGAAGTCCGAGCAGCTTAGTCGCTGAATATCGGACGATCCGCCAACCGCGGATCTGCTGCCGCCCGCGAGTGAGCAACGTTGGGCGCGGCAGACGCCGCACGACTGTCGTGATCAGTCAGTAAGCGTTCCGATTTCCGGCGCCGCAATCATCACCGCTTCGCGCAGTCGTCGCGCCGTCTCACTGATGTTGTTGATGATTCTTGCGCTGCCGTTCTCTTTGCCGATCTCGACATTTTCGAACAGTCCGACCGATGAGCGAGAACACCGTTGACGGGAGCGGCGAAGGTCACCAAGCATCGGCGTCGAAGGAATGGCTGACGCGAAGTAAATCGAGAAAGTGAAGACGAGGCATCGAGTCGGCGTCGGCAATGCCAGTATTCGAACTACTGGGCTTGCATGACATGGTCATTTGCGTTAGAGGTTCATAGTGTTCATGGCCGCATCTGCAGATGCCAGATTCGCGCGCTTTCCGGGCAAGAATGATTTCCCAGTAGCTGTTGTAAGTCGGTGAATATTCCGAGTGGCAGCGGTTTTTGAATCAGATACAGTTGACTCGCCAAATTAGCTCTGACGGGACCGCTACCGCATGGACACTATTCCGCAAAGAAATGAAGGTGATGTCGACCTCGACCTCCACCACTTGCAAGTATTCGACGTGTTGCTGGCCGAACATAGCCTGACCAAGGCTGCGCGTGTGCTGAATCTTTCGCAGCCTGCGTTGAGCAAAACGCTGGCGCGACTGCGGCTGTATTTTGGAGACCCGCTTTTTGTGCGTGTCGCACTGCGGATGGAGCCCACTCCGAAGGCGCTTGAACTCGCAGAACCCGTGAGGACGATACTAAAGAAAGTGAGCACGCTGCGCTCGGAGCATGCGTCATTCGATCCAAAAACGTCTACGCGAAAGTTCAGTTTCTTTCTTATAGATGCGGGTGTGGTGAAGATATTCCCGACACTGTTGAACTACCTGGCTTCTGAAGCGCCTGGCATATGCGTCCAGTCGATTCCGTGCGATGCACAACATTTGGATTTGTGGCTCGAATCGGGGCTCGTCGATCTGGCGATCGGTTCCTTCCCTTCGCTGACCATGGGTATTCGGCGTCTGCCACTGTGGACCGAGACGTACGTCAGCCTGGTGCGCAAAGACCATCCGCGGATAGGTGCGCATCCAAGCAAAGAACAGTTTGTCGCTGAGAAGCACGCGCTCGTGTCCGCGCTGGGCACTGGGCACGAGCACCTGTCAATTGAGCGGATCATTGAGTCGGAGGTGCCGCGCAGAAATATCGTATGTCGCGTTCCCGTATTTACCTCGGCAGCACAAATCACGAAACACTCCGACGTAATCGCGACTGTGCCAAAGACGCTCGCGGTGACAATGAGCCGCGACCTCGACCTCCAATTGGTCGAGCCACCAATTTCTTTGCCCAAGCTTCAGATCGCACAGTATTGGCACGATCGGTGCCACCTTGAGCCCGGCAATCAATGGCTCCGAAATGTGTTTCGCAAGCTGTTTTCGACACCGGCGTAAAGCGTGAACGCGTTCGGGTCTGCATCGAACAGAAATCTGATGCAGACCTGAAACCGAGGCTTTCTATCTGTTGGAATGCCGCTTCTGCGCGTTGCCTTAGTCTGCCGGGTTCAAGACGAAATCGTAATTCAATGTATAGCCTCCGTCGGGCTGCCTGATCCAGTCGGCCACCAATGTTTGTCGTACGCCAAAAACAGCGTCGGAATCCAGATACTGGTCGCCGTTACGAAACACGTGTGTAACCAACGTCTGGTACTGTTTCGCCTTGATCATGAAATGAAGATGCGCGGGGCGCCACGGGTGGCGTCCGGTTGCACGCAGCAAGTCACCCACTGGACCATCGACGGGAATAGGGTAGGCGACAGCGACAACGGTACGAAACTCAAAACTTCCGTCCGGTCGCGATCTGAGCACACCTCTAGCTTGATGGGTCTTCAGATCCGGATACTGAACGTCGTAGTTTCCTTCTGCGTCGGCCTGCCAGACTTCCAGCTCTGCCCCAGCAATGGGTACGCCGTTTCGATCCTTCACGGTACCGCGTACGAGGCAAGGTTCACCCACCGCGCCGTTGGCAATATCGGCACCATTGTCATACACGGGCGCGCCCTCTACATGAAACGGTCCGAAAACAGTCGATTCCGTACAGCCCTCTGGCTTTTTGTTGTTCATCGCAACTGTCAGCATCGATAACCCGAGGACGTCGCTCAACAAGATGAATTCCTGCCGCTTTTCGCTACATTTCTGCCCTGTCGCCGTCAGAAACAAGATCGCTTCAAGCAACTCTTCTTCAGTCAGTTCGACCTCCCGCGCGAAGTTATGCAAATGAGTGATCAAACGGACGAGTATCAACTTCAGGCGAGGATCGGGGGTGCCGGATAAGAGATCGACCACTGCTTGCGTCACGGTGTGTTCGTCGAGGTTGCGCATGTTTGTCTCTCAATGTTGAGTGCTGTTGATCAAACGAGACGTCTAAATTAAACAGTGCCTTATGCCGTGCATCGTGCGATCAGATAGGCGGTCGTGCACCTTCGTACGCATCCTGTAGCAATTGTCTTATCGCCACTTTCTCTAGCGGACGAGGGTTGGGATACTGATTCTCCAGCGCGATCGCGCATGCCTTGTCGAGATCCGAGGCTTTCATTCCGATATCCTTCAGTGCCAGAGGTGCGCCATTCATTTTCGCCAGATCGAAAGTGGCTTGCGGCGCGCTGTTGCCATTTAGCGCGCCAGCGATGCGCTCCATTGAACGGCAGGCGGCCATTGCGTTATAGGCAAGTGCATGTGGCAAGACAATGGTGTGAGTTTCTGCGTGCGGCAGGTTGAAAGTGCCGCCTAACGTATGGCACAGTTTATGATGCAGAGCCATGCTGACGTTCCCTAGCACGGATCCACACAGCCACGCACCATAGAGCACGTCCGAGCGCGCACGCCGAACTTCCGCATTGTCAGCGTCGAGTGTCAGAAGCGGTAGCGATCGTCCGATGGCGGCAATGCCCTCGGCCGCCATCAGGTTTGTAATCGGATTGGCGTCTATGGCGTAAAGACCTTCGGCCGCGTGAGCGATCGCATTGATCCCGCTGCTAACGCTCAACGAAACTGGCAGCGAATACGTGAGTTCGGGATCGTAGATCACTGTCTTTGGCATCACACGAATATCGCGGCCGGTCTTCTTCAACCCCGCTTCGGTTATGCCGTAGATCGGTGTCATTTCGGAACCCGCATAGGTAGTCGGAACGGCAAGAATCGGAAAGTCAGACTCGAGTGCAATAGCTTTTCCAAGTCCTGTCGTCGACCCACCGCCAATTGCTATTGCGCAGTCGGCATCGAGACGGCGCGCAAGATCGCGTGCTTCGCGGGCAATCTCAACGGGTACATGCATGGTCGCCCGATCGAACACGCCGGCGACGCGAGGTCCGAGCATCTCCGCTATTCGTTCGGCATCCCGACGCTGATCAGGTGTGGCGAGCACGAGTGCGCGACGGGCGCCAAGTAGATCGACTTCCGCTTCAATCTGGGCTAGAGCGCCGACGCCAAAGACAACTCGCTGCGGACGGCTCGTATAGGTAAAGTTGTTCATGATTGTTCTCACCTGGATTCGTCACATAGAGGCCATATTGGCGAATGCGAAGCGGCTCGTAGCCGATCTCGCTGTGTCGTGAAATCGGACGGTCATCGCGTCACCGGGCGCGCTTTCCGTGTCCTTCTCAACAAGCAGGCGCAGCGTGCGCGCACCAACAGATGGATGTTGTCCTCGAACCTGCAAGATCGCGCCAATCCATGGCGCCGCAGCATTGTGCTTTCTCACCGTTCCAGCGTAATCTCCCGACGGCGGTGAACACATATCGCGGGGAACCAGGAGGTCGATCACGCGGCAAGCAGATTCATTCGGGCCGTACACCGTCCCGGACAACTCATGCGGGCGATCCAGCATTGCATTTGCGCCAGCGATATCACCTTGCTGGATTAGCCTTCGTGTTTCGCTCGAAGAACAATGCACGCCGTTCTCAATGCGGGTAGTCGACCGGAGCGGCACGGGGCGTACTTCAAATCCCAGGCGATCGCCGAGATTGCGCAAGTACGCGATATTCCCTTGTCGACCACTGCCGCACGCGAAATTCTCGCCGACGATCAATGAGCGTATGCCCAAACGGTCAACCAACGTTCCCCGTACAAAATCATCCGCCGATTCGGTACTTCGCCGTCGATCGAATCTCAGAACGACGCAGTAGTCGACACATCCGGTGGACGCTAACAGATCCATGCGACCATCAAGCGTGGATAGGAGCGGTGGGCACGACTCAGGACGCAACGTGGCAAGCGGGTGAGGATCAAACGTGACGAGAACGGTGGGAATCTGCAAGACCGATCCTTGATCTCGCAGGTTCCGCAAAACACGCCTGTGTCCACGGTGAACGCCATCGAACATCCCGATCGACACGGCCGACCCGGACAGATTTAACTCACCTGGATCGGAGATGACTATCATGGAAGACTCCCATACGCGTCATTAACAGCGGATCAGATTACCTTGCAGACTTCTTCAAAAGAGAGCCGCGGGCTGCGAGCAAACAACCTGGAAGGGTCCCCGCGACCAAGGCCGCAAATGAAGTTCGACTTGATCGATGTGCCAGCAAACACCGTGGCGTCGACTTTTGCATTGTCGAAACCGGACATCGGACCACAGTCCAGGCCGACCGCACGCGCCGCTGCGATCAGATATCCGCCTTGCAAGGTTCCATTGCGGAAGGCAGTAGTTTCTGCGAACCCGATCTTTGCTTCGCCTTCGAACCAGGCCCTGACCGCAGGATTATGCGGAAAGAGTCTTGGCAACTCCTCATAGAACCGCGTCTCATAGCCGACGACTGCGAGTACAGGCGCAGTCATGGTTTTTTCGATATTCCCTGGGCTCAAAGCGTCTTTCAGTTTCGCCTTTCCAGCCTCACTACGTACGAAAACGATTCGCGCCGGTGAACAATTGACTGAAGTGGGGCACCACTTCATCAGTTCGTAAACCTGCTTCAACTGTTCGTCCGATACCGGTTCGTCGAGCCATCCGTTCTGGCTACGACCCTTGCGAAACACACGGTCCAAAAAGTTCTCTTCAACCATAGTTTGTCACCTTCTCTGGAGAGAAACAGTACCGTGCGAAAGCACGGTACTTCCATCGGTTCCGGCGCAGGCAGCTAACGAACGCAGGCTGCCAATGCGTCAGATGGCCATGGTGCCGCTGAGTGCCAGCGATTCCTGATGTCGTGCCGAATCGAGCGCTTTCGCGTAGTCGGCAGTCGCTTTGTAATCGCTGTTGGCATCGGATTCCAGCTCGATTCCGCAAACCTTGCGAGCGAGCTTTGCGTACGGGCCCGACCCCGAGAATTCGGCGCGTTGCATGGTGAGGGTGCGAATGGCTTGCAACGGCGTACCGTTGAAGTTTTCGAAAACGAACAGGCGGCTGCCCCAGTCCGTCAGGAACAGGTCGCGAATCACACGGCCGATCTGCACGCGGTCATGCGGCTTGCCAACGGGGCCGCTGTTCAGGCGTTCAAACCACGGATTAAGCGTTGCATCGTTCCATTGGTCTTCGCTGGCGAAGATCAGTGCACTGCGTCCGGAAAGATCGACCAGCTCGTAGATCATCTGCGAGAAGTTCTCCAGATAGAGCGCGCGGCCAAAGTCGTAGACCAGAATATTCGGCTTGTAGTGTCCTCCAGGTGTATGGAAGCCCAACTCTTCGGCCGCGATGACGTGGGCTAACATCGCCTGGTGAAACCCGATCAGTTTCGCAACGCGGGTCATGACGGCCGGAATCTTGTTGGTTCCGATATGCTCGGTGATCAGTACAGCCAGTCCTGCCATCAGTTCTGCACGCACCATCTGACGAACCAGCGCATGGTAATGCAGCCAATCGAACACACGTTGCGGGTAAAGCTTCGCATGCTCAGGATTGCCGATATGGAAGACATGCGTCCACGGAATGAAGACGTTTTCGAAAAGGGTCATGCCGTCGAGTTCGTCGCCTTGGGAGGCGAGCGGGTGTTCGATCGGATCATCCTTCACGACGCCTTCACGGCAAACGATCGTCACCCCTTTTGTATTGACGGGCGTCGCCGCGAAAATAACCTGCTCGCCGGGAATACCCGGACGGAAGAACACGCCGATATGGATCCAGTCGGCAAAGGCGACGCCAGTGCCGATTGCCTTGATACCGTTGACAACGATTCCCTTCTCGTTCTGTTCGACGATACGCAGACCCGGCGAGCGAGCCTGTGCTTCGGGGTTGGAGCGATCCATTTGCGGATCGACAAATTGCGGCGCGCAATTGAAATCATTGTCCTTCGCAAAATTGACGAAGTTCACGATGTTTTTTGCCTTGATGTGACCTTCCGCGCCGATAGATTGGGTCTCCCATGGCGTGGGATCATCGAGGTACGTCTGCAAGACGTAGTTGTTCACATCGGGGCTTCGGGGAAAAGATGCGCCAGCCATTTCGCGCATCACCGTCTCGTGGTACTTCCGCTTACGACGGAGCTGGTCCTTGTTGTGATGACCGAACCATTGCATTGAACGGCGTTTGCCATTTTCGTCGACATAGGTCATGACGTCTTGCAAATCGGCCCGATGATGCAGATCGTAGAAATCTGCATGACGCTGCGCATAGTCACGCGTTTTCGGATGCGTAGCGATGTTATCGATCTTTTCGTTTCCAACCCAGACTTGACGCCCGTCATTCAGCGATTCGAGGTATTGACGACCGGTTCGGATCATGGTTTTCTCCTTCGAGTATTTAAATGAAAACGACTGGTTAAAGTGTTGCGGGGTGGGTCGTTGCGTAGGCGCGCTGATAGTAAGCGAGGGGGTGACGCTCATCTGCCTTCGTGGTTGCAATGACGCGCGCGAAAATAAGGCTGTGCGTTCCAACTTCAATGGCATCTGCAACACGACAGTCGAGCGTCATCATTGCTTCTTTGCAGTAAGGTGCGCCACTCGCCAGCGTTCCCCATTGACTTCTCGCAAACCGTTCTGGCATCGATAACCCACCGACCCCGGCAAAAAGCTGCGACAGTTCACTTTGATCGGCGCTCAGCCAGTTCACAGTGAGTATCCCGTTCGCTTTGATTACACCGTTGGTGAAGCTATTGCGGTTGACGCAAACCAGGATAGTTGGCGGCGTGTCACAAACCGAGCAGACGGCAGAGCAGGTGACACCAGCTCTCCCACTCGGGCCGTCTGTAGCGAGGACAGTCACGGGAGTGATTGCCTTGGAAAGCGCGTCTCTCATCTCAGTCGCGCTTACTTCGGTGAATTCTGTTTCCGGAAGATTTGCCTGCCGCGCGGCAATTGTGAAGCCGGGTTCTGACTCTTGGGTTTTCTGCTTGCTAGGCATACCGCGTCTCCAGATGGAAGGTTACTCGGGTGACTGTTTTCCTTTCTGTTACTGGAATTTATTGTTATCGATTCTTTTGGAGGAATCTACGGATTAGCGGAATAAACACTATTCCTTCGATACATGGACGTGAAGATAAAAGATGTTCACGTCCGCTTCGTTGGATAATTCGCCCTAGGAAAAGCCGTAACGTCAGAGCCGCGCGTGCGTTTGGCGGTCACGCCAAATTCTTTCTGGTTTATTCGAAATGAACCAACCAGACTAAGATCCCAGCCAAGTCGAACGCATTAACGCGGCTGGGCAAAATTCTCTGCTGAGTCTATATTGCGGGGGCGTGCAGGCCGGAAATAGCTTCATGAGACGGCACTGCACGCATTCCAGATCGATGCAACGGCCCGCTTATAAGGTCGACAGATACATCTGGTCGGCGGTACCTGCAGAGACACCGAGTTCAGCGGCAACGGCAGCAACGCCTTCTTTGGCAACCTTGAGGTCCACCCGGCCGTCAGTGGTGAAATGTGGCCGGATGTAGCGCTCGTAGTGTTGCTCCGCTTCAGCGTGAGTCAGTCGGCCTAACATCGAGGCGATATGTTCGATGGCCAGACTGGGCTGTTCGGCGATCGTCTTGAGCGACCGTTTATAGGCCCGTACCAACGCCTGCAAAGCTGGATCGTCGAGCGAGATGCGCGAAGGGTCCACGGCGAGTCCAACGGTGGGAATCTGGAAATGGTCGCCCACCCAGGACAGCAGCGAAAAACCTTCCTCCTGGACCACCTGTTCAGCCGATAAGGTGCTGCCCACGTACGCCGCATCAATCGACCCGTCGCGAAGGCGTCGCAGGTCCATTTGATAGTCACCTGGGATTCGCTCCACGCATTCGACGTCCCGGTCGGGATCCAGCCCGTGCTTGCGTAACACGATCCGCGCGAAAACCCCAGGAGCAGTACGTGGTCCGTGGACCGCCAGTCGACGGCCTCGGAGATCTTCCATTGACTTCACGCCGTTGGCGCCGACGAACCAGAAGAGCGGTCGGTGCGTGTTGACGCTCAGGGCGGTCCATTGGATGCCGCTGGTCATCCGCGAGATCAGTGCGCGGCCGAGACCGATGGTTGCTCCGGCGCGCACGCGCTCGGTATTCCAGACGGCTCCGTCGCGGAGCGCGACGCGAACACCTTCATCTTCGAAATATCCTTCTTGATCGGCTACGTGTGCGATCAGTTCCTCGTGAATACCAGCCCCTACATAAGTGAGGTCAATCGAGAGCATTGGCAATTAACACCTCTGTCAGGTCAAACAGGTGGATCGGAGAAGTCGTTCCTTTTCGAGCCTCGGATACGATCCGGGTGCTCTTCAAGGTCATTCCATTCCAAAGCCACCGCTTACGGGAATGTAGTGGCCAGTGGTGAAGCCCGACGCATCACTTGCCAGGTACGCCACTGTATTGGCGACCTCGTCTGGACGGGCAAGCCGTCCCATCGGGATAGATGCGGCGATCGCTTTCAGCCGTTCAGCGGAGATCAGCCCGGCTGAAGTAGCGCCCTCCACCGTGGTCGGCGCGACGAGATTGGCGGTGATGCCGTTAGGGGCCAGCTCCAATGCGACGTATCGCACGAACTGGTCCAAGGCAGCCTTGGCCGTGCCCAACGTAATCATCCCGTCGCGTGGGCGACGCGATAGCAGAGTACTCAGGTAGATCAACCGCCCGTGGCCGCGAGAAATCATTCCGGGCACAACCGCTTTCGTTGACAGGAAGGCGGCGCGCAGTTCAGTGTCGACCTTACCGCCGAGTTGTTCCCAGTTCAGGTTGGCGAATGAAGTGACGTCATACGGCGTCAACGCGTTGTGCACGAGAACGTCGACTCCGCCCCATCGCTGATTGATTTCGTCGGTCATGGCGGCGACATCGTTCGGCTCGGTGACGTCGGCTTTGATCACCATGGCTTCTCCGCCTGCCGCGACGATCGTCGCAGCGACGTCTTCGGCATGCGGTGCACTGGCACGATGGTTGACAACCACCTTGTACCCTTGCTGGGCCAGAGTCATCGAAATGACCGCACCAATGCCTCGACTGGCTCCCGTGATCAGCGCGACTGCCATGAGGTCACCTCCATTTCAGGGCGCGTCGGGGATGACTTAACAGAGCGCATAAGCGCACTCGCATGGATCAAATAAGTTGTACACATTGGGGAAATAACTCCTCTCTCAGGTCGATCGGGTGGAACGGCAAATAGCCTAAAATCCGGGCGGTGGGGGCGCTCATCGTATTCGATCTACGACGAGATATTTCGGGTGTTTCGTCTGATCTACAGTACACCGATCAAACACCTAACTCTACGGATGCAGCCTCATAGACACTATTCCGTCGCGGAATGAAGCGGAGCCTGCATGACGAGCAGTCGACGGATTGCGTGATGTTGCGATCGCGAAGGCCAGACCCCGTCGATCGACGACAGGACGACGTCTATTGAAAAGGCATATACATCTGCAGCCAGATCCGATTCCCTTCGGGCCGATTGCGAGCCATCATTTCGCGCTGGTACTTGAGCGCCACAGAGAACTTACGTGTGCCGTAGGCGATCGACGGGCCCACAGCAAGAACCTCTCCGCGGTTCCCGTTGCCATTTACCGACTGACCGTGCTGTGTATCGTCTGTCACCTGTCTATAGAAATAGCCACTCACCCCGATCTGCCACATCGGAGTGAAGCGAAACCCGGCGTTGTAGTCGACGATAAACTCGTTCCCCGAGTGATAGTCGGTTGCGTGGTTGACGGAATTGATGCTGTAAAGCGCACGAGCACTGAACTCCACATTCGGCACTGGCATCCACGTGACGGCGTAGTTCGGCTGCATCGAGTAGTAGTGCCGCCCCGGGTTCACGAGCCGGCTTGTGTCGTAACTGCCCGTCGGCAAGAAGAACTCGAGGCCCAGGATTTGATGCAGGTTGCCGAGATGCCATCCGAGGAAGAGTGGCCCGACAGTCAGGTCCGACAATCCGGTCGCTGTGCCGCTTTTGTAGACCGTACCTTTCGGCGTGTGCGCGTCGAAGTGCAGATCGAGATTCACAAATGGAATATTCGTCCGCGACTCGAGGGTTGCACCGAGGAACGTTACATCCCGCCAGACATGGGACAGTCTGAAAGCTGCCGCCTGCGCGTGCAGTGAGAACTCCGATACGCTGGCGGTCGGGCTTCCGTTATTGCCTTCGAGCGTCGTTGCCTCGTATGCCTGCAGATAGACATAGATGTGGCTGCCCGGCGGAGGCTGAACGCCCGAAAGTAGCGTGTTCACGCCGACGGGATAGTTGCTCCCGCCGCCTTCCGTGGCATGCGTGGTCGTTGTCCAGCTTGACGCAAGCATGGCGCTCGCCAGCAGGGTGACACCTATCGAACGACAACAGCCGCCAAACTCGAAAAAAGGCATAACTTCCCCTTTGCGCCCGTCCGACTTCGAACGGCGCTATTGATGAGTTTCCTTGTGCGGGATGGAAAAACGGAGCGCGTTAGTGGCGCATATGTCTGCCCATCGACCCGGAACGCCTATGCGAGCACGTATGGTTACGCCAACGGGAGGCGCGGAGTGTGAACAAAAGACTTCTCAACATTTTGATGGCCGAGACCCCACGGAAAAGTCGACATCGGCGTGGATTCCAATCCGGTCAAGCGCGCAACGGCAATCCCATAACTGCCTTTAGGCGTGCCATTCCGAAAGGGTTTGATTCGTGTGAAGGCCTGCTTGTGTTCGCCTTCGATAGTCGTGCTGATCGTGGATCGCGGTTCCGCCTTAGGGAGAGGGGTTGACTGGAGGCTGCTCGACGGCGGACTAATGCCGGAAAAGAGGGCGTGTTCGCGCTTGAGTTCACCGGGTAAGCCATGATGCTGTCGTAGCGCGTATGACATTCCGCTTCTCCTGATGTCGAGCCGACCTACGGATTTCCGTGCATTGCAGCGGACTTGCCGTCAGTTGGGACGCTGCATACTGCGAGTGATGCCGTTCAACTACATTAGGCTCGCCAAATTAATCTCTCTACGGGCTCAGCGTCATAGATACTATTACCCATCGTAATGAAGCCGATCTTTTCGAACTTCGCGGACTCGATTCTTCTCCCGGTCAACTCCACCTTCGTGAAGACGGCACGCTAGCCGAAGCACACGTCGACGCTATATCGATCGAGTTATTCAATACGATGCACCGCCCGCGCGAATGCGAAAGTGCCAGTCAAACCCTACTGCGAATGGCCTTGTTCGGCGCGGTTATTTCACTTCACCGGTCGGTCGACCTTTTACCATGCCGCCCGCGGTAGCCGAGATTGTGACTATGCGTTAGATAAGTTTGTGGGCCAATTCCGAATGGAGACGTCAAAGCTGCCCGGAGAATTGTTAGACAACGCGGCGATTGAGTCGCCTCGGGGATCTGGGGAAGTGGACTAACCTGACATCATTGAATTACGACACGCTAGCTAGCAAAGCGCACGGTGAGTGACTCCATTGAGATATCCTGCAACGTGCAAAGCATGCGGGTCTGCCTCAACTACCTATCACTGGTGGCATTTATGCGGCGCTGTCATCTGAATCAACGCGCTGCTGAGCGCGTCTGCGTCCCCGGTTCGTGACAGACTTCATCAGCCTGCTCAGGTGGCGGGCAGAGCCACCAGTCCTCGTTGGGGCCAAACGTTTTACATAGCCCATCACGGTCGCCTTGAGCCGTTGAAATCCGGGCTTGCCCATCACAGCCACACAAGTCATAAGCAGAACCTTGTTCGCGACGAGAATGATCCCCGTCAGAGCAGCCATGGTTGGTGCGGGTGTGCCGAGAGAAGCGGCGATAGGTACGATTGGCAACAACGCAAAAGCGGAGACAAAGAGGCCCATTCCAAGTTTGAAACGCCATCCGTTCGTGGTTGTTGCGTCAGCTTTGATGTCTGAGAAAGTCATGATCCCGGCTCAGGTTATCTTGCAATTCGGTTGTCCAGACGATGAAGCTTTTACAGAAGTCGAATACCTCATCGATAGATAGGGATGTACCCAGTTAAATGATCGCAGTGGTTTGTATGCGACCGATTGATCGGGTTATCGAAATACTTTTTAACATCTAGCTTTTCATTTTCTGGCGGCAGGCTGGGTCTAATGCGTGGATTCGAGCGGAAGGCGTTGCTGCCATCGTTACGGGCATGAGATTTCAATTCTCCCAATGTCAACCGATCTACCGATTTCCCAGCAATGGAGCGGATTCCTGATGTGGTTGAGACAACGGATATTGCGAACCAACTTCGTGCAACGACATTAGACCCGCCAAAATAACCCATCTATGTGTGTAGAGTCATAGACACTATTCCATAGCGTAATGAAGCCGGTCCTCACCTGCGTACGTTTCACGTATTAGGGAGGCTGCTGATCAGGCGCGACGTGCAGGTATTCCTTCGGTTGTTGGCTGCTCTGCTCGACCACCTGCTGCGCGGGATCGACCGCTTCTTTGACGCTGACGATCTGCGGCAGCACCTCGCACCGTTCTATAGCCATACGGGGCGTCCCTCGGTCGATCCAGAGTTGATAGTCCGTATGCTGATCGTGGGCTACTGCCTAGGCATTCGCTCCGAGCACAGGCTGCGCGAAGAGGTGAGGCCGCCCGGAAAAAGCGGAAGCCAACATTCCGGAAATTTCAGGAATGGAGGCATACATGAACCGAATCCCCAAAACCGTCTACACGAAGGAATTCCGTGAAGAGGCGGTGAAGCTTGCAATGACCGAGGGCGTTGGCGTATCGGAGGCTGCGGGTCGGCTGTCGATATCAATGAAGACAGTGGCAAACTGGGTGCGTGCTGCGAAGGCCGGCAAGCTGGAGCGTGTAGGTCAACATCAAAAGCCGTTAACGGAGATCGAAGCTGAGCTCGGGCGGGTCAAGCGGGAACTGGCCGAAGTAAAGATGGTGCGCGATCTATTAAAAAAATTCGCAACGTACTTCGGGAGGGAGTCGCGGTGAAGTCCGGCGTGATCGAACAGATGCGATAGAACTATCCGGTGCCTCTCCGATGTGCCGGCTGCTGGGCGTTTCCGTGTGCACCGAAACAGGAGAAGTGAAGAGATGCGAATGCACCGCCGCGCGTGGCGATGCACCAGTTGGGAGTATGGCAAGGGCGGCGCACCGTCGGGGCGAAGATGTAGTTATCGGAGTCCGCAGAGCGTGTACGTCAGTCGCAAGACGAAGGCAAGCGCGGTCTGATTCAGTTCTCGCAGTTGCTGCGCAGCGCTAGCGAACCCGTGCTTCGTCATTTCGGGCGATTGCGCCATCGAACATTCGATCAGCAACATCTCAGGCGTGACGAAAGCGGCTCGGTACATGGCGTGTCCTCCTGCACCTCATGCAAGCACGAACGGGGCCAATTGAGTCAACTGTACGCTCCCACCGGCTATCAGCACGGGCGTGCGAGCCGCCGGGCCGCCCAGCGTGGCTGCGCGCAGATTCCTCCCGACGCACTATGCGGGCGCGCTGCATTCGATATACCCCTTCGCGCCGGTCGCGAATGCCGAGCCGCTCAGCTATACGTCGGTCTTCGCGCTGATCAAGGTCGAAGACCGCCAGCTTGCGCCCAGCGCGGAGCTATTTATCCGTCTGTTGCAGGACGTCCACCAGGCGCGCACCGCGCAGCGCAAGTCGCTTTGCGCCTGGCCCACCGCAACGCCGATCAGCTTCAGGCGCAAAACGCCCTCGTCCCGGAAGATGTTGAAGCGCGCATGCGTCACGACGGGCGCTGCGTTCAGGTCGAAGGTATGCGCGCGACGGCAGGCGCGCTGACATCGACTGTTGGGATTGGCATGTTTGGCGATGGCGGGTTGTCAGGCTTGCGGAACCCAGGTTTGCGTGCCGGGCAAGTCGGAGTGGAAATCGCTGAGCACGACGATATCGACGGGCTTCGGCGTGTTGTCGCCTTGTCCCTGAATCTTCACGATGTCCTGCGGGCACGCGGAAAACGCGACAAAGCAGTCCATCTCCGCGCGCAGCGTGATGTATTCGCCGGGTCTGGTTACGGTTGGCAGCGTATGCAGAGTGATGCCGTCCGGCTGCACGCGAATGTTCATGAAGATGTTGAACGACGCGAGATTGGCGCGCGGTGGCGTCACGCCGAGTTCGAACATGCCTTCGAACATGTTGTCGCAGCAGTTGCGGTGATAGCCGTGCACGCCGAGCAACTGATAGCGCTTGCGGTCACAGGCGGCCATGAAGGTGTCGTGCACGCCAGGCGTCGTGTCTTCGACGACAGTGAGGATGGGATGACGCTGATTGGTGACGAAGCTGTCTCCGACAACGGGATTGAGGCGCTGGTTCCAGACGCGCGTCGTCTCCATGCACATGTATTCGGCGAGATCGTAGGCGTTCCACGCCCAGCAATCGGCGACCTGTGTGCCGTGCGTGTTGATCACGCGCACCGCCTGGCCTGCGTTGAGACGGACCGCCTTGCCGTGTCCGGCGGGCACAGTGATGGGTGTAGGAGAAGAAGTCATGAGTGGGATCCGTGCGGTGTGAAGCGGTGAAGAAACTGGCGCAGACGCGCCGACGAAGGGTGATCGATGATCTGCGCGGGCAGTCCCATTTCGACGATCTTGCCACCGTCCATAAAGACGATGCGGTCGGCCACGTCGCGTGCGAAGCCGATTTCGTGCGTGACGACGATCATCGTCGTCTGCGTGTCGGCGAGGCCGCGCATCACCGCGAGCACTTCGCCGACGAGTTCGGGATCAAGCGCGCTAGTCGGTTCGTCGAAGAGGATGACTTCCGGTGCCATCGCGAGCGTGCGGGCGATGCCAACGCGCTGCTGCTGACCGCCCGACAGGCTCCCGGGCATCGCTGTGTGTTTGCCGGACAAGCCGACCCGTCGCAATGCTTCCACGGCAACGTCGCTCGCGTCGAGGCGCGTCATGCGTTTGACGGAGAGCAGACCTTCCATCACGTTTTCCAGCACGCTCATATGCGGCCAGAGATTGAAACTTTGAAACACCATGCCGATGCGGCTGCGTTGCGCGCGAATCTCCCGTTCGGGCCGCGGCACGGACGCATTGCGCATGCCGACGCGCTCATCGCCGATCCACACCTCACCCGCATCGGGCGGCGAGAGCCAGTTGAGGCAGCGCAGCAGCGTGGATTTTCCCGAACCAGACGGCCCGAGGATGCAGATGACTTCGCCTCGTGCGACATCGAGACTGACGCCATCGAGAATGCGTTGCGCACCGAACGACTTGACGATGTCGCGGGCGCGTATGGCAGGGGCTGCGTTGAGTTTCATCGGAATTTACCGTTCGAGCGCGACGCCGTGTGCAAGCGCGAGCCGGTGTTCCCACTGCCGGGTCGCATGATTGAGCGTGGCTGTTGTCGCCCAGTAGACGAGCGCCACGGCGAAATAGACTTCGAGCGGCGCGTAGGTATCGGACACGACGCCCTTGGCGGTGAACATGAGCTCGTGCACCGAAATGACGGACAGGAGCGCCGAGTCCTTGAAGAGGCCGATCATCAGCCCGGTCAGCGTGGGCAGCAGTAAGGGCAGGGCCTGTGGCGCGACGATGCGGCGCCCGATCGCAAGCGGCGACATGCCGATCGCGACGCCTGCTTCGATCGTTCCCGCAGGCACGGCGTCGATAGCGGCCTGAATCACCTGCGCGACGTAGGGGGCATAGTAGATCGCGAGCGTGAGTACGCCGACCACCGAGGCGGGAAGCATCAGACCGAAGTCGGGGAGCACATAGAACGTCACGTATAGCAGCACGAGCAGTGGCAACGCGAGCGTGAGCGCCACATAACCATCGATCAGCACGACGAGCAGGCGCGACCCGCGCCGTTGACCGACCGTGAGCGCGATGCCGAGTGCGCAGGCCAGCGCGCCGCTCAGAACGCACAGCCAGATCGTATCGACGAACCCGTGCAGCAAGGCGGGCACGTAAGCGGTGAGTACAGCAAGATCGAAAGTCATCTCATGTGCCTCGCATCGTCGAAGATGCACGTTGCCGCAATCGCCTGCCGAGCCAGATCACTGGCAGCACTACGGCGAGATATCCAACGCTCACGAGCAGCATGATCTGAGTAGACGTATAGATGCGCGCGATCACCATCTGGCCGGCATACACCAGTTCGGTGACGGCGACGACAGAGGCGAGTGGTGTCGTTTTCAGCAGGATCGTGAACTCGTTGACGAGCGCGGGCAGGCTCGCCTTGAGCATCTGCGGCAGTGCGATACGCAGCGTGATAAGCCATGGCGCCATGCCGAGCGCGGTCGCTGCCTCGATCTGCCCGCGCGCCACGACGCGCATGTTGCCGCGCAGGATCTCCGCCGTGTACGCTCCGCTGTTCAGGCCGAGCGTAAGTGCGGCGGCCAGCATGGGTCGACCGCCGAGGCCGATCAGCGGCAACGCGAAGAACACCATGAACAACTGCACGAGCGACGGCGTGCCGCGCATAAAGCTGATGTACAGGCGTGCGAGCCATCGCAAGGGCGCGATGCGCGTCAACTGCATCGCGAGCGCCAGATGCCCGCACGCGAGACTGCCTGCCGCGCCCAGCAGCGTCAGCTCCACGGTCAGCATCCAGCCGTCCAGCAGCGACGGCACGCTTTGAATGACCTGAGGGTCGAGCCACATGCAGTCGTCCTCGCCCTTAGAGCTCTATCAGTTCTTCGGCGGTGGCGAGTTCCAGCATGCCCGGCGTGTCGTTGCCTGCGATGCCGGTGCAACACGCCGACACGACGAACGTCATGTCCGCGACGACCCGGCACGCGACGAAATCGCCCGCACGCGTGGCGTTCGCCTTCGGCTCGATACTGCCGTCCTGGTGCAGATCGGCGTGCATGAAGAGATTGATCGGATCGGGCAGCTTCGGCGGCGTCAGTCCTTCTTCGGCGACGACCTTCGCGACCGATTCGACGCAGCCGGTCTGACCCGCGTAACCATTTGCTTCGAGGAACGCCGTCGTCGACGCGGGCAGCAGCAGATCGTGACGGCCGATGCTGTCTTTACCGAGCACCATCAGGGCGCGACGCCGGTTGCTGACAATGCGCATGCCTGCCTGCAAGACATACGAGTTGCTGAACACGCGCGTGTGATGCACGGACATGTAGATATCCGGGTTCGAGCGGCTGAAGGCGAACATCGCCGCCGTCGCGCCGGCTTCGTTCGCTTCGATACGCAGAATCTGACCAGCGTTCACGTTGATGGCGCGGCTTTCGCCTGCCGGCACAACGACGCGGGTCGGCGGCAGTGGCGAACGTTCAGGGGGAGCTTTGAGTAGAAGCATGAATGTCGATGCGCTTATGCGGTTGGGAGAGCGGACGGATTAGCGGCGTGGATTGAAACCGCGATGTCGGTTACGCGCAGGCCGTTGCCAGGAATGATGTCCTGCGGGCAGGACGACACCGCGCACAGCAGGTCTTCGAGGGCTTCGAACGTGATGTGATCGCCGGGCTTGCTGGTTGGGTCGGTCACCTGCATGCGCCGATCGGGGGTTACGGGACCGTTCTGGAACAGGTTGAACGGCTCGGGCACATCGAATGGTGAAAGGCCATGCAGCGCGAGCCCGGAATGCATGTTGTCGAGACAGTTGCGATGCCCGGTCACGTTGAAGTCGACAGTGAAGCGGGTGTCGTCGCACGCAGGCACATTGGCATCGTGCACACCCACCGTATCTTCGACCACGCGCAACAGCGGACGGCCGAGCGACGAATACAGCGCGTCGCCCACATTGAAGAACAGCGAACGCAACTGGCGGCGCGTATGCGTGGGCGAGAGCTTTTCGCTCTTGTCGGATGATGTAACCGCGACAAAGTCCGCGGCCTGCTGGCCTTCGACGTCGGTGATAGTCAGGAATTGGCCCGCCTTTACTTCGAAGGCGCGACCGTGACCGGCTTTCACGGTCAGCTCGAATATGGGATTGCTCATGCCGATGCGTCTCACTGTGCAGGAATGAAATCGGCCGACGGCGTATCGAACGTTACGCCGAGATACTGCTTCTGAAGGCGCGCGAGTTCGCCGCTTTTCTTCATCGCGAGAATTTCGTCGTTGATCGCCTTGTTCAGACGTGTGTCTTCGGGGCGCGTAGCCAGCGAAATCCATTGAGAAGGACCGAGTTCGCCGGTTAGCTTCATCTTGCCGGGGTTCTGCTTGATGACGCCCGCAAGAACGGTCAGGTCGTCGAACAGGAAATCGGCGCGGCGAGTCATGACTGCGGCGACGGTCTGGTCCACGCTGTCCACGCTCAAGATATTGATCGGCGCGAGGTTCTTGGTCTTCAGTGTTTCGTTGAACTGCTTGATGATTGTCTCGGGCGCGCTGCCGGACTTGACCGCGACGGTCAGGCCCGCGAGCGATTCCGGTGTCGGATTCGAAGGGATCTTCGAGAAATCCGAGCGAACCAGTGCGCCATTCGCAGTCTTGCTGGTGGGCACCACATACGCGATACGCTTCGCTCGTTCCGCCGTCACGTTCAGCGCGGAGCCTTCCAGATCGAACGAATGCGATAGCAGGCCAGGAATGATGCCGCTGAACGCCATGCGTTGATATTCGATCTTCACGCCGAGACGCTTCGCCACCGTGTCGAGAATGGCCGGATCGTAGCCGACGATGTTGTTATTCGCGTCGGTGTATTCGTACGGCGCAAATGTCGGGTCGATGGCGACGATCATCTTGCCGCGGCTCTTGATATCGTCGAGTGTATCGGCTTTCGACGTGGAGGCATGAAGCAGCGCGGCCGCTGGAACGAGGGCGGTGAGCGCGAGACGGGAAAGGCGCGGCAGTGACATCGGATCAGACTCCGTGGAGAGGGTTTGTTCGATTTTCGACGCTGCATATAAGGCAGGATCCGTACCAATGTTTGTCAAGAAACGATAGTTTCTGAGTGGAGTTTATGGAAACAAGTGATTCTTAAAGGAAAGATGAGAAACATCCATTTCAAAACGCGGCGCTGCTGTGACAGAATGGAGAGGCCAGCGAACGCGGTGACTGCTCGGCAAACGTGCAAGGCGGTCTTGGTGCACCGGCGTGGTGCTGGATCTGCACCGCGGTGAGCTTTCCCCTTATTCCTGCATCTATCGAACATTCATGGCTTCATCACAGGCGAAGAAAAACAAGCGTCCGGCTTCGATCGAGAGCCGTATCGCGGAGTGTTATGACCAGTTGTCGGAGATCGATCAACGTCTCGCTGACGTTATCCTCAGCGCGCCGGGACAACTCGCCATGCAGACCGCGACGGAGCTTGCAGCGAACGCGCAGGTATCAAAAGCCACGGCCACGCGGTTCTTCCAGAAGCTGGGCTATGCCTCCTACGACGACGCACGCGAAACGGCAAAAGCCGCGCTGATGGGCGGTTCGCCGCTCTACTTGCAGGAGCGCGGAAGGAAGGAGTCGGAAGGCGGTCTCGATGAAGTCATTGAAGCGCATCTAAAACACGAGGTGACCAATCTCGCAAACACTTACCGTTCTCTTGACAGGCAGATGCTGGCAGAAGTGGTTAGCGGCATCGCGAGCGCGCGCCGAGTGGTCATTATCGGATATCGGCACAGTCACACCATTGCGACGATGATTCGTCGGGAGCTCGTGCAAGTGCGCAGCGACGTGACCGTGTTGCCCGCGCCGGGCGACACGCTAGCGGAATACATCGGCGATCTCGGAGCGAAGGATCTCGCTATCGTGATTGGATTACGCCGGCGCGTGCCCGCTATCGAACTTGCGATGGCGGCGCTCGCTGATGCGGGCATTAGCACGCTTTACGTGTCGGATGTCATCGCGGGCAAGCCGGCGCGTCTTGCGCGCTGGGTCATCCGCTGCCACACCGACGGCATGATGATGTTCGACAGCGTGGCCGGAGTCGCGTCTCTGGTTAATCTGCTTTGCTCGCTAGTTGCGGAACGTTTGCGCGAACGAGGTAACGCACATTTGCAACGGGTAGAGGTTTTGCATCAGCAGTTGCAGGAACTCGAATAGCCCGCGGCGCGGCAAGGACCTCGTCTTGCGTCGCATTCAGTCGATCGTAAGCGATATTATCGAACACGCTGCGACTAAAGTGCCCATTGGGGGTATTCGTGCTTTTCATGCATTTTCTGTCGGTAACGGCGTACGAAGACGCTTCTAGCAAGGCTGAGCGGCCTCACACGCTTTTGCAACTTGACGAATTTTCAACTGGTTGATCTGAAAGCATTTTCTCGTGCAAACCGCCAGAAAATGCACGAAAAGGACGTGCGCGAGCGGAACCCGTCGGTCCGTTTCTGTTCAATTCTACGACCTCGCAACATACGCAGTACTTCGCATATCAACCTTGTTCGCGCCGTGCGCCTTACTGCGACAAACCGTTTTTCATAAGGCCGACCAAGCGCCATCCGTTGATCTCGATTGGCAGCGGAAGTGATGTCGGCATAATGACCTGGTTGGCACCCGGTCAGGTTCGTTTGATCTCGACTCTTGCATCACGCGCGCGTCCATTCGGGTCAGTGCTGGTCTTGTGTTCGCCGTCATACATCGACGACAGCGCGCCCGTGTAGCCATAGATGCGGCATTTCTTATAGCCGCGCTCAGTGAGCGCCTTCTCAAGTGCTTTGGCGAAGTTTTGTTCGCCCTCGGCGCTGTGACAGTTGTAGCACTTGATCGTACCGGAGAAATCTTGTCGAAGGCCGCTTTCGAACAGACGGGTGACAACGTCGGACGCCTTCAGCATAAATGCGAGTTTCTTCGTGCCAGTGTCGTTGCCCTCGTTGAGTTTCACCAACAGTTCCTGATCCATCTTCGACTGATGGATCGGCTTGCCCTGTTCGTCTTTGGTGGCCTCATCAAATATCCCTTCCAGGCCGATCAGGCTGTGACCGCGAATATAGAGCTGATCGTCTGGACCGAGCGATGCGATCATGGAGTTCGGCGTGCGGGGGATATACCAGCACTCGTGAATGTCGTGGGCCACGGCCCCCTCCAGAACCGCTTTCTTTTTTACTTCTTTAGCGTTGTAGCTGTTGATCCAACCCAGGTTCTTGTTGACGTAGGCACGGCCGGGTCTCCCACCGACGATTGGGGCCTTGATAAAGGGGACAAAAAGTATGCGGCGCGCCATCTCTGACTCCTGCTCCCCGTCGTCGATGCCAAGGTTTTCATGCGCCCGAAGTCACGCTCACCTGAACCATTGGAACGGATGTTCGATGCACTGTGGGCCGGCAGCCAACCTCCGTCCCATTGGCGGCCGCGCACACGGAAACCCATCAAAAAAGCGCGGACCGCTTTCTAGGATAGGAGAACTTCCCGAGCGCGGCCAAAAGAACTTGCGCGTAACCGTCACCTCAGGGCACTCGATCGAATCTCCGTTCTTCTAGACGGGGCTATTTTGTCAAAAAGCGCTTCTAGGCGGTGATCGTACTTTCCGTGCATGTATGGCACCGACGCCTTTTTGCAAGCTTCTTGTTCGTGATGTCGAAACGGTCTGCATGCCGATGCTCGACTGACATAATCGAACAGAAAGCCGCGCCGGCTCAAGGCGGCGAGACGACGATCGCCGCGCGGCGGTTCTGGGCCCGGCCCGCGTCCGTGCGGTTGTCACCCACCGGGTCGCGCTTGCCTTTCCCGATGGCGTAGACACGGCCGGGAGCAAGGCCGATGTCGACGAGTTCGGCCGCCACTGTCTCGGCACGGCGCTCGGACAACCGGAAGTTGTAGGCGTTCGTGCCAACTGCGTCGGTGTAGCCGTAGACGCGGACGCTGACGACGCCGACCGACACGAGAGTGTGGCCGATCCGCTCGACGATCCGGCGGACGTCCGGCTTGAGGTCGTATCGGTCGAAGTCGAACAGGATCGGTTCGCTCGAGCCGAGCTCGAAGCCCTCGTCGGTCTCGTGGAATCCTTCCGACTTGAGCGCGTTGACTTGCGTCTGAGTCAGTCCGCGGTAAAGCGGCTGCGGCTGCGTCTGCGTCTGGCAGCCCTCGAGCAGCATGCACAGAAGCATTGCGCTCCCAATGGACATCCGCCAGATGTTTGCAGGAAACCAGTGTCTCATCATCCCATTCCCCTTGAGTGCGTCCGCCTTGCATGCGCTCTTTCGAACCCATCCGTTATCCCGGCTGCTACGCCAGGCGTTGGCTTCAGGCCGGTCCGGCGACGCCTTCGGCAAACTGCCACGAGCCAGGTCGCGCGCGCTTGGCCCGGTACATCGCTGCATCGGCGGCGCGCAGCAAGCCGACGGCGTCGCACGCATGATCGGGATATAGCGCAACGCCGATGCTCATCATGGTGGCCACCGTGCGGCCATCGGGCAAAACGATCATCGGCGCCATGCTGGCCAGCAGGCCCTCGGCGATACGGCCGGCGCTTGCCGCTTCGCGCATTGGCGCCAACATCACGGCGAATTCGTCGCCACCGAGGCGCGCGACCAGATCGATCTCGCGCAACTGGGTGCGCAGCCGCGCCCCGATGCCGACCAGCACCACGTCGCCGGCTTCATGGCCGAGGCAGTCATTGATCTCCTTGAAACGGTCACAGTCGAGATATAGCACAGCGACCCGCTGGCCCGTGACCGCGGCCGCGCTGAGGGAGCTCGCGAGGCGCGACTCGAACTGAACGCGGTTGGGTAGACCCGTGAGGGCGTCGTGGTTGGCCTGGTGTTCGAGCGCCAAGTTTGCTTCGCGCAGGTTGTTTTGCCAGTCTTCGAATTCGTCGAGCAAGGCGTTGAAGTCGTCGCCGAGCTCGTTCAGTTCGGCGATCGCCGCAGGCTCGACCCGCTGCCCGAACGCGCGCTCGCGCCGCACCGCGTGGGCGACGCGGGCCAGCGCGCGCAGCGGCGCGACGATACTGTGCAGCAGGCGCTGCGAGCTGACATAGGCGCCAAGCACGCTGACGGCAAGGCAGGCCAGGATACCGCCGATGCCACCGAGCAGGAAGCCGAAGAACTGGTGACCCTGTCCGCGCACTTCGACCTGACCGACGACGATGCCATCGTGCAGCACCAGTGTGGTCACGGGCCCGGGCAAGGCAATGTCAGCGACGTCCCGCTCGAGCCTTGCGATCGCACTTCCGGTGGGCGCCTGCCACGCCGCGAACGGCAAGCCCTTGCCATCTGTGACGATGACCTCGGCTACGTCCTCCTTGTTAGCGATCAGCCCGATCGCCTCGGCCGCCGCGACGCGATCGCCGAATACCAGCGCTGCCTCGACCGTATAGCCGAGCGAGCGGACCAGCAGATTCAGATTGTTGCCGGCATAAGCACGTAGCGCGATCACGGCGACGAGGATCAACGACACGGCGGCCATCGCGATGGCGACGAACGCGAGGCGCAGGTGCGCGCGGCGCAACACGCTCTGCAGCGTCGGGCGCGGAGGGGAAGCGGGGGCGGCGGGCTGTCTCATGGCGTCAGCGCCGGCCGTGCGAGCCCGAGCACATTCGGGTGAACCCGTACGCCGCTGCGCGCCACGGCGTCGAGATTGATCTCGAAGGTGACGCGTTCGCCATCGACATTGAGGCAGAACATGCTGCCGACGGTGCAGGACGGGTTGTGTTCCGAGATGGTCAGCACCGGGTGGCCCACCACGGCGGCTCTGATCTGCTCTCTCTCATCGTCGCTCAGATAGCCGAAATAGACGACGTCGCAGCGTGCGCCGATGGCGGGGTCACCAAAGCCGATGCGCTGCACGTCGAGCGGCGTCGAGCCGACCTGCAGCGTGTCGACCAGACCGTGGGCGTAGTCGGGGCGGCCCGTCACGCACATGCGCAGGCGGGTTGGCGGCGTCGGCCAGTGCGTGAAGCTCACAATGCCTAGCACGACCTGGCGTACGGCGGCGTCGCTCGGTGAAATGGCGGGTTCGGGCTGGCTCGCGCTGTTGACGGCGGGCGCGGCGCCCGCTGGACCGGCCGCATTGGCGGGTGTCTCGGCGAGCGCGGCCGGTGCCGCGCTCAGCGCGCAGGCCACTGCGAGCAAGGCATTGCACGGCGAGACGGCCCAGCCACGCCAACCGGACGTTGGCTGCGCAGCGACCATCGCCACGCCCCTTGGCGTGGTCGCCGCCGCACGAAAGGCAGACGTCGCGCGCACCCTGGTATGCATGATGAAACACTCGATGGCGTCAATCCCGGCGCTGCAGTCAGGCTCCCGTCATTCGCGGGCCTGCACCATGTTACGCGCACGGAAGTTCATGTTACGCACAAAGTCGCGCGACCAACCGTATCGCCTGTAACACGCATACGATTATTGTTCACAGCGAGCCGTTCAACAGGCACTGTCACGTTAAATTGTTCGCGACGTAGTATTGCTGGGGCCGACCTCGACGCGCAAAGCCCGCGCCGAATTTGTCGCACCAGCGTCGAATCGATTCAAGCTGACGACGACCCCGCGCTCGAACAGCAACGCTTCGAGGTCGCGAAGGCCTGGCTGAAACTGGAAATACCAGTGCACGGCGCAGCTGAAAACGGCTGCTGGAAAGCGGTGGCCGTGATAAAGCAGGCCTGCTGCCGCGATGCCGGCTAACATGATGACTGGCATCCGGACACGATGCATGTCCGGACGGGGTCATCCGATCGAGATTGGGGCGGGGCCGTGGCCAAGCGCAAGCTGAGGATTCGCGCACTTGCATTCTGCGTAGTGGGCGCGCTACTGGGTAGCGGCATCGCATTGGCAGACGAAGTCAAGGTGATGATCTCGGGCGGGTTTGCATCGGCCTATCGCGAACTGGGCCCGCAATTCGAGGAGGCCTCCGGGCGTAAGCTAATCACCGTTTGGGGGCCCGCGGTGGGTACGGCCGCGAATGCGATCCCTGTGCGGCTTACGCGCGGCGAGTGGGCCGACGTGCTGATCGTGGTTGGCTATGTACTCGACGAACAGATCAATGCCGGCAAGGTCTTGCCTGACAGCAAGGTGGACTTCGCACGCTCAGCAATCGGCATGGTGGTTCGCGAGGGGACGCCCAAGCCGGATATCAGCTCGGCCGACGCATTGCGGCGAGCGCTGCTCGCAGCGAAGTCGATCGTCTATCCGGACAGCCCGAGCGGCGTCTATGTCGGCGGCGAACTGTTTCGGCGTCTCGGCATCGCGGGGCCGATGGAGAGCAAGAGCCGCATGCTTCCGGTCGCGCAGGTCGCCGATGCCGTTGCGAATGGAGAAGCTGAGATCGGAATTCAGGAGGTCGTCGAACTGTTATCGGTGAAACGGGTGACGGTGGTCGGCAGTTTGCCCGCAGAGGTGCAGAGGTACACGGTGTTTTCCGGGGGAATCGGCACCAATGCGAAAAATCCGGCCGGCGCAGAGGCGCTGATCCATTATCTGTCGTCGCCGGACGCGGCGTCTGCGATTTCGAGGAACGGGCTCGAAGCGCTCTCGGCGACGCCTGCGAAATGAGCAAAAACTCGCGCCTATGCGCCGCTAACCTGAGTGGCTGGCGACTTTTCTGGGAACGGCCCAGAGCGTGTCAAAACGCGTAAGCACCAGGAATTGACGAAACCAAGCTCGGCGCGGGACGCCGCTTGTCGATTGCAGCAAGCCGAACGTCAAATCACGGCCGCACATATCGCGAAGACTCAACAAACGCGAAGTCGCGGGGCGCAGATTCCGTGCTGCATCGTTCTGCAAGACGAGCGGCGGGAAAGTCCATATCGTTGTCCTGCTTTCCGGAAAGCGCAACTGGGACGAAGTGACGACGTTCAGCCATGCGATCGCACGTCACCTTGCGCGCGTCGTGTCGCAACGGTTCACTGCCGTGTCGGGACCGGATACGCGCATCGACTCATACCGCTTCAGCCGCATTGAACCAGGTCCGGGTTCGAACGTCGTTGGAGTCGGTCACGCGTGTTCGTTTATCCGTAGAGGTCGAGAGTCCGGTCCAGACCGGACTCTCGTATGGGCTTAGTTTTTGAAGAGATGCGAAGCGTGGGTCACGGCACCGCCCGCACGGATGGCCGCAGCTACAAGCGTAGCTTCGGACAGTTGAGCATCGTTAGCGCCGGCGTCGCGAGCAGCTTTAGTGTGCAGTTCAATGCAGTAGGGGCATTGCGTCGTCAACGCGACGGCAACCGCAATGAGCTGCTTCTGTTGCGCGCTCAAAGCGCCGTCTTCAAAGACCTGTTTTTCAAATGCCCAAAAACTTTTCATGGCTTCCGGTGCGTTTTCGTCCAGCTTCTTCAGTCGTGTAAGATGTTTCATGTCGAACATGCTTTTCTCCAGTTATCAAAGGTCTACAGGCAAATAGTAGAGAAGTCCATGTTCCATGTGGTCTCGACTTGGTTCGAATTCGTCCATGACTAACCATCTCCTCTTCGGGCTTCCAGTTCTGGAACGCTTTCTGGCAGCGCTCGACATTGGCGTGGCTAATTTCACGCTTTGCGATATACGCGATGGCTGGAGTGCCCGCTTCGACGCTTGCGCGACGGCCAGTCTTCACTACTGCATGGAAGGGCGTGGTGCGTTGGTGACGCAAGACGGCGAGCGCGTGGCTTTGATTCCGCACAGCTTCGTGCTGTTGCCGCCGGGAATCGGCTACCGGATCGAAAGCGACAGTACGTCGCCCGTTGGTGAGACGAATCACGGGCGTCTTTGTGAATGGCCTTCGCGGGAAACGATCCCGACGATCCTGGTCGGTGGAGGCGAAGCAGGCATCGCGACGGCGTGCGGCGAAGTCAAGCTGGATACCAACTATGGCGGCGACCCGTTCAGGACGATGCGCCGGCCGCTGATCGCACAGTTCGACACGCAGTCAGGCTTAAAGGATCAATTCGTATTGCTGCTCGCGGAATGCGCTCGTCCGGGGCTGGGTTCACGCGCATTGGTCGAAGCACTGCTCAAGCAGTGTCTGATCATGGTAATGCGGCGGCAAATCGATAGTGGCGGCGCCGACCTTCCTTGGGCCGCGGGCTTTGCCGACAAACGACTCGCAGCGGCACTTGAAGCGATCTTCGAGCGCCTGGCATCGCCGTTGTCAGTGGAACGGCTAGCCGATATCGCCGGAATGAGCCGTTCGGCATTTGCTGCCCAGTTCATGAAGGCGTTCGGGCAACCGCCGATGGCCATGTTGAAAGTCGTGCGGCTGCGCAAGGCTGCGGAATTGTTGGCGACGACTGATGTTCCCGTCGCCGAGGTCGCAAGGATGGTCGGCTTTTCGAGCCGAAGTAACTTCTCTCAGGCGTTTCACGCAATGCACGACATGGATCCGACCGCTTTTCGACGCAGATCGAGTGCGACCGACAGGCGGGGCGTGCGGGACGAGTAGCAACGTCAGAAGTTGGAGCGCGCTGGCCAGCATGGATCACCGTCGGTCGAATCGGGCAGGCGCTGGTCAATGTCGTGTCCATGCTGCTCGCGATGCATCGCGATGGGCAATCGCGGGACGGCAGTTACGCTACCGTCCCGTCAGGCTTTTTGTTGTCGGATTAGTCGGCGCGGAAAGCGGCGTCGATTTCAGGCCGCGCCAGATGAGCAACCGTGTTCACGAGTGTCTTTGCGGCGGCAGCCAATGCTATGGTCACCATCGCGCGTTGATCGAATCCCGCGGCTTTCAGGGCATTGACGTCGCTGTCCGATACCTGCGTCCGGTTCGTCGCGATTGCGGCAGCAAAGCGACGCACGGCTTCCAGCCTGGGATCCTGAATCGTGCCGCCGTTCCGCAGTGCCTGGACGACGTCGGCCGATGCGCCCAGTTTGGCTGCGAGCGTTGCATGCACGGCAATGCCGTAATCCGCAGAGTTTGCGCGGCTTGCGGAGACCATTGCGACTTGCTGTGCGACCGGGTCGAGCGAACTTGCCCCAAGCGACTGGAGCATCGCGATATAGGCTCCAAGCACCGACGGTTCGGCCGCAATCGCGTAGCCCAGGTTAGGCACGAAGCCGAACACGCCACGCATGCCGTCGAGCAATTCTTTCGCCTCGGCAGGTGCCGATGCTTCTCCGAGGTCTCCGAACAGCGCCGCGCCTTGCGCCGAATCCACGGTCCGGGCCAGAAATGCCCGGATGATTGCCGCGACTTCGTCGAGATGCGTTTCTAGCGGGAAGTGACCCGCGTCGACGAAGTGAACTTCGGCTTCCGGAAGATCGCGGCGGAAGGCTTCAGCGCCAGCGGGCAGAAAGAAAGGATCGTTCTTTCCCCAGACAGCCAGCGTCGGCGGACGATGCGTACGGAAGTATTCGTGGAAGCGGGGATACGCCGCTACGTTCGATTTGTAGTCGCCGAACAGATCGAGTTGAATGTCGGCGTTGCCCGGCCGATCGAGGAAATGCTGGTCAAGCGTGTACGACTCGGGGGCGATCAGCGATGTATCCGACTCCCCGTGCGTGTACTGAAACGACGTCGTCTCGGACTTCAGGAACGCGCGGAGGTTGTTGCGGTTCTCGTCCGTTGCCGCTTCCCAGTAAGCGCGAATCGGATTCCAGCCCTCACTGAGACCTTCCTCGTAGGCATTGCCGTTCTGTGAAATCAGCGCGCTCACGCGCTCCGGCCGCGACGCAGCCAGTCGAAAGCCAACGGGGGCGCCGTAGTCAAACACATAAAGCGCGTAGCGATTCAGCCCAATCGTATCGGTGAAGCTTTCGACCACTTCGGCCAGATGGTCGAACGTGTAGGCAAAGGTGTTGGCTTCAGGTGCACCGGAGAAACCAAAGCCGGGCAGGTCGGGGGCCACCACACGGTATTTGTCGGCAAGCCGGCTGATGAGCCCGCGATACTGGTGGCTCGAGGTCGGAAAGCCGTGCAGCAAAAGAACAACGGGAGCGTCCTTGTGTCCGGCATCACGATAGAACACATCGATGGTTGAACCCGTACGACGATCAGCAACAGAGACGGTTTGATACGTGGGCGTAGCAGACATGACAACCTCCAGTTTGGCGGGATATCCGGGCGGGTGCGGCACAAGATTGACTGAACCGAACGATCGGTACAATAGGCGGCGAATCGCGTTTCGTCAAATTTTTCTTGGACTGTTATACTCCGAATGAATGAATTGAACCGAACGATCGGTTCGTATTTTTTGGAGCGTATGATGCCTGCCGCTACGGTTTCGAAGGATGAAATAGTCGAACGGTTGTTCGCAGTCTTCCAGGAGCACGGCTTCGACGGGGCGTCGCTCAGCGACTTGTCGCGTGCGACCGGCCTTGGCAAATCGAGCCTTTATCATCATTTTCCGGACGGCAAGCTGCAGATGGCGGAGGCGGTGCTTGATCGAGCCACTGCCGTAATCGACAACGAAATCGCCAAGGTGGCGAGAAGTTCTTTGCCGCTGAAAGCGCGCCTGCGCAAGATCGTGGCTTTGCTAAATCAGATCTATGCCGGTGGACGCGCGCATTGCGTGCTTGGTCAACTGGCAACCTCCACAGTGAGGTTGGAGGCAACTGCCGGCTTGCGTGCCGCATTCGAACTCTGGATCGATGCGATTGCCTCACTGGCCGAGGAAAGCGGCATGCCGTCACAGCGCGCCAGGATGTTTGCGGGAGACTGGATTGCGCGGTTGCAGGGAACACTGATAATGCAGGCGGCAACGGGCGACACGGGCGCTTTTGAGCGGGCGCTGGACGCTTTGCTTGAACTCGGAGAGAGGGGCGGGGAGTAAGAAGGGCGCTGCGATTGCAGATACTTGAACGTTGCCGCTCCGGGGCCCAAACTTGAGCAGTAGAGCCTGAGGATGGCGAAGTAGCGATTGCCGGGCACGGTGGCGAGCCAGTTGGCCTGCTTACCCTCAGTTGCCAATCGTTCCGGCCGCCGCACATTGAGGCGACCGGGCGGCGCATCTACTTCTTGACAGCCGGCTCCACGGAAATCGCGAGGGCTTCGGTGTACACGGCCTCCACCTGATCACCCTTCTTGATGTTAGCGAACTGTGCAGGGTCCTCCACTTTCAGGTCTAGTGTGTTGCCCTTGGGACCTTTCAGCGTGACTGTCCTGCTTTTTGGGTTGACCGCGACGACGTTGGCCACGATTTTCACTTCCCGGCCCAAGGTGCCGCCGGGCTTGCCGCCAGCAGGCGCGCGCTCCATCGATGGATGCTCTTCGACCGAAGTGATGCCGTCACCTTCTTTCTTCAGGTTCAGGGTAAGTGATTCCCGGTAGACGGCTGTAACGACGTCGCCGACCTTGAGCTGGTCAAAGTTCCGTGCCTCGTCCCCCACCTGCACCTCAACGACCTTGCCGTTTGGGCTCTTTAGTAAAACGGTCCTGGTGGCGGGATCAATGTGCTGAACCGTGGCAGTCACCCTCGTGGTTCCCTTGATGGTTGCCGTGCCAGGCGCTTTCGACATTTGCACGTTGGCTTCCTGCTGCGCCCATGCTGCAGGCGCCACGGCCACCAGGGCGGCGATGATCAGAAATTTTGCGTTCGTCATGGACGGCTCCTTTGAAACGCTGAAGCTTCACCGCGGGCCGGTAAAGAAGCAGCACGCATGGTATCCGTGCTCCGGACAGTCTCACGATGGAGTCCTCCCGGCTGCATGTTGCGTGCGTGACTGCCGGACATCGCATTCCAGTTCGCAATGATGCAATGATGTGGGCATCTGCATGGGGAACCAATCATCTGCCACACCGCGCGCGGCAGTAGCCACCGACAAGCTCCCTGATATCCTAGTCTATGACTGGCGGCGTGCTGCTGATATGCTACTTTGGTCCAGGTGTAGCAAAGGCACGCACTCCGTTCCGAGGGGTGTTTAGCGGTCACTGGGTGTCAAATCAACTACGTCCCGGGCAGCGCCCGGCCCCGGCGAACGACGTAGCCCCGACGTTCATGTTCATGGCGATCCCGGCGGGAGACTCGACAGGCACCGCGGGTTTCCATCAGGGCGACCGCAATTGCCTCGTCTCTTTCACAGCGTCAGCCGTGCGCAACCCGCCACTCAACGATTCGATCGGCGCCAATCGCGACCGCATCCAGGTTGTCAAGGGCTGGCTGGACCGGCGGGGCGAATTGCAGGAGAAGGTCTACGACGTCGTGTGGTCGGACAAGCGAACGCCTGGTGTCGACGGTAAGCTGCCGGCCGTCGGCAACACCGTCGAGGTGCCCAACGCCACCTACAGCAACTCGATCGCGATCCAGAACTCATCACAGTTTGGCGTGGTCAGGATTTCGACGCCGGCTTGCGAGCCTTCTACCATGCGCGGGTGATCGAAATTCCGACACCACGCTGGACACCTCCACCGCCTCACGAAGAATCTCGTTCTCCGTGGCTTTCTTTCCCAGCAAGCGCTGCAGCTCCCTGATTTGCTTCAGTGCATCGCTCAACTCGGAAGCGGGCAACCCTGCAAGGAGATGAGCACCAATGGGCGGCTTGTCCTGTATCACCTGCGTCGCCACGCTGCGCTCACTTCGACTTGCTGATGAACAGCTCGCCTGGCTCACCATACGACCGGCGAAAAAACACGCTCCAACCGCCTCAACAAACTCGAACCTCGCATGGGCAAGACTCTGACTGTCGAAATCGTTCAGGCGCTTAGCGCACAGGCTGTGGTAGTAGTGGCAGTATCGGGTACTCAGCCAGCAACCATCGGTATGCCGCGTCTAGTCAAGCAGCTCGCATCTTTGCGCAATCAATGCGACCACGGTTGCCGGCGAAGTTGCACGCCTGATGCACGCACAAGCGCCACCATCAGGCACATCGCCTTTGCCCGGCGACGGTACGAGGTGGTGTTCGCCATGCCGCGTGACGGCAACCTCCATCAACCGGATTCCGCCCCTACCGCTGACGAATCACATAGGGGCACCCCCGACCCGGCAGATGGTAGGATGTGCGAGTGCTTGACATAGGCTTGGCGGCACCTCTGCGACGGTTGTGGGATGGCCAAACGGACGAAAAAGGCATACTCGCCGCCGCCGGAGCGGCGCACGGATGCCACCCAATCTGCGCCCCTCGTTTTGCAGGGTCGAGAGCAGGACATTGCTCTGATCGATCATCTGATCGACCGGATCGATCGAGGTGGATCGACACTCGTTATCAGCGGTGAGCCTGGGATCGGGAAATCTGCGCTGCTCGAGGTCGCCAGGCATCGAGCCAGTGAACGCGGGGTCTCCGTACTAACGATGGCCGGCGTCCTGGCCGAAGTCCATTTGCCGTTCGCCGCACTTGAACAGGCACTGCGCCCGCTTATGAAGCGGGCGGCGAGCCTCGTCCCTCGTCAGCGATCCGCCTTGCTGGCGGCCCTCGGCACGTCCGATGACATAGGGGCGCCGGATATCTTTCTGGTCGCGCTCGCGACGCTGACCCTCCTGACCGAAAGCGCAACCCGCAAACCTATCCTGCTCGTTGCTGACGATGCCCAATGGCTGGATCAGGCAACCTATGAGGTGCTGGCCTTCATCTCGCGCAGATTGAGTTCGGACCCCGTCGTTCTCCTGGTGGCCATGCGCGATGACTTTAACCGTTCGCTCGGCGACGCCTCCACCCTAAGGCTGCGACTTTCAGGACTTGACGAGCCCGATGCCGAGCGCCTGCTGGATACCCACGCCCAGGACCTCTCGGCCGACCTACGCAGCCGCTTTCTCAAAGAGGCATCGGGCAATCCTTTGGCGCTTCTCGAACTGCCTCGCGGCGAGCGGGTCGCGCAGGCTCAAGATACGCCGTGGCTTCCTCTGACGGAACGCCTGGAGCGCGCCTTCTCGAGTCGTTTGTCCGATCTTCCGGATGCGGCTCGAACTCTGCTGTTTGTGGCGGCGGAAAACGACGGGACATCGCTCCACGAAATCCTCTCCGCCGGCGAAGCCGTGCTGGGTGAGCGGGCGGGAATCGATGCGCTGGCGCCAGCGATCGCCGCCAAGCTAATCGAGATCGATGGAACGGAGGTACGGTTCCGGCACCCGCTCGTTCGCTCCGCGATGCATCAGGCGGCCGATCTGGCGACGCGCCAAAGAATTCACGCTGCGCTCGCGGCGATCATTCAGGATCAACTGGATCGTCGGCTATGGCATCGTGCGGCAGCAACCATCGGATCCGACGACGAACTCGCGGACGACTACGATCGGATGGCGGCGCGGGCGCTGCGGCGGGGCGCTGTGGCCATGGCAATCGAGGTACTTGAAAACGCAGCGCGACTGAGCGGCACGGCGAAAGCCAGGAGCGACCGGCTTTTGCGGGCTGCCGAGCTTGCCGCCGATCTGGGTCAGCCGGAACTGTTGGAGCGTCTGCTGCGTCAGGCCGATGTGGACGAATCTGATCCGCTCGCTCCGGTACGGGTCGGCTGGTGTCGAGAGATCAGCCGGCCTCCGGCAATCAATGATTCCGCGAAGATTCCGGCTTTGATTGGCTTCGCCGCTCAGGCCCACGCCGCCGGCGCGAAAGATCTGGCGAGCAATCTCCTGTTGCGCGCCGCGCAACGCTGCTGGTGGAGCAGCGCAAGCGACGAACTCCGCACGAGGGTTCTCGCTGCTGCAAGCCGGCTTGAGTTGCCGGAGACGGACCCGCGCCTGGTAGCCATATCCGCCTACGTCGAACCGCTTCGCCTCGGAGGCGACTTGCGCGTCAAGTTCCAGCGCCTTTCTGAAACAAGAGATGGCGATCCTGCCGTTGCGCGAGTCCTCGGCAGCACGGCCAATGTCATTGGCGCCTTCGACCTCGGCGTAAGCTTTCTCTCCGAATCCAGCGCCGCGCTGCGAGAACAGGGGAGGCTCAGCGACCTCGCGCGCGTACTTTTCGCGCAAGGCTGGGCCGAGATGGAGGTCGGCGACTGGACGAGCGCGATGAGGGAGGTCGAGGAAGCCGTCCGCTTCGCCGAAGAGACAGGTGGGATCCCGTGGATCGCCGCGGCCACGATCGTGAAAGCCAGGCTGGCAGGAATGCAAGGCAATCTGGAGCAATCCGAAGCCCATGCGGCGGAGGCGGAACGCCTGGTTCTCTCCATCGGCGCCAGTTTTTTGCTGGCGATGTTGCAGATCGCGCGAGGTATATCGGCTATTGGCGCGGGCCGGCATTGGGAGGCGTACGAACATCTGCGGCGCCTTTTCGCCCCTGCCGATCCGGCGTTCAATTCCGGCCTTCAGTTCTTCGCACTCGCAGATTTCGTGGAAGCCGGCGTCTTTTCCGGCAATGCGGAGGCGGCCCGTGCCGTGATCGAGGAGGTGGAGCGTGTCTCGGCTCCGGTGCCGGTGCCGTGGGTCGAGACGATGCTGCTGTATGGCAAGGCGCTGCTCGCCGCGCCTGCAGACGCCGAGCCATTATTCCTGCAAGGCCTTGGGCCGGCCGCGAAGAACTGGCCGTTTTTACGAGGACGCCTTCTCCTGGCTTACGGCGGGTGGCTGCGTCGTCAGCGTAAGTCGGCCAACGCGAGAGCTCCGTTGCGTGAGGCTCGCGATATCTTCGATGCGCTCGGTGCTTCGCCCTGGAGCGACCGCGCGCGCGAGGAACTGCGTGCTTCCGGCGAATCCAGCCGTCGGCGAACGGAGCGTATATGGGAGACGCTGACCCCACAGGAGCTTCACGTCGCGCAGCTCGCTGCTGAAGGGCTTTCTAACAAGGAAATTGGTATCAGGCTGTACCTGTCTCACCGAACTGTTGGATATCACCTCCACCAGATCTTTGCGAAGACCGGGATTACATCCCGCGCTTCACTGGGTTCTATTCTTGCCGACGTTGAAAACCCCGCAGGTTGACGGCCGATCTGTCATCGGACTGGTCATTTGACAGAAGCGGGCGCCTCCTTCTCCCGAGCAAACTGCATCACTCCAAACAAACCTTGGAGAGGATGACCATGAAGCTCGTGTTTTTACTCGCAACAATAACCCTAGGAGCAGCTCTCATGACGCAAACCGTTTTTGCCGCCCCGGACGCCGCCACCGACCCTCGGATCGATCCCCAGGTTCGCGCCTTCCTGCATGAGATCAACAAGGACCCGAGCCCGTTCTGGGAACTCCCCCAGCCGAAGCCGCAAGAGATCCTGACCGGCCTTCAGAACAAGACCCCGGTCGATATGTCGGGAGTCAACACGACCGAGCAGACCATCACCCAGGATGGTCAAGCCGTGAAAATCTATATCATGAAACCCGAGCAGATTACCGGTAAGCCCGGCGTGCTGCTGTTCATTCACGGCGGCGTCTGGATCGTCGGGAACTTCCAGAACCATCAGCGACTGCTGCGGGACCTGGTCGTCAACTCTGGCCAGATCGGCGTGTTCGTTGAGTACACCTCCCTTCCCGAGGCGCGCTTCCCCACTCAGCTCGATCAGTCCTACGCCGTGCTGAAGTGGGTGGCGACCCATGCCGACGAATTCGGCGCGGACGGCAGCCGGATCGCAGTGGCCGGCAATTCGGTGGGCGGCAACATGACCGCGGCGCTGACGCTCATGGCCAAAGACCGCGGCGGCCCCAAGATCAGCTACCAGGTCCTGATGATCCCGGCGACCGACGCCAGCGTGGACAGCGCGTCCTACCATGAATACGGCACGGGGCGATTCCTCGCCCGCGCCTTCATGAAGTACGGCTGGGATCTGTACGCACCGGATGCAGCGGCGCGCAACAACCCTTATGTCTCGCCGCTGCGCGCCAGCTTGCAGCAGCTGCAAGGACTTCCGCCGGCTCTGGTCGTCACCGCGGAGAACGACCCGTTGCGCGACGAAGGCGAGGCTTACGCCCGCAAGCTCAAGGAGGCCGGGGTTTCCGTGATTGCTACCCGTTACAACGGGATGATCCACGACTTCGTCCTGCTGAATGGCATCCAGACCGACCCCGAGCCCCAGGCTGCGATCCGTCAGATATCGGCCGAGATCAAGGCCCATCTGGCGCCCTGATCCAGATCCCTGGAGCAAGCAGGGGGCACCGGGTCGCCGCCTGCTGGCTGGCGCGGTTGTCGGATGGATCGCACCAGCCTCGCTTTGCAGGGCAACCCATATCTCGAAGTCCTGGCTCTTGGCTTCGTCTATAACATTCCTGGCGTGCCGGTGGCGGCGGGTGTGCTCTATCCAACGTTCGGACTGCTTCGCAGTCCGATGTTAGCCGCTGCGGCCATGAGCCTCAGCTCACTCTCGATCATCGCCAATGCGCTGCGTCTTCGCCTGGCGTGAATTTAGGTCAATGTCTGCTCCCGGCGTGGGCTCGGACGTGAAGCTGTCAGGCCACGAGACGCGTCGCCTTTGCACAAATTCTTTCGCGCGACACTCGATCTCATGCGATCGAGCTGTTCGTGATAACACGTTTGAGCAAACGACAACAAGGGTGTAGAACGCCGCAGCTTTCTAAGGATCCACGTGAACAGAGCCGATCCATGGGTTCAGATCGTCGGTGGCTTGCACAGCCGTTCTGTATCTGCAGTCGAGCCAATTCAAGAACCCGTCGCTCACCGCTTGCTCAAAAGCTGTACTTCAATGAGGTCCGCAATGGCCAATGCTTCGTCCATCAGCCGCATCGAGTGGCAAACGACCTGCACGATTCTGGTTTCGTGGAGCGATTCGACACTCGGTCGTTATGTGGACCAGACGTGGCGCGCCGGCTTTGCCCGCACCGATGGTATTTGCGGCCTGACGGGCAAGCCCGTGCGGCGCGGTGACCCCGTATTCCGGCCGCTCCAACGCGGCGACGCCACACCGAAGAACGCCTTTGACATGATTCTCGCTGACACAGTCCCGAACGCGAATGAGACTACGTTTGACGGTTTTGTCGCGACAAGGCGTTAACTTAAAAATTGGGCAGACGTACATGGATGAGGGATCGCGATGACCAGGACTCCGCGCACGACATGGTTGCCTGAGATCGCCAGGATGCTCAGACGGCTGCACTACCCGCTGAGTCAGCGGATGGGCCGATTGTCGACATCGTAAAACGACGCAAGCCAGTCGCGAGCAAGCCTATCTCGGTGTGGCTGCAGCCAGCGCGGGTTCTGCTTTCAAGGCATCCGTGGGCGTTTCGCCGGCAGGTGGATCCGGTTGCTGAGCGAGGTGAGAAGATTGACGCTCGGCGTCCAGTTCCGCCTGTGCCGTGATTGCTGCCGCTCATCTGTCAACCTCACTTTCGATAGGCGACTTCATGGGGGCATCGTCGCGCAGTTACTCCTTGCGAAGTTTTAGCGTGGCAGCAATGAATTCTGCAACGGCCTTTCGGGCTTCCATTGCCGCTTGTTCGTCATAAGCGATGGTTACTCCACGCTCGACGCAGGGGTCGCTGTAGGAATACGGTTGTCTTGTCTTCGCGTTGAAAAGCTGTCCGCCGTCCCCTTCTTGCCACGCGCAGTTCCGTGTCGTTTGGGCCTGCGGAATCGACACGGGCGGTTTGTATGCTCTCCCGTCGAAGACGTGGCTTGCTCCGGGATACTCCGTAATCTGGATATCTTTACCCTTGGCTCTTACTCTCTCGACGTAGGCGCGGCATGGCCCAATGGGGTTGTAGTTATCAGCGCCTCCGTGAAATATGCGCACGGGCGCAGCAAGGTCGTCGTCGTCGTGATAGGTGTAGGTGCAGTCAGGATAGAACGCGATATGCGCAGCAAACCGGGCGCCAGACGCGGAGAGATGCATTCGTTGAAAACGCGTCAGGCTCGAATAGAGCGCGTTTTGGCCGCCTCTGGAGAATCCCATCAGAATGACGCGCGCCGGGTCGATTCTGGGATGTCTTGCGAGCACTGCCAATGCACGGTATGCGTCCTCGGTTTGTGCAAGGCGACCAAGCTGGGCCTGGTCATTCGTTGTATTAGCGATGCCACGGCTTGTGAAACTGTCTACAACAAAGGTAGCAATGCCCATCGCGAGCAATTCCTGCTCCCATTCGACGATATACCCCGAAATGCCGCCGGATCCGTGAAGCAGAATGACAAGCGGAAGTCGGTCCGTACCGGCGCGCGTAAATCGATTTGATTGTATGGAAATCGGCAGGCTGTAGCCAGACGAATCTTGGTCAACCAGACCGTTGCAGTGGATAGGCTAAATTAATTGGCGATCCGAAATGCATCCCCGTCTAATGGATGTCCCGCGCAAGTCGTCTCTGTCACCTTCAACGCCAGGAGTGCGATATGAACCAGGCTGCCGTTGAGAACATCGTCAAGGCATTTGCCGCTGACACCCTCGCTCCGATGGAGATGGTATTAAGGCTGTACCAGGAGGCATGGGCCGAGTACAGCAAGGAAGCGCGAATTTTGGACTATGTGGCTCTGTTTGCTGAGAGACGTGTGCGGCAGAGCTTGCGAAGTGGGCACTGAGTCGGTGCCGGAGAGGCTATTCCTTAAGTAATCGCATATTAATTCGACTTGCCTGGGCTGCGTGCGCCTTGACTTGAATCAGTCGATTCGACAAGTTCAGCCTTTACGAACTTATATGGGAATCGCGTCTGCCTGCAATTTGATTATGAAATTTCGCGGGAAATCAGAATTGATGTTGACGGCGTCAATCGCCAGGGACGGTATCGCATAATGAGTGGCAGTGTGATTGTCTATTACGGGAGTGAAATCAAGTTTGCGGAATATGGAGTCACGAGTCCGGAACTGGTTGCGAAATGGTTAATTTCTGATCTTGTGCGACGAGTCGAATCCAGAACGAGGCTCATGCGAGTTTTCCGGCCAGCTTGCACAGCGCCGGAAGCGCGGCCTAGCTGCCATGGCCGAACGACCCGTGGACGAGACGCGACTTCTGCACGCGGTTGGCTGCGTGCTATCCATCTCGAAAACGAGGCTACTTCCTGCGCTGTTGACTCATGAGCTTCACGATGTTGGTCGTCGGGCCGCTCGTCATGAGGCGAGCGATGTCGTCGAGGTGAACCCAGCGACACCTGGATATTTCGTTACTCGGGCGAGCTTTGGCGCGATTCGGGATTTCGCAGGAGAACACGTGATGGTGCTTCTGCTTGCCACGGAAGTCGAAGAGATGCTTGGCTGACTTCCCGGTAAGCCGCGTTTCTTCCTTGAGTTCTCGAAGCGCGGCGTCCGAGCGATGTTCTCCACGCTTGAGGATCCCGCCCGGCAAAGCCCACTTTGATTCACTACGTGCGACCAGGAGGATTCGCTTGCCTCTGCGGCAGACCACGGTGGCGCGTTTCTTCAAGACGAACTCCCACGTATGTTCCAGGAATTTTCATGCACTGCCCGATGCGCGAGCGTATCGGGCAGTGCATGACGTAACCAGGCATCCTAATGCAAAACAGCGGAAGCACGGCGATTTCGCGAAGCGCGGGAGGCGTACGCGCCACACTTTAAAGGCATGTCATTGAAACGTCACGAAGAGCGCGGGCGCTCGGAGATGAGTATGGTAAGGTCCGGGCAAATGTATTTTTGTCCGACTCGAGGCTGAAATGGATATGGATGGTGACTGGCCCTTGCCGCGGCTAAACAATCGCTTCAAAGTTGACCGGCGGCCGCCCGGTTCATCACTTTCAAAATCGAGTTCTATCGCCAGTACCTTCGCATCACTGGCGACGCCGGTGGTAGCGGAAGCAGTGCAAAGGGCGAGAGAGCTGTCCACGCAGAGCGATGCTGAGGGGTTTCATCAGCTTCGAGTCGCCTTCAGAAAGCTTCGTGCTTTGTACTGGGCGTACTCCCCTTATCTCGGAGAGGAAGCGACCGCACAAACCACCGAAGAATTCAAGCGTCTTGCTGCCTTGGCAGGCGGAACGCGTGATTGGGATATCGCAAACGGTCTCCTGAAATCCGCCCAGGAGTCACGCGCATCGATCGCGCTGCTCGTGGCCGCAGCACGCGAGAAGCGCGCACAGGCGGTGGTGCATAGCCAGACGATGATCAAAAGCGACGATGTCGAGGTGTTCTTGAACGATGTCTTGCTTCGCGCGCAAACTACGCTGCAGTCGCGTTGCAACGATCTTCCTGTTCGAGCGTTCGCCGAGGCGCGGGTTCGTCTTGCTCAGCGCGCACTTCGAAAGCGAAGCAGGCGCGCAGCACGCAGCGAGACCGCCCACGAGGAAAATCTTCACGATGTTCGAAAGGCGGGCAAGAAGTTGAGGTATCTGCTCGAGTTTTTTCAACCCTTTATCAAAGGCGGGCACGGTCGCACGATCAAACAATTGACGTCCGTGCAAAACAAGCTGGGACAGTTCAACGACATTGCCGCAAGTGAGACCCTGATTCGCAGCGCGTCATTCAACGAAGTCCCACCTGAGGTCGTGCAGGAGTCGTTGCATTGGTTGGAAAAACAGAAGTGTCGACGAATGCGTGCAGCATCACGGCGGGTTCGAGCCATCGCTAGTTGAGCTTGAGGCGATCTCAAACGCTGAGTATTGGGGCACCACAGAGGCGTTGTGTGCATTGGCAACCGGGCGCGCTCAGCGGGTCGCTCGTTTCGACGTCAGGTCCGCATCTGTTAGCTGCCGTTGAATGCCTGACCGAGCGACCGGCGGAAGTGGGTCGCGCTGCGCCCGACGGGTTGATTTTTCCGTTAGTGTGGGTGGCGTCAGGTGCTTAGAACCCTTAACAAAATGATTGCTTGGGTCTGTTAACTTCCAACGATTGCTGTTAACCTCAACATTGTTTCGATGACGAGGAGGCCATGGCCAAACCGATACTCGATGATGAGTTGTGGGCACTCATTGAACCCTTGCTGCCCCCACCCAAACCTCGCCGTTCACGGTATCCCGGACGCAAACCACTGGATGACCGGGCCATGCTTACCGGCATCCTGTTCATCCTGCAGACAGGCCTGCGCTGGGACCTGCTGCCGCGCGAGATGGGTTGCGGCAGTGGCATGAGTTGCTGGCGCCGTCTACGCGACTGGCAGACCGCCGGTGTCTGGGACCGGCTGCACGAAGTCTTGCTCGCCAGGTTGCGTGAGGCCGAACAGATTGACTGGTCCCGCGTCGTTGTCGATTCCTCCTCCATCCGCGCGGTGGGCGCAGGTCAAAAACGGGACCCAATCCCACCGACCGCGCGCGACCTGGTTCAAAACATCACCTCATTACCGAAGCGCAGGGCATCCCGCTCGCGGTAATTCTCACCGGCGCCAACCGCCACGATGTCACCCAGCTTCACGCCTTGGTTGACGCCATCCCGCCCATCGCTGGAAAGCGCGGTCGGCCGCTCTCGAAGCCCCGCATCGTTCAGGGTGACCGGGGATATGATCACGACAAATACCGGCGCCCGCTACATGCAGCCGGCATCGCCACTGAAATCGCCCGACGTGGCCAGCCTCATGGCAGCGGCCTTGGTAAAACCCGCTGGGTCGTCGAGCGAACCATCTCGTGGCTTCACAACTTCCGAAGACTGCGCATCCGCTTCGAACGTCTTGCATTTATCCACGAAGCCTTCATGAAACTCGCCTGCTGCATAATCTGTTGGCGAAAACTGAAGAACTCATTTTGTTAACGCCTCTTAGTGCCTCTTTGAATCCCTGTGTGTCAGCTCGCCGACTAATCACAGACTCCGCTCGACGCTGGAGCAACGCCTTGCGTTCTTCCTCAGCGGTCTCGATGAAGTCAGACAGTTCACGCTCCATGGCTGAATTTTTGGCGCCGGGTTTCCACCTTGCGGCGCCGTGCCGTCGACGCGTGGTCCGGGCAAGTGCTAACGCAGTCATTGCAGCCTTTGCACATTCGTATTCAACCAGACTGCAAAGGTCGATGGGCTCACCGAATTCCCGGAATGCTTCTACATACTCGCGAGTGGCGTGCACCGTGGCCGGATATTCGCGGAGTTCAGAAACGACTTTGCGGCTCAGGACGTTCCATCGAAGCTTGTCTGGATAGGCAAAGGCTGCGACGGACACGTTCCTGGTCACTTCACGGCTCATCGAGCCGGTCGGCACCGCCGCCGCCCAAGCGGCTTTATGCATCATCGTCCGGCATGTTCGGGCATAGCTCTCCAGCGACAGCGCCAGTTCTAGCGCAGTATCGCGTCGTTGGGACCTGTGTTCCCAGACACCTCTTGCAGAGATCCATGCGAGCGTGATGACGGAACCGATCGCGCTTGACGCCAACGCCGAAGCCATCGGGGAGTTCCAGCTAAGTCGCTGAAGATATTCGAGCCATTCCTGCGGCATACCATGCGCTTCGGACAACGAGATGCAGAGAGTATAAGCAATCGTTTGCGGACTATTCTGAGCAAAAAATGCGGTTTGTGTTTTTGCCACGATTAAGTTGATCTGGCGAGGTTCGCCTTGACAAACCCAGCCGAAACGGGACGCGCGCCCGCGCAGCAAAGGGGGAAGGCGTGTCAAGCCTGCTCCATTGCTGAGTCGCAGGGTGCCGGTCGGCGATGAATTTCTGGACGCGGCCCATTCCAGCCGTTTGTTCTCGTCCTTGCACGATCATTTGGAAGACCGTTCAGGGCAGGTAACGGACCTTCGCCTTGAGACACGGTTGCGCGTGCAGGCGAACGCGAATATGCAACCCAGCCAGAATTTCCTGCGCCGCCTCGGCGGGAAGATTTGATAGGCACGCTTGGCGCCAGGTCCACCCGCATGCACAATCTGACAGTAAGCTTGCGTGCCGTCAGAAAGCGGAACAAATCGTACGCTGGGCACACGGTCAATGATCTGAATCAACCACCTTTGGCTCCAATTGGAGCGCCGCGCCGATTGTCGACAAGCGCGGAACAGATATTTCTCCTACCCTTGCAAAAGGCCGTCGCCTTTAGGAGACAAGCGGCGGGGAGCAGGCAGACGGAGGGACTGTGCGCATCTTCGTGTCGTCCTCGTTCGAGGATCTGAAAGAACATCGCGCCGCGGCGATCCGCGTCCTGAGACAGCTCGGCCACGAGGTGCTCGCGATGGAGGACCTGGTCGCGGCAGCTTCCACGCCGCTCAACAAGGTCCTGGAAATGGTAGACCGCAGCGATGCCTATGTGGGGCTATTCGGGTGGCGCTACGGTTACGTCCCGGGTGCGGGGTCCAAACGCAAGGGCAATAAAACGGACAACGTGCCCTCTGCCGACTCGATCGCGGACGGTGAGACGTCGATTACGCACTTCGAGTATCTCCGCGCATTGGAGCGCGAAATCCCGGTCATGGCTTTTCTGCTCGACGAGCAATATCCGTGGCCGCCGCAATTGATCGATGGCTTCGATGCCGCGCGGCCGCAAGCGCAGCCGAACACCAAAAAGATTCGGGCCCTCCGGGAGAAGCTCCAACTGGAACGGATCGTCTCGTGGTTCACCACGCCGACAGACCTGGAAGCGCGTGTCGGCACAGCGGTGACGATGGCGGGACTCACGCGTCAGCTCAATCTGGAAGAAGCGCAGTTGCTTCCCTCGGAGGCGGGAGTGGCGAGCGACAGTTCGGCTGCAGAAGGCATCAAGAATGCGATCATCGCCGCGGGCGACATCGGGCGCGCCTTGAAAATCGACCTCGCCACGAGTTGGTGGTCGACGCGTCTTTACCTGATTGCAGCGCTTGCCAGCTGTTTCACCCATGTGCAGCGCATTCTGGTGGTCGATTCACGGCCAACCGACAACCCGGAACAATCCACTGCGGCGGTGCATGATTCTTCTGTCCTCCGCGACGAACGCTTCGTCGGTCAACTCTCCATCAACGCGATTCTCACGACGCTCGAGCCACCAGTGATCGCGACGAGCACGTTTTTGACATCGATGCAGGGCCGACACTTGATAAACGACGACATGGCAGTCGGGATCGACCAACTGGTGGTTGAGTGGGCTCGTGCGTTCAAAGACACGATAGGCAATCACATTAATGAACGGGCAACCAAGGTGGATCTCACCGCGGAAAGGCTGCGCCGACGGTTTGGCGATGCCATGCTGCAACAACCCATACGCATCGCCGATCTGAGACGCGCGTCTGAGGTTGATATCCTTCGACTGCTGGATTATCCGAATGACTTCGTGCCAGTGATTACGCGTGTCGCCGGCAAAAGTAAATTGACCTACTTCGAGCGCGTGGACCTGGTGGACAAGGTAGCGCTCAATGCAAGGCTAGCGAGAAGTTATCTGGAAGAACTGTTGGACCGTGCGCGCATTCGCTGACGTATAAGCCATTTCGCAGGGTCGTCGAGGGATACGTGGCACGATAACGCGCTCGTGTTTGAAGCGTCCCTCATAGTGTGCTTGGCAGAGAGTTTGTCGTCGTCACAGCGTGAGTTCGACGGCGGCGGCTCGTTCGGGGTGAAGAGTGAAGCCGTCAGGTGTGCGAGACCCATGCGGGGTCAGTCTGCGGTGCGCCTATGGACCCGCGATAGGTGCCGGCGAGCCATTGCTTGCACCGAGCTACAATCGCCGCCTTGACCCGCTTTGACTTTGTCTCGGATTCCTCGTGCGCCCGAATCATGGTGAGCAGGCTGTACACGAGCCCCATTGGATCTTTCTTCAGGATCTCACGGCTGTACTCGCGGCCGTCCGCGGCGGGCACAACCCGGATTCCCGCTCCGAGAATGGCCGAAAGCTGGCCTTGTGCGAGGATCGGCTCGGCCCGGCTCAGGCGATCCAGGCCCTCAACGATAAGCACGCTTCCGGGTGGAACCTTGGCGTCCTCGACGGCTCGCAGAAAAAGCCCGAGCGCGCCCGTCGTCACGTGTTTCTGGTGGTAGGCACTAAGCCCTTCGTCTCTCAAACTTAGGCTGGCGTCGAGCGTGAAGCCGTGGTCAGCGGCATACAGAACGGCAGGCTCAGTCTGTCGCGCAACAGATGTTCCGCTGCCTGGCCTGGCCTGGGCTGGAGAACCGTAAGTAGCTGAACACACGTGGCTTTTCCATAAGTCGATGTCGTTCTTATGGTCGAGCTACGTAGTATCTATTGGCATAGCGCCATCGTGCTGGCTTTAGCGTGGTTGACCACCTACACAGGGCGGTCGATCTTCTGACGGCGTTCGAACCCGCCGCACTCAGCGCATCATCAACACCGCCGCGCCCGACAGCCGCCCGCTGCGTAGATCGTCGAGCGCGCGGTTTGCGTCAGCGAGCGGATAGCGCGTCACTTCGATATCGAGCTGCGTGTCGCCGGCGATCTTCATGAACGCTGCGCCATCGGCTCTCGTCAGGTTCGCAACCGATACGACGCGGCGTTCACCCCACAAAAACGCATACGGAAACGCGGGAATGTCGCTCATGTGAATGCCGCCGCACACGACGATACCGCCCTTGACGACCGCCTTCAGCGCAGCCGGCACGAGCGCGCCAACGGGCGCGAAGATCAGCGCGGCATCGAGCGGTTCGGGCGGCGCGTCATCGCTGCCGCCTGCCCATGTCGCGCCGAGCCTACGCGCGAGTTGTTGCGCGGTGTCGTCGCCGGGTCGCGTGAACGCGTACACCGTGCGGCCCTGGTGACGCGCGACCTGCGCGACGATGTGCGCCGCCGCGCCGAAGCCATAAATGCCGATGCGCTTCGCGTCGCCTGCCATGCTGAGCGTCCTGTAGCCGATGAGACCGGCGCACAGCAGCGGCGCAGCCTGCGCGTCGTCGTAGCGCTCGGGCAACGGCAGGCAATAACGGTGATCGGCGATCACCTGTTCGGCGTAGCCGCCGTCGATCGTATAGCCGGTGAAACCGGGCGCGTCGCAGAGGTTCTCGCGGCCGCTCGCACAATACGGACAGACGCCGCACGTGCTGCCAAGCCACGGCACGCCGACACGATCGCCGATATCGAATGCCGTTACGTCCGCGCCGCGCGCCGCGACCCGGCCGACGATTTCATGCCCCGGAATCACAGGCCGTTTCGGCTCGCTCAATTCGCCATCCACGACATGCAGATCGGTCCGGCACACGCCGCATGCCAGCACGTCGATCAGCAACTCTCCCGCTGATGGCGCTCGCTGGGGCAACTCGCGTTCGGACAGCGTGGGACGCGATCCGTCGAAAACCATTGCGCGCATGTTCGATCCTCCTCGCGTGGAATCCGCCAATGCCGCGTCACGCGCGCGGCGACGCGCGATAGCTCAACCACGCGGCGCGGATGCCGCGTCATCCGTGAGCCGCTTCTCAGGCTCCTGAGATGGCTGAGCGGGCGCAGCAATCGACGGGACCCACGGCTGCCACGCCCGCATCCACATCGACCACATCGAGAACATCGACAGCGGCGACGCGAGCGAGAAAAGATCCGGTTGCAGAAACCACCGCGCGGCGGCTTCGACCGATGGTACGGCGGTAATGTGAATCGCGACGCTCTCCGCATTGCGGTCGGGCAGTTTGCGTCGCGTAATTTCTATATCGACGGTGGGCAGGTGGGCGGTCAGTTTCGTCTCCATGCTCGGCCTCGCAATGACGGATCAGGTGCTGGGAGCGGGCGTGTCCACGAAGATACGCCCGACGGTGACGCGTTCAGCAAACTCTATCATGCAGCACTGCATGAGCTATGTCCCGACTGCTGACGCAACGGGCGAGGCGCGTTTTGTGCGCGCCCACGCCCGAAGCGCAGAAACACCGCAGCGCCGAAATGCCGCCGCGTACCCTCAGCGCCGCCCGCCGTGGAATCCCCCGCCGCCGAAATGCGCGCCGCTGAATCCGTTACCCCCGCCAAATCCGCCGAAGTGCTGGCCGCCAAATCCGTCGCCTCCGCCGAATCCGCCGGCATGCTGGCTGAAGCGCTGCTCGCCCGTCGTGCGCGCGTCACGCTGCTGGTCGAGATCGCTGCCGACCCTGCCGTCCGGTTGGGCCGATTGCCAGCCGTTCGACGTGTGCTGTTCCCACGACCCGCCGTCCGATCGACGATAGACATTTCCGTCGTGTCCCGCCTAGACGTCGCCGTTGTTCCAGGCAACGGCATTGCCTCGCGACTGGTTGGTCACGATGCCTTTGCTGGCGGTCTGATATTGCCCCGTCTGCGCATTGCCGGAAACGCCGAACTCAGCAGCGCCAGCGCGGCCCGTGCGGGCGTCGTAGCCGGCGACCTGACGGCCAGCCGCATAGTTGCCGCTGTACTGGTTGCCGACGATACCGCCGCGACCCGCGCCTTCTCGGCCGGTGGTGGGATTGGCGAACGAGCCTTGCCGGCCGGCTGCATAGTTGCCCGAATACGGATTGAACGCGGCCCCGCGTGCGCCCTGAAAGTGCGCGCCCGTGACGGGGTTATAGCCCGAGCCCGCCGTGCCGCGCCATTGCGTACCCGTCCATGCATTCCAGCCTGCCGTGTGCGTAACGGTGCCCTGGCCCCAGCGGCCGTAGGAATTCGCCTGGTTGATATTCACGTTGTTCCAGCCGCCGCCCCAGTATCCGCCGCCCCAATACGGTCCCCAGTAAGGCGACGCACATCCCCAGATGGCTCCCGCTGCAAAGCCGAACGCAAAGCCCTCTGCCGCGCCCAGCGCGAAACTCGCGCCGTATCCATAGGTCTGCGGGTAGCCGTAGTAATACGCGCCGACATACGGCGGATACACATAACCCGTGCCGTAGACGACCGTGCCTTGCGCATCGACGACGACCCCGAGATACCCCGGCGTATAGCCGACGACGACGGTATCCGGCGTCACCGAATAGATGTGGACATACGTCACGTAGTGCAGCGGCGCGCTGATGGGAATCGTGTAGATCACGGGCGGGACGTCGGTCGCGACGGTCCAGCCGCCCATCGGCGAAATCGAGACGAACCAGACGCCGTTAGCTACGGCGTAGAAATGCGTCGAGTCGACTTCGATCACGGGCGTTGCTGTATTGACCGCATACCGCAGCGGCGTGCCCGCGATCGGCTCGAAGCGCGGCGCGCCGTCGTACGAAACGGTGGTGGAGGCTTTCTGACGGGATACCGAGGCCGTCTGCGGAATAGAGGCAGCAATCGCCGCTTCTCTCGCTTGAGGCGTGCCCGGCACGGACACCAGCACATTGGCCTTCGGATCGTTCGGAGAAATCTTCGCGAAGTCTGCAGGAAGCTGATTGCCCGGAACGTAAGCCCAGGGGCCGTTAGTCGTCGTGGCCTGGAACCAGCGCCCCGACACGAGCACGTAGTACTGGTTCGTCGTGGGATTCACGAACACGGCGTGATCGGTATTGGTGACGGTCAGCAGTCCCGTGCCGTCGACGGGCTTCAACTGCGCGGGACCGTCCGTCACGATCAGCTCTGCCGGACGCGTCGCGACGAGCAGGGCGGGCGCCTGTGCAGCTGGCTTGCCGCTGGCGGGTAGCATCGGGTCGGCGGCGTTTCTTGCGGACGACTGCTTCGCGGCATTCGACAGCGTTTGCGACGGCGTTGCGAGCACGCTCCACGGTCCGTTCGTATCGCGCGCGTTGAACCAGTAGCCGGCCGCATGCAGATACAGCGTGCCGTCGGCCTCACGCATCAGCAGCGCGCGGCTGTTCAGCGCGCGCTGGAACCCCGTGCGTCCGACGTTTTGCCACGCAGGCTCGCCGTCGACCAGCACGAGCACGGTAGGCTGCGTGGCGAACACGATTTGTGGCGGGTCGTTTTTCACCGGCATGCGCATCGTTTGCGACAGCTCTTGCGATGCCGCGTAGCTCGTCTGCAGTTCGTCGAGCGGCACGCTCATGCCCGTTTCCGGCAGCCGCGCGAGCAACGATCGACGAACGCTGTCAGCGAGGCTCGCATCGGTTGGGACTTCGACGCTATTGATCTGGATAGCAGTCAGACGGACCAGTCCCGATGGCTTGTCGATATAGGCATTGGCGGCGAAATGCGCGACGCCGAAGGTCGGCGTTCCGTTGGCCTTGCCGACGGCAACTGCAGCGCGCCCCGAGATGCGATTGCCGTCCCACTTCTCGATTTGCGGCTGATACATCTCGACATGCTCGCCACTCGCTTCAAAGTTGCGTGGCCAGTCAGCCTGCGTCGCGGGCACAGGGGCAGTCGCTGCGTACGACGGCGGGAGTTCCCAGGTGAATGCGGTGAGCGTCAACACCGAGCGACGATCTGAGTCAGTCTCAACTTCGCGCCGCGCTCTTTAAAGTTTGCGTTCATCTTCGAGATACCTCATCCAGTTATCGGTTGCTTGTCCAAAAGAAAAAAGCCGCCCCTGAAAGGGGCGGTTAAAACTGGCGGAGACCAGAGAAGACTCTTAAAGATTGGTGAATCGATCAAAAGCGGTGCCGGATACCTGCCGAAACGACGTATTGGCTCTTGCTCGTGGAGGGTTCCGAAGTGCCGTTGACTTGCGTCACGTTCGCGCCGACCTGATTATCTGCACCGATCTGCATGACGCTTTCAGCGTAGATGTCGGTGCGCTTCGACAGCGCGTAGTCGGCCTGCACGCCAAACTGGTTCCAGTGAGCCGAGCTGTTGCTCGTCGTAGACGTACGCGGCGTGCTGCGCAAGCCTTGCGTGTACGTGTAAGCCGCGCCGAGGCTCAACGCAGGCGTGACGCTATAGCGGGCGTGGATTTCGTGGTTGTTGTAACGCACGGAAGAATCGCCGATGTTGTCCTGATAGCGGGTCTGTGTGAACAGCGCGCCGAGCGTAAACGGTCCAATTTCATAATTCGAGCCAAGACCCCAGGTACGCTGATTCTGAAGACCCGGAAGGTTTGTCATCGCCAAGGTCGGAAGGTTCTGGATCGCGCCCGAGCTGTTGTTGGAATTCAGCCCCTGAATCTGCAGATAGGCAGCTGCGAAATGCACACCGGCGTACTCATAGCCAGCACCGACGCTATACGCGCGGTTGTTCGCAAAGCCGTTCGCCGAGTTTGAGAAACCGTACAGCGCGTTGAACGAAGCCCCAGCGTAGTTCACGCTTTGATACTTGACCGAATTGCTGATGCTGAACGTGCTGTTCAGGTTGTCGTTATCGCCGCGGTGCGCGAAGTACGTGCCACCCCAGGTGCCGGCCGCGGAGACCGGGCCCAGGTAATCGACGACCGAGTCGTACTGGCGGCCGAGGGTCAGCGTGCCGTAATCGATAGCAGACAGTCCGACGTACGCCTGGCGGTTGAACAGGCTGTTATTGGACGCATTGTTATTGGCCAGACTGCCATTGTTCACGTTGAACCCGCTTTCGAGGTTGAAGACGGCCTTCAGGCCGCCGCCCAGATCTTCCACTCCGCGCATGCCCCAGCGGCTTTGCTGCACATTGCCGCTTGTCATGCCGAACACTGCCTTGCCGTCATTCAAGCCATTCGGCGTGATGGGCGAATTGCGCGTGGCTTCGTTGCTCACGTAAGTCAGGCCCGCGTCGACGAGGCCATAAAGCGTGACGCTGCTCTGCGCGTGCGCCGCACCCGCAAAGGCCGCTGAAGCAGCCGCGAAAATCAAGGTGGTTTTTTTCATGTTCGTATTCCGTACTAAGCCTGACGACTTGAATGAATGTGCTGTCTTCCGTGTGCGAGATAGCCGCGGTGCGTAGCTTTTGCAAATTCACGGCACACATCGATCACGCAGGGCGAACTATAGAGGTAAGTCGATGTTTCGTTATGTTTAATAATTGAAAACTATTTTTTAGTAATTCGAAATAAAATTAATGTTTAATGATAAGGCGATGTATATTCAAATGAAATTCATCTCGATATTTAAGTCGTGAATGGTGCTTGTTTGATAATATGTTGTGACGGTGCTACATGATGGGTTTCCATGGGTGATAATCGTATTTATGTTGGCTGAAACTGCGGCTTTAAATGGGGTAAGGTAGTTTAATGTTGATATATATGTCTAATCTGTTTTATTTCTGTTGCTCATGCTGAATAAGCTGCAGGCAATACGAATATTCCTAAGAGTCGCCGAGAACAACTCTTTCAGTCGCGCTGCGTCGAGTCTCAATCTGTCAAATGCTGTTGTGACGCGCTATGTGGCGCTGCTGGAGGCGCATCTCAATGCGCGCCTCGTCAATCGCACGACGCGTAGCGTTTCGCTGACGGAAGCGGGCCGCGCCTATGCAAGGGGGTGCCAGCAACTGCTGGAGCTGCTGGATTCGATGGAATCGGCCGTGACAGAAGAAGCGGGCGAGCCCACGGGCACGCTCAAGGTCGCGGCGGCGGCCTCGTTTTCACTCGCGGCGCTAGCGCCTTTGCTGCACCGCTACCGGATACGTCATCCGAAGGTGAAGCTGGACGTCACGCTATTGCATCAGTCCGTCGATCTCGTCGAAGACGGGTTCGACGTCGGCATCGTCGCATCGTGGCAGGTGAACGGCAGCACGCTGGTGAAGCGTCCTGTGCTGTCGGTGCGGCCCATCGTGGTCGCGTCTACCGGCTATATCGAACGGCACGGCGCGCCGACCTCGCTCGAACAGCTTGCATCGCACAGTTTCCTCGCGCCTTCGCGAGATATGCATGGAACCGAGTGGTCATTCGCGAGCGCCGACGGTCGCGAGGAGACCTTGAATCTCGACTCCGTGTGCAGGGTCAATAGCATGATCATGCTGCGGCAACTGGTACTCGCCGACATGGGTCTCGCTATCCTGCCTGAGGACTACGTCGTCGGCGACATTGCGAGCGGCGCGTTGCTGCGTGTCCTTGCTGAGTATCGGGTGACCAACGGTCTCAAGGAATTGTCGCTCGTCTATCCCGGCCGGCGCCATGTGTCGGCGAAAGTGCGCACCTTCGTGGACTTCACGATCGAATACTTCCGAAGAGGTTTCTCCCCGGCTGCGCCGCGCGCCGACCTGACGGCGGACTGAACCCACGGTGGATCGTTGCCCGGAAGTTGGGGGCTTGCCCGGTTCTTTTTGCTTCGGTAAGGTCGCACTGTTCCACCACGCAGCACGGGAGAGATCGTCCCCAGCGACGACGCCGACGGAGCAACCGCCCCGGAAACTCTCAGGCAAAAGGACCGTGCAGCCGGAACATCTGGAGAGCGGCGCCACGCGCGCCCACCGAAGGGGAGCCCACGCCATTCGCGGCGCGCGGGCGAAACGCTCAGGTACATGGACAGATGGGGCATCGGCGCCGGCAGCAGCACGAAGCGCGGCCGGCGATGCTCAACGAACACTGGACCATGTCATCTCACGAATCGCCATCATCGGCGCCGGGATCACCGGCGTCACGACCGCTAACGCCCTCGCGCAACGCGGCTATCGCGTCACCGTCTTCGAGCGTCACCGCTACGCGGCGATGGAAACCTCGTTTACCAACGGCGGACAACTGTCGGCGAGCAACGCCGAAGTCTGGAACAGCCGCGCCACCATCATCAAGGGGCTGCGCTGGATGTTCACGCGGCAGATTCCGCACTACCGCGCGAACACGATCGAGACGGTGCGGCGTGCCATTGCCGCGCGCGAACATCTGTTCGGCATTGCAGCGCGGGAAGGCATCGACTTCGATCTCGAACGGCGCGGCATCCTGCACTTCTACGCGGCGCGCAAGGAGTATGAGTCCGCGCTGAAGGTCAACGCGCTGCTGCGCGAAGGCGGGCTCGAGCGGCGCTCTGTCACGCCAGACGAAATCCGTTCGATCGAGCCGGCGCTGCACGGATGGACGCTGTCGGCGGCGACGGCGGAGGGCGTCGCGCAGGCGTTGTCGGCGTCGACATGATGGGCGCGCGTAGCTGACGAAACACGCAGGCGGGCGGCCTCGACTTTCGAAGTCGAAACGCGAAGCAGCGGACATGAGCGTTTTCGAACATGCGCTGCCGCGAGCGTTTGGCCGCCCGCATCATCGACGCACAACTGACACAAATGGATGACGCGTTTTGCGTGACAGTAATCGCGTCACGACGGCGTAGCGACTAACGCTTGTCGAATTGCCAGCGCGAACTATCAGCGCGGACTACCAGCGTACCGGCAGAGCCACCATCGGCGCACGCCAGGATTTGTACTCGCTGCAATTTTGCTGCCCGCTTTCTATAAATGAATCAGGACGAACGGGTCAACCGTTCGCGTCCCTGATTGTCCATTGCGGGCAAACATGCAACTGAATCTCACGTCGACTTCGATCCACCCAGACAGACATCGAGGGTCGATCGCATCCGTCTGCGCTCGCGGTTGGATTGCGATGCGATATGGTTTGCGTCGGCCGGATGGGTTCTCTTTCTTTTCGAACTCTTCGGTGTGCTATGTCACAGTCGCCGGCCGCCACGCGCTAAATAATGTCTTCACAGTGCCAGGCATAACTAACGCCATGGAGGTGCGCTGTGTTTCACTCAACTCTATTCCGCACCTGGTTTTGCACCGCCGTGACAACGGCCTGCCTCACCGGATACCCCTACGCCAACGCCGAAGCGATAGCACCGCATGTTGCGCCTGCTTCCGCGCCGTCGCCTGCGTCCGCGCCAGTGAAAGAGAAGCGAATGGCGCCCGGGAATGCGAGCGCGCCGCTCGACTTCCCGGCAATCGTCGAGCGCTACGGACCCGCCGTCGTGAACATCCGCGCGATCCTGCCGGAGAAGGCGCTGGCGGTGGCAACGCAGCCGGCGCCAGCTGCGTCGCCGGCGCCCGCTTCGGGCGCGAGCTCCGAAGCGATCGACGGTGACGACCCGCTGTTCGCGTTCTTCCGGCAGGCCATGCCGCAGTCGCAAGACGGGCAGGGCAGCTCACCGCGTGCAATGTCGGGTGTGGGCTCGGGCTTCATCGTCAGCCCCAACGGCTTGATTCTGACGACGGCCCATGTCGTCGACGGCTCCGATGACGTGACGGTGCGCCTCACTGACCGGCGCGAGTTCAAGGCAAAAGTCGTCGCCGTCGATGGCCCAAGCGATGTCGCCGTGATCCAGATCGAAGCGACGAAGCTGCCTGTCGTCAAGCTCGGCGATTCGACGCGGGTGCGCGTCGGCGAACAGGTGCTGACGATCGGCTCACCGGATAGCTATCAGAACACGGTGACGGCGGGCATCGTCAGCGCGACGTCCCGCACGCTGTCCGATGGCACGACGTTTCCGTTCTTCCAGACCAACGGCGCATTGAATCCCGACAACTCGGGCGGCCCGGTGTTCAATCGCGCGGGGGAAGTGGTCGGCATACACGTGCAGGTTTACGCCGACGGCGATCGTTTCCAGAGTCTGACTTTTGCCATCCCGATCGCGATGGCAAACAAGGTGCGCGCGCAGTTGCAGGCGCAGTCAAAGTCTCAGGACGCAGACGCCGCGCACGGTGCGTTCGGCATGCAGGTGCAGGACGTCGATCCGGGCCTTGCCGGCGCGTTCGGTCTGCCGCGCGCGGCGGGCGTACTGGTGATTGCCGTCGAGCCCGGCAGTCCCGCCGCCACGAGCAAGCTGAAGCCCGGCGACGTGATCGTGCAGATCGGCGACAAGCCCGTCGAGCACAGCGCGGATCTCACCGATCAGGATGCGGTGCCGCAGTCGGGCACGAAAGTCCCTGTGAAGCTGATTCGTAATCGCAAGCAGATGACGATCATGGTTAACCTGACGCCATCGGCGCAATACGCGAGCACGGGCGTGAGCGATGTCGGGCCGCTGGATCATCTCGGCCTCAGCATGCATCCGCTGACGGACGACGAACGGCGCTCGACGGGCCTCGCCGAAGGGCTGATGGTCGAGGACGTGTCGGGGACGGCGGGCACGGCCGGCATCAAGCCGGGCGATGTGGTGTTGTCGCTGAACGGCACGCTGGTTGCATCGCAGGATGAACTGGCGGCGCTCGCGGCGAAGGCGGGGAAGAAGGCGGCGCTGCTGATCCAGCGTAACCATGCACGCAGTTTCGTGACTGTCGATCTGAAGTGAAGCGCAAGGGCTGCGGCGGGACGATTGAAATGTCCGCCGCGTCCGCCGTTCTCGGTTAGAAGGACCGGACCGTCTGGACCGGCCCGTCTGACCGGAGAACGAACATGTCCCGCTACCACGCACGCATCACAGGAAAAGATCAGGCCGCATTGGCCGATCTCGTGACGAAGCATAAGGTTACGGTCGCGCGCCATACGATCGAGAAGGTCCACGGCGGCTATCGCGTCGACGCGCACGCCACCAATGCGCAGATCAAGGCGCTCGAAGCGGACGGCTACCAGGTCGAACGGCTGGAGGACGCCGAAGCGCAAGGCAAGGTGCGCCAGGCCGAGACGCGCGCGCAACTGGCCGCGCCGCACGCGCTGGATGCGTTATCCGTCGCGGCGGGAACCGGCTATCTCGATGTTGCGCAAATCGAGGCGGCGCTTGCCGCCGCAAGCAATGCGCCCAATGATGCGTTCACGAAGCTGATCAAGCTGCCTCATCCAACCTGGGAAAAGCGCAGCTGCCACGCGTTGAAAATCGGCAAAGGCAGCGCAGCGGGGCGTCCCGGCATCTATTTCCTTGGCGGCGTGCACGCGCGCGAATGGGGAAGCCCGGATATCCTGATCCATTTCGTGCAACTGCTCGCCAACGCGTACACCACGCACAAACCGATCAAGATCGGCAGCCGTACGTTCAAGGCGGCGGACATCAAGCATGTGATCGAAAGCAAAGACCTGTACGTGTTTCCGCAGGCGAATCCCGATGGCCGCCACTACAGCATGTCGACCGAGTCGATGTGGCGCAAGAACCGCCGGCCCGCGCCTGCGGGGCATAGCAAGCCGCAATGCTGCGGCGTCGATATCAACCGCAACTACAATTTTCTGTGGAATTTCCCGCAGTACTTCGATCCCGAAAGTCCGATCGCCAATTCCACCGATCCCTGCGACTACGAGGTGTATATCGGTCCCGCCGCCGAATCGGAGCCGGAAACGAAGAACGCCGTGTGGATGTTCGACACCTACCCGAACATCCGCTATTTCGTCGATCTGCACAGCTATTCGGAGGACATTCTGTACAACTGGGGCGACGACGAGAACCAGAGCGGTCACCCCGACATGAACTTCCAGAATGCCGCGTACGACGGCAAGCGCGGCATTGCCAACGACAAGGCGTATCGCGAGTACATCGCGACAGCGGACAAGAAGATCGCCGTCGATCTCGCGCACGAAATGCGCGACGCGATCAAGGCTTCGCGCGGCCGCGTCTACAAGACGGAGCAGTCGATGAGCCTGTATCCGACGGCGGGCACGTCCGACGACTATGCATTCAGCCGTCACATCGTCGATGCGAAGAAGGCGAAGGTGTTCTCGTATACGATCGAATGGGGCAGCCCCGACAATCCGACGCCGTTCCATCCGCCGTATCCGGAGATGAAGCAGATCATCGACGAGGTGACGTCGGGGTTACTGGCTTTTTGCATTGCAGCGAAGTGACGGCGCTGCCGTTTCAAAGTCCTTCGATCAGCACGACACGGTGACGTGATCCTGTGAGCCTGTGCTGCGCGACTTGCTGATACGCATCGCTGTCGTACCAGGCGCGGGCCGCCGTGAGCGACGGAAATTCGAGCACGACGGTCGCTTCAGCTGGATCGCCTTCCAGCACCTGTTGCGTGCCATTCGCGGCGAGCACCTTGTGCGTGTATCCGTCGAAGGTGTCACGCACCTTCGAGCGGTATGCGTCGAGCGCCGCCTGGTCCTGCGTGCTTTCGCGCGTGAAAATCATGTAAGCCGTCAAGACGGTTCTCCTTCGTGTGACAAGGTTTCGAATTCACGCGACGCGGCCCGTCCGCGCGCAAACTGAATGGCCGCTTGCGCGACACGTTGGCCAAGGTGTCGTGCCGTGTCCAGGTCGGCTTGCGGCGGCGCGGCGTCCGCGCCTTCGTCGGCGTTCGACTGGGCGGCCGCGCCCAGAAAGAAGCCCAGCCGGTTCGCGTCCTGTTCGCTGCCGCGCGTGCTGTTGTTGCCGGGCGGCAAGCCGAGGCTGATCCAATGCATGCCGTGCTGGGCAGCGAAGATTGCGAACTGCATCAACGTCGCGAGCTTGTCGCCCGATCGCGATGCGGAGTTCGTGAAGCCGGCCGCCAGCTTGTCTTTCCACGCGCTCTTGAAGAACGCGCCGGAACTTGCGTCCATGAACGATTTGAACGCTGCCGACGCGCTGCCCATATACGTCGGCGCGCCGAAGACGATCGCGTCGGCGGATTCGAGCGCGGCCCATTCGTCTTGCGCCTGCTCGACGCTCAGCAGCAACGCCCTGGCGCCGGGCGTTTGCGCGACGCCGGCGCCGACGGCCTGCGCCTGACGCGCGGTGTGGCCGAAGCCGCTATGAAATACGATTGCGATCGTGACTTCTTCCATGGTGGTTGTCGAATACATGTCGCCTGGTGGAGAGATGCCCGTCCGGGATTCGCGATCGGGCAACGGATGAACGTGCTGCCACGGTCGTGGCAACGCGGTTTGTCATGCCGCGAATCACGCGGCGACGGAATCGACGGCTTCGAGAAACTCGGTAACGGTCATTGCGTCGTGGCCGAACGTCGGATACGAGATCGACAGCGCGGCCTCGTGCGCCGCTTCCGTAAAGTCGGCGACCGCGTCGGTGATGAACGTCACGTGAAAGCCGGCTTCAAGCGCATGACGGCCGGTGCCTTCGATGCAGGTCTGCGATGTCAGACCGGCCAGCACGACCTTCTCGATGCCGTTCGCCCGGAGTTGCGCTTCCAGATCCGTGCCGATGAACGAGTCGAACATCCGGTGATGACTCACCACGATTTCGCCTTCACGCGGACGCAGCGGCGCGTAGAAGTCCGCACCGTAAGTCCCTTTGCGCAGCACCTCATTGGCGAGCGCCCATTGCATGCGCGGATGGACATGCTTGATGTCGTCGAAACTATGATCGTCGGTGCCGTGCGGCGCGAAGATGATCTTCACACCCGCTGCGCGCGCGCCTTCGAGCAGTTGCGCGACGTGCGCCACGAAACCTGTCTTGTCGAGCATGGGTGCAATCGACGCGTGCAGCTTGCCGTCATCGGCGAGAAAGTCGTTCAGCACGTCGATGAGCACGAGTGCCGTGGTTTGAGCTGGATAGATACGATCGTTCATTTTGCAGATCCTGAATGAGTGCGCCAGCAGCGGAGTGCGTCCGAACCGTCGAACTGAACCGCCAGGCCGTTGGTGGCATCATGTACGAGCCGCGCGTGCCGCACTACGGGCTCGCGGCGAACAACACCTATTCGTGAAGCAAATGAGTGATCGATTCCAGGAACTGCATGTGTTCGTGCGCGCTGCCGAAACGGGCAGCTTCTCCGCGACGGCGCGCGAACTCGGGCTGTCTCAGCCTTCCGTGTCGCGGATCGTTTCCGAGCTCGAAGCGCGTCTCGGCACGACGCTGCTGTTGCGAAGCACGCGCAACATCGTGCCGACGGAGGCAGGCAAAGCGTTCCTGCTTAGAGCCCGCAAGCTGCTGCGCGAACTCGAAGAGGCCGACGACGAAGCGCGGCATGTCGGCGGCCTGAGCGGCGTGCTGCGCGTGGCGACGTCGGCCATCGTCGGCGTGCGCACGGTGATTCCGAGCCTGCCTGTGTTCCTGAAGGCGCATCCGGCGTTGCGCATCGAGCTTCTGACATCCGACAGCATTCAGGATCTGATCGCCGAAGGCGCCGACCTCGCCGTCCGCTTCGGCGAGCTGGAGGATTCCGGCTTCGGCGCGCGCAAGATCGGCATGGTGCCGCGCATGCTGGTCGCTTCTCCCGCCTATCTGAAGGAGCGCGGCATCCCGGCCACGCTGGACGACCTCGCCGCGCACGACATCGTCACAGGCCCGTTGGGCCCGTCGCACGAAACGTGGACCTTCGAGCACGACGGCATTCCCGTCTCGATCAAGGTCCGCGCGCGCATATTCGTTGGCGCGGCGGAGGGCGTGATTGCCTGCGCCCGCGAAGGCCTCGGAATTGCGGTGGGGAAACAATGGCTTTGCGAGCCGGAGCTGCGATCGGGACAACTGGTCACGGTACTGGACGACTACCGCCTGCCGCCCGCGCCGATTCATGCCGTTTTTCCAGAGGGCGCACAGCCGTCGCAGAAGGTGCGGCTTTTCACCGATCATCTGATCGAAGTCTTCTCCGCGCTGCATGGCGATACGCGCTTCGCGCCGTATAGAAAGTTCGCTGTCGAGCGGACTTCGTAGTTGGCGCAATCGTTTGCGATACACCTTTTCCTGCCTGCGCTGACGTAACGCCGCGTCAGATTTCTACCGCCCGCGCGCCCAACTGAGACGCACGGTAAAGCCTCGCCGCCAAGCGAGGTTATCGTTGTTCGAAAAGAACCGGACAGGTCGCGCGGCGGTGCGTCATGGAGATCGACGGCACCGTGCGCGCGATGACGTCGCTCCGCTGTCGCCGAGGACAGTCGAGCGCGGCCTGCCGGGCAGCTACGGGTGAAGATCGGGGGCCAACATGGCGGTAACAAGAATGGACGCGCCGACGGGTGTCGGGACGCTGCGCTCAGCGAGCCTGGCAGACGTGGAGCTGGAACATCTGGAAAGAATGGTTCAGTACGTGGTTCGCCGGACCGAAACGGACGACGTGTCAAAGCTCGACTACGAATACTGGGCGAAGCGCCTGCGCAAACTCGCGCAGACCTACGATCTGGTGACGACGCAACGGCAGCGGATCATCGCGCTGCTCGATCTGCTCGAACGGGAAATACTGTATCAGGCGCGCCGCGCGGCCGCCGTCTGAACGCTGCTGGCTTCGATCCGCACTGCGTCAATTTCGTCGCGCCGCCACGCGGATCGACTAGGCAAGCATGGCCAGCGCCGTCTCCAGCACCATGCGCTTGAACTTCTTCTCATGCTGCGGCAGCGACGAGAACGCCAGCATCAGATGGCTGTACGCGACCGTCTTGCTGATCGCGTTCAGCAGCATGAAAAACAGCAGCTCCGCGTCCTTGACCTTCAGTTCGTCTTGCCGCGCCGCGTCGGCGAACAACGGCACCATCACGTCGTGATAAGGGCGCACCAGCCGCTCGATCAGCACATTGAGCCGCTCGCCTTCTTCCGTCGCCGCCGTCGAAAAGAAAATGCCGACGTCGGGGTCGTCGAACACCTCGTCGATGAATCTCGCCACCGCCATTTCCACGCGCGCTTTCGCGCCCAGCGGCGCGGTCCGCAACGCTGACGTTGCGTCGATCATCGGCGCCATCTGCCCGGCGATCTGCTCGACGACGGCCAGCCATAACGTCTCTTTCGACCCGAAATGATGTGCGACGAGTGCCGCATCGACGCCTGAGTCGCGGGCGATCTCACGCACGCTCGTTGCCTCGAATCCCCGTTTGCCGAAAGTCCTGCGCGCATTGCGCAGGATCGCGTCCGGCCCAACCGATGCGCTCGACGCCGGGCGTCCGCGCGCGCGTTTCTTGTCCTTTTGGGGTTCTGCTGTTGCCGTCACATCTTTCATTCGAATCAGCCTGCCGATCGTCAGATCAGGTGGGAGTTTAACCGAGCGCCCGGACGGGGGCGGAAGTGGGCCTCGCGGCACATTCGTTTGACACGCGTGCCCGGCGACGCTACGATCTCGATATTCATCACGTGTTGAATTAATCATGTCAGAGCGCATTTGGATCGAAGAGCATGCCGATGTCTGGTGCCGGACTGTTGTGGCGATCCGCAACTTCGACGTCACGCCGGACCCCGTCGAAACCCCGCGCCCACCGCGCCCACCGCGCCAGGCGCGGCGCAGGCCGCGCTCGGCCGCATGCTGGGACGGGCGAAGCCAGCCGACCGTGCGCGTGCTCGACAAGCCGACCGCGCAGACGCTGACGGTTTCATGGTGCGACGCGCGCACGGGTCACTACGGCTATCAGACATGGCGCGTGAACATCGCGCGCCGGGCCGGACAATGCGTGCTGACGGGCCGCACGATCGCTGCAGGCGAAACCGTTTACTGCCCGCGCGCGAACGGCACGCCTCCGGGTAATGCGGGCGCGATGATCGTCGCGTCAGGCGTCGATATCTGATGGCTCATAGGGCGTTGAAAGCCGCTTGTGGCGCCCGGCCAGGGTGGAATGTCGCGCAATGGAGACACGGAAAGACTTCGAAATAATGCGCAATCGATGCGCAATCACGCAACAGGCCGACGGTTTGCAGGCTGTCTGAGACTTGCCGGCACGATGATGGACGACGGGTTGTGTTTTAATCACGGGTACTGTGGTTGTCTTTCAACGTATCTGTTCTCCATCACCATCAGATGTCCCCCGTCGTCAAGTCCGAACTGCTGGAAAAACTGTGGGCGCGCATGAGCGAGCGCGGGGATTTCCCGATGCTCTCACAGGCGCTGCGCACCACCGTGTCGGCGATGAATAACGACGATCTGGACTTCACGTCGCTCGTGCAGGTCGTGCTTTCGGATGTCGGCCTCACGCAAAAGGTGCTGCGGCTCGCCAATTCGGCGATGTATGTCGCATTCGGCGGCAATATCACCACCGTGACCCGCGCGCTGATGGTGCTCGGCATGGATACCGTCGGCCATCTCGTGGTCGGGATGAAGATCGTCGATCACTTTCATCACAGCGCGCCGCACCGGATCGACGCGAAGCTCGAACTGAACCGCGCGCTGCTATGCGGAACGGTTGCGCGGCGCATCACGGAAGGCGTCGATCTGCGCGTGGCGGAAGAAGCTGTGGTGTGCGCGCTGATGCGTCAGGTGGGCAGGCTACTGGTGGCGTTCTATCTGGAAAGCGAATGGGACCGGCTGCGCCGCACGGCGGCGACCGACCAGATCGACGATAGCGACGCGTGCGCGCAACTGCTCGGCGTGAGCTTCGAGGACATTGGCAGCGAGGCGGCGCGCCGCTGGCGCCTGCCGGAAACGATCTCGGCGGGGATGCAGGCCATCGGCGCGGGATCGGACGAGCCGCTCTCGGAGCATGTGCGCTGGCTGCGGGCCGTCAACAGCTATTCGACGGAAGTGGCCAACCTGCTTGTCACCCAGCCGCCGGGCGACGAACTGGAACGCTGCCTCGCCGAACTCGCGAGCCTCTATAGCGACGCGCTGAGGATCGATGCGGGCAGGCTCGACGCCCTGAGCGCCGCGTTGATCGACGAAGAAAGCAATGAAGGGCTGATGCAGGAGATTTCCGAACTGCGCGCGCATGCCGATGCGATCGTGCGCACCGGGAAGTCCGCGCAGGCACGTCTTTCGGCAGGTCTCGAAGACTTGCGCGCGCTGCCGTCGAGCAAGGCGCTCTTGCCCGTGCTGACGCTCGCTTCCGAAACCATTCTGGCGGGCCTGTCGATGTCGCGCACGCTCGTGTTCGTGCGCCAGGCCGACGCGCGCTATCACGCGCGCATCGGTTTCGGCCCCGACATGGAACGCATGCTGCCGACGCTCAATTTCGGCGCGGGATTCCAGCCCGACGTGTTCCATCTGGCCATTGCGAACCCCGTCGGCATCTTCATCGAGAACGCGCGCGAGCCGCGTATGGAAGCGCGTCTGCCGGACTGGTTCAAGGCGCATCTCGCCGATGCGCAGGCGTTCGTGCTGCTGCCCGTGAAGGCCAACGACACCACGGTCGCGCTCGCTTACGGCGACTGGACCGACGTGCAGGCCGTCCACAAGATCACGCAACCGGAAATGGCGATCCTCAACGAGCTGACGCGTGAGCTGAGCCGTTTCTTTTTCGGCGCGAATCTCGAAGAAGCTGAAATGCTTTGAGCTTGCCGTGCGCGACGCGGGCACGCGTCGACGCAAAGGCGTTCAGCGTTGCCAGCCCGCCAGCAGTGCGGGCAAGTGCGCCATCTCTTCGAACACGTCGGCGACGCCGACGGCTCTCAACGCTTCTTTCGAGCTATGGCCTTTTTCACTGGGACTGTAGCCGAACACGGTCGCGCCCGCCGCGCGGCCTGCCGTGGCGCCCGTCACGGTGTCTTCGATCACGGCGCAACGCGAAGGATCGACGCCGAGTCCCGCGGCTGCGGCGAGATAAACGTCCGGGTGCGGCTTGTTGCGCGGCGTCTCTTGCCCGCTGAAGATGCGTCCTTCGAAGTCGTCGAGCAGGCCGGCTTTCGCGAGCTGCAAGCGTAGCTTGACGCGGTCCGCGCCGGATGCGACGGCGATCTGTCCATCGAGCCGCGTATGCAACGCGGCGACGGTTTCGACAATGCCTTCGATCGCCGTCACTTCACGTTCGAGCGCAGCGTTGCGGCGCTCGCGAAACGTTTCGAGCCAGGCGGGCGTGATACGCACGCCCGTTTTCGCTTCGATCAGCGGCGCCTCGTCCATCACGGTCTTGCCGACGAAGATCGACATCGCTTCGTCGACAGTCAGACACCAGCCCAGTTCGCCGAGCATTGCTGCCAGCACGGTGTTGGTGATCGTTTCCGAATCGACGAGCACGCCGTCGCAGTCGAATAACACGGCGTCGAAGGGAAAAGCAGACATCGCGGTCCTTTGTGGGTCGGTCAAAACCCGTAAGGGTACCGCGATTGGAGACTGGATGCGCTGATGTGGCCGCGCGCCTTCGGCGCAGCGGCGACCATCACACGATCAGAAGCGGTGACGCAGACCGACGCGCGTCACGAACTGCGTGTTCGCACCCGCATTGCCGATGAACGACGAAGACGAGCCGATCTCAGCCTGCACGGGCACGTTGCGGCCCGCCACGACGTTGCTGCCCGAAGCCTTCTGATAGATCCCCAGCAGGTAGACATCGGTGCGCTTGGACAGCGCGTAGTCGACCGAACTGTTGATCTGATGCCACTTGCCTTCGAAGCGGTCATCGAGCTTCGAGAACGTGTAGCCGAGGCCAGCCGACAGCGCGGGCGTAAAGCCCCAGCGGCCGCCGATTTCATAGTTGTTCAGCTTCGACGATTCGCCCGTGAGCGGCTCGAACTTCGTGTGCGTCCAGTTCGCGAACACGAGACCGGAAGCGATCGCGTAGCGCGCGCCGATGCCGAAGGTTTCGAGGTCGCGCAGGCCGAGCGTGTTGACGTTCGCGATGCTCACGCTGAACGCCGGCGTCGCGCCGTTCGGGAAGCGGATGTTCGTGTACGCCGCGCCGATGCCGAACGGACCCGTCGCATAGTTCGCGCCGAAGCTGTACGTGCTCGACGAGCCTTGCGCGCCGCCCGTGCCCGTCGTGGTCGGCGTGCCGGCGAACTGCGTCGAGTTCGAGAAGCCGTACATCGCGCCGAACGTGAGGCCCGCGAAGTTCGCGCTGCTGAACTTCACTGCGTTGTTGATACGGCTCGACGTCAACTGGTCGAGATCGTTGATGTGATACGCGTAGTTGCCGGCGGGCGTCTGGCTGCCCATCGTGTAGTTCGCGCCGATGTAGTCGGTCGAGAATGAGTACTGACGGCCGAAGGTGGCGTTGTTGCATAAATCGGTGTACCGCGCGCCGATCTGACGATTACGCGCAACGGTAGTGACGGCACCCCTGTTAACTTCGGGGTGAACTGCGTACATTCTCGATTTTTGCCCGGGAAG